>NZ_JBDPMD010000049.1:0-65060 GCF_039871875.1 Sphaerisporangium sp. B11E5 | reverse complement strand
CCCGCCCCCGCCGAGGCCGCCACACTGGCCCTGGAGCCGGGGGAGTGGGTCGTCGAGATCCTCCGCACCGGGTTCTCGGTGGACGGCGTCCCCATCCACACGCTGCACACCGTGTGCGCGGCCACCCGGCACGTCTTCCCGATCACCCAGCCGCCCGGCGCCGACGAGTTCTGACCCCGCGGAAATCCGGTCGCCCCCGAGCGCGGGCCGCTGGGACACTGCCCGTATGACCTGGACATTCACTGGCGACGTCGATGAGTTCCCCGCGCCCGCCGAGGCGTGGCTGCGCCGCGACCCCGTGCGCAACACGGTCCCGCTGACGGTTCTGCGGCGCGTCCGCCTCGGTCTGTGGAACGACGACCTGCTGCTCGGCTGGTACGCCACCGGCGGGGAAGTGGCCGGGGCGGTGCTGCACACGCCGCCGCACCCGTTGCTGCTCGGCGACATCCCCGTGGCGGTGGTCCCCGAGCTGGCCGAGGCGGTGCGGGACCGCGAGATCGCCGCGGTGAGCGGGCCGAAGGAACAGGTGGAGGCGTTCGCCGCCGCCCGCGGGCGGGAGCCGGGCGAACGGGTCGAGCTCCGGTTGTACCGCCTGGACACCCTGCGCGCCCCGCACCTGCCGGGGGCGGCCCGGATGGCCGGGGACGGTGACCTCACGGCGGTCGTCGAGTGGATGTCGGCGTTCTGCGCCGAGGCAGACCCGCACCCCCAGGCGGGGGACGTGCGGGCCCAGGTGGCGCAGCGCGTCGGCCTGGGCGAGTTCGTGTTGTGGGAGGACGGGGGACGGCCGGTCGCGATGGCCGCCTTCTCCGAGCCGGTCATCGGGATGTCCAGGATCGGCCCGGTCTACACCCCGCCCGGCCTGCGCGGGCGCGGTTACGGCTCCGCGGTGACGTACGCCGCCACCCGTGCCGCCGGTGAGGCGGGTGCCGATCTGGTGCTGCTGTTCACCGACCTCGCCAATCCGACGTCGAACTCCATCTACCAAGCACTCGGATACCGCCCGATCGCCGACTACGCCGCCATCACGTTCACCACGGCGGCCGCGCCCGCCTGACCCTTCCGGCCCGCCGGAACCTGGCGATCAGCAGGTGAAATGTTCATCCTGCGGGGAAAGTACCGTTCCATTCCGCCGTCGTACCCCATGTAGTCAACTCTCGTCCTGACTGCCCTTGACTTAGCCTGTGATATGCCTCTATCTACTTAAGACACATGATGCTTTCAGCGTTGGGTGGATGGAATGTCAGCGGAATGCTCGCGCCCGTCGCACCGGGCCGCGCAGGCTGAGGCCTTCGACCGCATAGGCGAGCGGTACGACGAGGCGTTTCCCTACAAAGGAGGGCAGATCGCGTCCGCGGAGTGGGTATTGCGGCGGTTGCGGCCCGGCGCCCGCGTGCTGGACGTCGGCTGCGGCACCGGTCTCCCCACGGCGCGTCAGCTCACCGACGCCGGATGCGAGGTGATCGGCATCGACATCTCGCCGGTCATGCTCGACCTCGCCTCCAAGCACGTCCCCGAGGCCGACCTGCGCCTGATGGACGTGGTGGAGCTCGACGGCAGGATCGGCCGGTTCGACGCGGTGGTCGCGTTCTTCTCCCTGTCGATGTTGCCCCGCGACGAGATCATGCTCTCGTTGCTGCGCATCCACGAGCGGCTGGTGCCCGGCGGGTGGCTCGCCGTCGGCATGGTCGAGATGGACGTCGACGACGCCCCCGTCCGGGTGCTGGGCACGCCGCTGCGCCTCACCGGGTACGCCAGGGCCGCGCTGCGGGCGGTGGTCGAGGAGGCCGGGTTCAGCGTCCGCGAGCAGATGGACCTCGCGTACATCCCCGCCACCGACGAGGAGCCGCTGGAGATGCAGCTCTTCCTCAACTGCCGCAGGAACACCTTCTGATCGCTCCTGTGCCGCGGCCCGCGCGGGCGCGGTCACGGACCGGGCACGGTTGCCTGTCGCTTGGGTGACGGGTCCGGCCCGGAGCGGCGCGGATGCCGTCGAACGGGGTGACCGAGGAGGCTCCGTTGAAGACACGTGCCCGCATCATCTGCGCCCTGGTTGTCCTTCTGTTCCTCGCCGTCGCCTGTGGCAGCGGCCCGACGCCCAACGACGCCGGCCGGGACCGTGAGCCGTCCGGCGCCCCCGCCCGGCCCGCGCCCACCAGCTCCGGCACCCCTCCGGCCGAAGGGCCCGAGCCCACCGGGTCCGTCTCCACCTTCGCCCTCGACGTCGACACCGCCTCCTACGGCTACGCCCGCGGCAAGCTGCGCGACGGCGTGCGCCCCGACCCGGCGGACGTCCGCACCGAGGAGTTCGTCAACGCGTTCGCCCAGGGGTACGCCGAGCCGGACGGCGACGGCTTCGCCGTGCACCTGGACGGGGCGCGCGGGGCCACCGAAGGGTCCGCGCTGCTGCGGGTCGGCCTGCAGACCAGGTCGCTCGACGAGGCCGGCCGCAGGCCCGCCAACCTCACGTTCGTGGTGGACGTGTCCGGCTCCATGGCCGAGCCGGGGCGGCTCGACCTGGTGCGCGACGCCCTGCACACCCTGGTGGACCGGCTCGGGCCGGGGGACCAGGTGTCCATCGTGTCGTTCGGCGACCAGGCGCGGCTGCGCCTGTCCATGACCCCGGCCGACCGGCGCGCCGACCTGCACGCGGCGATCGACGAGCTCCAGGCCGAGGGGTCCACCAACCTGGAGAAAGGGCTGGTCACCGGGTACGAGGAGGCGGCCCGCGCGTACCGGCCGGTGGCCACCAACCGGGTCGTGCTGCTGTCCGACGGCCTCGCCAACACCGGCGACACCACCTGGAACGGCATCCTCGACCGGGTGCGCGACCACGCCGCGCGGCGGATCACGCTGCTGTGCGTCGGCGTCGGGCGGGAGTACGGCGACGCCCTGATGGAGCGGCTCGCCGACAACGGCGACGGCTCGGCGATCTACGTGGCCACGCCGGAGGAGGCGCGCCAGGCGTTCACCCAAGGGTTGACGGCCAACCTCGACCTGCGGGCCAGGGACGCCAAGGCGCAGGTGGCGTTCAACCCGGCGACCGTCGCCTCCTACCGGCTGCTCGGGTACGAGAACCGGGCGCTGGCCGAGGGCGACTTCCGCGACGACGCCAAGGACGGCGGCGAGGTGGGTCCCGGCCACGCGGTCACCGCGCTGTACGCGCTGACGCTGCGCCCCGGGGCGTCCGGGCAGGTGGCGATGGCGACGGTGCGGTGGCTGGACCCCGACAGCCGCGCGCCCGCCGAGGCCGCCCGCGGGATCGACGTCGGCGAACTGTCCGGCGGGTTGTGGCGGGGCACGACGCCGCGGTTCCAGGTGGGCGTGGTCGCCGCCGCGTTCGCCGAACGGCTCCGGGAGGCCGACGCCGCGATGTTCGGCGAGGAACTCGACGGCCTGGCGGGCCACGCGTCCCGCCTGGCCGCCGAGACCGAGGACCCGATGGTCACCGAACTCGCCGAGCTGATCCGGGCGGCGCGGTCACTGCACTGACGGCCTCACGCGCGGCGGCCCGTCTCCCGGGCCGCCGCCGTCCCCGCCGGGGTCAGCAGCGGCCGAGGATGGGGATGGCGGTCTTCTTCGGGTCCGGGCTGAAGTAGAAGTCGTACATCGCCTGGGCGAACTCGTCCCTGCCGAGGTGGCCGTCGCCGTCGGTGTCCAGCAGGATGAACGCCTCGCGGGCCTCGGAGGTCTCCACGTCGTACGCCGACCACAGGTGGAGGTACTCGGCCATGCTGAGCCGCTGGTCGCCGTCGGTGTCGAGGGCGTCCCACAGGGCCTCGGTGATGGGCCACACGATGTCCACGATGAAGCCGGTGCGGTCCAGCCGGGGCGAGGCGGCGTACTCGACGTACCGGCGCCTGCTGACCCGGCCGGACGCGTCGGCGCCCACGGCGGTCAGGACGTTCTCCCAGACCCGCATGTAGGCGTCCCGCAGCCGGCTGCGGGCGGGGGCCTCGGCGGCCAGGCCCAGCCGGTCGGCCACCTGCAGGCCCACGAGGTCCATGTCTTCTTTGTCCAGGAAGCCGTCCTGGCCGACGTCGGTTATGTCGAACGCGGATCCGGCGTTGAGTTCCAGCGGGCTCGGCTGCATGTCCGATCCTGACCTTCCAGAAATCACGTTGCGCGATCTTGTCCCCACCCCGCGCGGCGGTCTCCCCGTCGCCGGGACCGCAGCCGGGGGCCGCGATGGAACGCTCCCCCGCCAGGCGGCCGGGCGGCTCCCCACGGACCGGCGAGCGGCCTCCCCTGGCCGCTGTTTCTCAGAAACTAGCAAACCCCGCCACGTTTTGTAGTCGGTTCGATCCTTTCCGTATCCGGACCCGTGGCGATCCTTCTCCATCCTGATGCCTCCGCGCCCGGAACGCGGCCGATCCGCCGCCGGTTCGGCCCGGGGGCCGGCCTCCGATACACTGATGCCTCGTGCCGCCGTCCCGAGCCGGGCGTACGGCGCGACCAGGGGCTATAGCGCAGTTGGTAGCGCGCCTCCATGGCATGGAGGAGGTCTGGGGTTCGAATCCCCATAGCTCCACCCACAGGTGACGATTTCCTGGCCGCGAGCGTTTCGCGTCCCATCCTCTAGAGTTTGCGTCGTGAGCGGAGATTCAGTCCCGCGCGTCCCGGAGACGCGGATGTCGGACGCCGATCGTGAGCGGGTCGCCGAGCGGTTGCGCACCGCGCACGGTGAGGGCCGTCTGACGCTGGAGGAGTTCGACCAGCGGCTCACCGGGGTGTTCACCGCGCGGACGTTCGCCGAGGTGGAGCAGTACGTCGCCGACCTGCCCGGCAGCCCGCTCACGTCCGTCGCCCCGGAGCGGGCCGACCTGCGCACCACGGCGGCCACGCTGAAGCGCCGCGGGCGGTGGGTGGTGCCCCGGCAGCTCGTCGTGACCGCCAAGGCGGGCACCGTGAAGCTCGACTTCACCGAGGCCGTGATCTCCCACCCCGTCATCTACATCGACCTGGACGTCTACGCGGGCTCCACCATCCTGGTGCTGCCGCCCGGCTCCACGGTGGACATCGACAACGTCGAGCTCGTCGCGGGCAGCTCCCGGGTGCGCGGCGTGACCGCCTCCTCGTTCGCGGGGGACGGCCTGCACGTCGTGGTCCGCGGCAAGCAGCGGGCCGGCACCCTGGTCACCCGCACCCGGCGCCGCTTCCTGCGCTGGCAGTGGTGACTCACACCTTCACGGGGGCCGGCTGCCGGAAGGTGACGCGGTAGGTCTGGGGGGACAGGCCGACCGTGGCGTGCAGGTGCTGGCGCAGGGAGACGGACGTGCCGAACCCCGCGCGCTCGGCGACCTGGTCCACCGGCAGGTCGGTGGTCTCCAGCAGGTGGCGGGCGTACTCGACACGGCGGAGGATGAGCCACTGGGCGGGGCTGAGGCCCGTCTCCTCGCGGAAGCGGCGGGTGAACGTGCGCACGCTCATGCCGGCGTGCCTCGCCTGGGCGCTCAGGTCGTGGCGTTCCCCGAGCCTGCCGAGCATCCAGTCGCGGGTGGGGCCGGTGGTGTTGCCGCCCGGCTCGGGCAGCGGCCGTTCGATGAACTGCGCCTGGCCGCCCTCCCGCCACGGCGGGGTGACGCAGCGCCGCGCCGCGTGGTTGGCGACCTCGCTGCCGTGGTCGCGGCGCACGACGTGCAGGCACAGGTCGATGCCGGCGGCGACCCCCGCCGAGGTGAGCAGGTCGCCGTCGTCGATGAACAATACGTCCTGGTCGAGCGGCACGTGGGGGAACAGCGCGCGGAACCGGGCCGCGTGCCGCCAGTGCGTGGTGGCGGGACGGCCGTCCAGCAGGCCCGCCGCGGCGAGCACGAACGCGCCGGTGCAGATGGACATCACCCGTGACCGCCCGGCCGCCCGGCGCAGGGCCGCGCGCAGCTCGCCGTCGATGACGCCCTCGTTGAGCGGCGGTCCGTCGAGCACGCCGGGCACCACCACGGTGTCGGCGGTGTCCAGCACGCCGAGGTCGTGGTCGGGCAGCACGCGGTACCCGTCGTGCCCCCGCACCGGCCGTCCGCCCGGGCTGCAGGTGACGACCTCGTACAGCGGCCGGCCCTCCCCGGCCTGGGCGACACGGAAGACCTGGCCGGGGATGCCGAGGTCCAGCCCGGCGAAGTGGTCCAGGGCGACGACGACGACACGATGCGGCATGGCCGGATTCTTTCACATATTGGCTTTCCGGCCACTCGTGCCCCTCTACCTGGCGCTCCATGATGGTCGGCATGACTTCGACGGAAACGCAGAGGCCGCGTGTCCACCGGGCCTGGGTCGTGGCCGGTGTCGCCTTGGTCGCCATCGTGGGGGCCGCCGGATTCCGGGCCACCCCCGGCGTGCTGATCACCCCTCTTGAGGAAGAGTTCGGCTGGAGCCGGGGCACCATCTCCCTGGCCGTCTCGGTGAACCTCGTCCTGTTCGGCGTCACCGCCCCCTTCGCCGCCGCCCTGATGGACCGCTTCGGCATGCGCCGCGTGGTGGCGACCGCCCTGCTTCTCGTCTCCCTCGGCAGCGGCCTGACCGTCTTCATGACCCAGAGCTGGCAACTGGTCCTTTGCTGGGGCGTCCTGGTGGGCCTCGGCACCGGCTCCATGGCCCTGGTCTTCGTCGCCACCGTCACCGACCGCTGGTTCGTCCGCCACCGCGGCACGGTGACCGGCGTCCTGACCGCCGGCGGCGCCGCCGGCCAACTGGTCTTCCTCCCCGTACTGGCCTGGCTGGCGCAAGGCCCCGGCTGGCGCACCGCCGCCCTGGTCGTGGCCACCGCCGCCCTCACCGTGGTCCCCTTGGTGTGGTTCCTCCTGCACGACCACCCCAAGACTCTGGGCCTGACCGCCCTGGGCGCCCCACCCACCCCTGCCCCCGTGGCCGGCACCGCCGCGGCGCCCGCCGGGGCACCCCGCTCCGGCGGCCCGGCGGCACGGGCGGTGAGCGTACTGCGCTCCTCGGCCCGCACCCGCCCGTTCTGGTACCTGGTGGGTGGCTTCGCCATCTGCGGAGCCAGCACCAACGGCCTGGTCGGCACCCACTTCATCCCCGCCGCCCACGACCATGGCATGCCCGAGACCACCGCCGCCGGACTGCTGGCCCTGGTGGGCCTGTTCGACATCGTCGGCACCGTGCTCTCCGGCTGGCTGAGCGACCGCGTGGACCCCGCAAAACTCCTGGGCGCGTACTACGCCCTGCGCGGCCTGTCCCTCCTCGTCCTCCCGTCCCTGTTCGCCGAGACCACCCAGCCCAGCATGCTGGTGTTCATCATCTTCTACGGCCTCGACTGGGTGGCCACCGTTCCCCCCACCGTGGCCCTGTGCCGCACCATCTACGGCAAGAACGGCGCCGTGGTCTTCGGCTGGGTCTTCGCCTCCCACCAGATAGGCGCCGCCCTGGCCGCCACAGCAGCCGGCTTGACCCGAGACCACCTGGGCCACTACACCGCCGCCTGGTACACCGCGGGCCTCCTCTGCGCCGCGGCCGCCTGGATGTCCCTCCGCCTCATCAGACCCCCCGCGAGCACTCCGGGCCCCACCGCCGGCGCTCACCACTCCGGTGCCGATGCGGCGGGACGCGGTGGCGAATCCGGCGCCGTCGTACGGCAGGAGACCTGACATCCTTGGGGGATGAGTCCGCACGATCAAAGGGTTCTCCCGCTAGTCGTCCGCATCGAGCGCGGGTCGCCTCCGCTGCGTACCGACGCGCTGGAAGCGGCCGCGTCGGCCGTGCTGCGGCTGCTGGACGACGAGAGGGCGACGGCGGGGGAGTGGGCCGAGGACGTCCGGGTCTGGGAGACGGTCGGCATACGCAAGGTCGTCCGGCGTGCCAGGGGAGCGGAGTGGCGGCGGGTGCTGGAGCTGCCGGGGATCACGGTGGAGCTGCGGTCGGCCGAGGTGCGGGTGCACCCCCCGGTACCGCTGGACGACTGGCCGAAGGAACTGTCCCGGCTCCAGGTCTCCGGCACCGACCTGACCGACGGCGACCACGACCCCGGGCCGCCCCGGGAAGACGGCGCGGTGCTCTGGACGAACCCGGGCCTCACCATGTCGGCGGGCAAGGCCATGGCCCAGGCGGGCCACGCCGCCCAGCTCGCCTGGTGGGGCACCGGCGAGGAGACCCGCCGCACCTGGCGGGACGCCGGCCTCACGGTGGCCGTACGCACCGCCGGCCCCGCCCGCTGGGCCGCGCTCGCGGGCAGCGGCCTCCCGGTGGTCCGTGACGCCGGTTTCACTGAAATAGAGCCCGGGTCCCGCACGGTGGTGGCGGACGCCCCGTGGTTGCGCGCAGGAGGTGCCCGCCCGTCCGCCTGGGGCCCGTTGCGTAACCCGGTGGGCTGAGCCCGGAGGCCCACGCCCATGACCGTCGGGGTGAAGCCCGAGGTCAACAGGGGTGTAAGGCCCGAAACCGAACGGCACTCGTTCCCGAAGTGTGATCGGGGGGCATGCCGAGCGCCAGAGATATGCCGTACGCTCCGAACGTGTCAAATGGGGTGGGTGGGAACTACGGCACCAAGGCCGTCCCAACGTACGTACTGGCAGAGGCGGAGACCGCGCCGCTGCCGAGGATCACGATCGAGGAGCCTCCACCGGCCCAGGCTCCGCCGGCAGAGCGAGGCTTCCGGCCGTCCAAGCTGGGCGACCTGCCGATGCGTGTCATCTACCGCAGCCTGGCAGGCGTCGCCGTCGCCGTGACCGCTGTGGTGATCTTCATGGTGGCCCGGCCGGACGAACCGGCCGCCACCGCCTCCGCCCCCACGAGCCCCCCGCTCACCCCGGACGCCGCGTTATCGACCCTCCCCGCCCCCTCCGGCTCGCCCTCAGCCACCGTGGAGGCGTCCACGGCCGCCTCACCCGAGGCGAACGCCCCTCTGCCGCCCGCGTCCCCCCTGGCCTCCGCGTCGCCGGCCCTGTCGCCGTCCGCCGTCCCCACGCCCGTGCCGGACGGCCTCTCCGCCCCGGTCGCGGTCACCGGCCAGTCCTCCCCTGCGGCGATCGTCCCGTCCCCCGTGGCGACCCCGGGACGCACCGCGCTGGAGCTGGCCGCGGCCGACGCCCGGGTGCCCGCCATGCCGGAGAACCGCAAGCTCGCCGACTTCCCCGGCAAGGGTGCCCCCACCAAGGGTCTCGTCAAGGACAAGAAGTCCGGCATCAGCTTCGCCCGGTTCACCAAGGAGTGGAAGCTCGTCACGTCCTCGCCGTTCGCCACCCGGCGCACCCTGCCCGCCGTCAAGGGCGCCGGGCACCGCGGGCTGCTCGCCACCTGCCCGGTGCCGATCCTGGTGCAGAAGAAGCTCAAGGAGACGGCGTACCTGGCCGCTCGCTGGACCCTCAACCACCACCCGGCCGGTTCCACGATCACCTGGACGGCGTCGCAGCCCTTCAAGGCGGGCAAGCGCGACGGGTGGCTGCTCGGCTACCGCGTCACGTACGAGGTGGACGGCGACCGGCGCCACTCCACCGCCGCGGTGGCCCTGGTGGACGTTCCCGAGGGCAAGCCCGCCCTGGTGTTCGTCACCATCCCCGAGGCGCAGAAGAAGCGGTACGCCGACATCAACACCCTGGTCTCCAGCATCCGCCCCCTCTGAGCCGGTGACGACGCACCGCCCCCGCTGCCCTAGGCTCGGATGACATGACCGAGATCGTTCTCGCCTCCGCCTCACCCGCCCGGCTCGCCCTGCTCCGGGGCGCCGGGCTGGACCCCAAGGTGATCGTCAGCGGCGTGGACGAGGAGGCCGTCACCGCCGCGTCCCCGTCCGAGCTGTGCCTCGCCCTGGCCCGCGCCAAGGCGTCGGTGGTGGCGGCCGGCCTGACCGGCGGGCTGGTCATCGGGTGCGACTCGATGCTGGAACTGGACGGCAGGGCGTACGGCAAGCCCGCCTCCGCCGAAGAGGCCACCGCCCGCTGGCGATCCATGCGCGGCCGCACGGGCAGGCTGCTCACCGGCCACTGCGTGATCGACACGGCCACCGGCACGGAGGCCGCCGAGGTGGCCGCGACGGTGGTGCACTTCGGCACCCCCGGCGACGACGAGATAGCCGCATACGTGGCAAGCGGCGAACCACTCCGCGTGGCCGGCGCCTTCACCCTGGACGGCCTCGGCGGCTGGTTCGTCACCGGTATCGAGGGCGACCACGGCAACGTCCTCGGCTTGTCGCTGCCGCTGCTGCGCGTCCTCTTCGCCCGCCTGGGCGTCCCGGTCACTTCTCTGTGGCGCTGAAGTTCGACGCGGGTGTGACGCCGGCTGGGACCCTCGCCCGCCGGCACTGTGGTCCCTCGCCGCTCGCCCTCCACGCCGAACCGTGAGCTTTCCTCTGATATCGCGCTGAGACAGATCTGAGGCGTTAGCCTGCCGGGCATGAGCACCATGGGGCAGGCCGCGGGCACCGGTGTCCGCGGCGTCGCGGACGGCGTCAAGTACTTCTTCCAAGGGGTCGGCTGGGTGTCCCGCCACCCCAGGCAGTGGCTGTTCGGCCTCATCCCCGCGCTGATCGCGTTCGCGCTGTACGTCGCCGCCCTCGCCGTGCTCGGCACGTACGCCGGCGACCTGGCCGCCTGGGCGACTCCGTTCGCCGACGGCTGGGCCGACGCGGCCCGCGACACCCTGCGCGTGCTGCTCGGTGTCGTCATCTTCGGCCTCGGCCTGGTGCTCGCCGTCGTGACCTTCACCGCCGCCACCCTGGCGATCGGCGACCCGTTCTACGAGAAACTCTCCGAACGCGTCGAGGACGACCTGGGCGGCGGTCCCAAGGCCCCCGACGTGCCCGCCTGGCGGTCGGTCCTCCGCTCCGTCCGCGACAGCCTGATCACCCTCGGATGGGTCCTGGCCTTCACCATCCCGCTCTTCGTCCTGGGGTTCGTCCCCGTCATCGGCCAGACCGTGGTCCCCGTGCTGGGCGCCGCCGTCTCCGGCTTCTTCCTGACCGTGGAACTCACCACTCTCCCCATGGAACGCCGCGCGATGGCCCGCCGCAGCCGCTACGCGGCCCTCCGCGCCAACAAGGCACCCGCCCTGGGCTTCGGCGTCCTGACCTTCCTCGTGTTCCTCGTCCCGTTCCTCGCCGTGCTGGCCATGCCCGCCGCCATCGCCGGCGCCACCTTTCTGGTCCGCAACCGCTACTCCCCGCTCCCCGGCGACCGGTAAGTCCCGGGCGCTGGCCGTGTTGTCGGCCCTCGTCCAGCGGCTCATGCACCCCTACGAGATCGCCGCGGCACCGCGGGGGTGGGGCAAGGACCAGGACCGAAGCCGCTTCACCTGCGGGTCGTCACATCGATTACCCCTGTCTGGGTGGCTTGCTGCCTCTGTAGAAATACTCCTGGAGTTCGTTCGGCGCGGCGCCGAAGTCGAGCCCGCGCGGATCGCCGAGGCGAAGTGATCGACGCGGACGACACGTGCGGCCGGCCGAGTCCTTCGGGTACGGCCAGCCAGGGCGTGCGGGCGATACCGGAGCCCACCACCCCGCCGGACATCTGGATGGCCGGCGTGCGAGCACCGGCAGCCCCGCGGTCCGCCGACGTGTGAACCGTCCCGGGCGGCCGGACCTCGACGCCCTACAGGACGGTTCAGGCTCGTGTGGCTCGAATCCGCGCCCTGTGGATATCCAGCCGGCGTCGGCTGCCTTCGGCGTCCGTTGTCCACAGGACTGGTCCCGGCAAGCTCCCCGGCCGGCGTCCCGGTGATCGCGCCGAGGAGCTGAGCGTGATCCGAATGGGCGGACTCGCCCGATGACGCCCGGGTCGGCCCGGCAGCCTGTCCACAGGGCCGTCACTCCCTGGGATCGCGCGGTCACGAAATGCTGAAGCATGAACGTCATGACGCCCTCTCCCATCCTCCTCACCTCTCCCGACGACATCCTCGGAGCCGTGCCCTACCTCCTGGGCTTCCACCCCGCCGACAGCCTCGTCGTCATCGCCTTCTCCGGCCGGGGCGCACGCGGCGAACTGCGGGTCACCACCCGCTGGGACCTGCCCCCCGAGCCCGGCGCCTTCGACCGCCTCGTGCCGTTCCTCCGCCGCGAGCGCGTCACCCACACGATCGTGGCCGGCTTCGGCCCCGGCCCCCTCGTCACCCCCGCCGTGGAGGAGGTGCTTCGCCTCCTGAGCGAAGCAGGCATCGACGTCATCGAGGCACTGCGCGCCGACGAGTCCCGCTACTGGTCCTACGTCTGCCCGAGAGCCGAGTGCTGCCCACCCGGCGGCACCCCCTACGACCCGGTAGCCGGCCCCGTGGCCGCCCGAGCCACCGTGAACGGACTGGTCGCCCTCCCCGGCCGCGAGCACCTGCGCCTTTCGGTGTCTCCCCTGGAAGGCCCGCCCCGAACGGCGATGCGCGATGCCACCGACCTCGCCATGACCGCCCTACGCACCCGATTGACCACCCTCGCGACGCCGAGCCCGGCCGGGACCGGCGGGGCCGGGATCGCCGGGGCCGGGATCGCCGGGGCCGGGATCGCCGGGGCCGGGATCGCCGGGGCCGGGATCGCCGGGGCCGGGATCGCCGGGGCCGGGACCACCGGGGCCGGGACCACCGGGGCCGGGATCGCCGGGCTGACGCGGGCCGAGGAGGGGGGCCTCGCGGAGTTCGCCGGAATGTTCGTCAGCGAAGGGCTGGCGAGGGTGCGAGCGGCCATCGAGACGTTTGCGGCCGGCGACCGGCTGAACGACCGGGAGGCGGCGACGCTGGGGCTGCATCTCTCGGTGATACGCGTACGGGACGAGGCATGGACGTTGATGAAGGACGAGACCGAGGACGCCCACATCGCCCTGTGGAGGGATCTCGCACGCAGGTTGGAGCCACCGTTCGTACCGCCTGCCGCGTCCCTGCTCGCGGTCGCGGCATGGCGCCGCGGGGACTGCGCCCTGGCGGCCATCGCCGTCGAGCGGGCCCTGGCCGAGGACCCCGCCTACTCGATGGCCGTCCTCGTGGCCCAGGGCCTCCACCGGCTCGTCAGCCCAGCGATCCTGCGCGACCGAATGCCCACCCCGCGAGAACTGGACGCGTCCATGGGCACGCCCCGAGTGGAGTGGCTCCACCCCCTGCTCGCTCTCCTCGAACCCCAGGCCCACCGTCCCCCATGAGCCCTCCTTCCAGGTGACGCCCACCGGTGCTCAGAGGGGACGACCGGTGTCGACGTCGGCAAGGACGCCATCGCCCACCGCCGCCTTTACAGGCCCCGGCTCGTGCGGCACGAGCCGGCGGGGTCCCGGCGATGCCGCGAGGCAGGTGCCTGGGGCGGTGACCCACCACGCCGCCCAGCCAGGGAGCAGAGGGTCACAGGACGACGGTCCGCTGGTTGTCGATCAAGTGCCTGACCATCGGTGATCTCCGGGAGGTGTCGTGTTGTTTCTCAGCAGGGTGGCCAGGATGCCGGCCGGCCGGATGCCAGTGTCGGCGTCGAAGCCCAGACGCATGATCTCGGTGGTGCCGAAGCGCAGACGCGTGATGTCGGTGGTGCCGAAGCGGAGGAAGGCGTCGGCGTTGCGGGCTGTACCGGATCCTCTCCGTCGGCGGCGGGCGGACGGCGCGAACGCTTGTCCATGACGTTTCGCCGGTGCGGACGCTTGTCCATGACGTTGCGCCGGTGTGAACGCTTGTCCGTGGTGTTGCGCCGGCGCGGTGCTCAGCCGCGGAGCAGTTCCGCGAGAGACGTGGGCGGGTGGCCGGTGAGGTCGTGTACCGCGGTGCTGACTCCTGCCAGCTCGCCCGCCGCGATCGCCGTGTACGTGGAGACCCACGCGTCGACCTGCCAACGTGGCGCGCCGTAGCCGGCCCGCGATTCGTACGCCTCCGCCACGGTCTCCGGGTGGTACCTGACGTGACGTCCGGTGACCTCGCCGAGGGTGTCCGCGATCTCCGTGAGCGTGAGCGAGCGCGGGCCGGTCAGATCGTAGGTCGCCCCCGCGTGCTCACCGGGCGACCGGAGCACGGCGGCGCAGACGTCGGCGATGTCGTCCAGCGCGACGACCGACACCGCCCCGTCACCCGCCGGCCCGCGCAGCACCCCGTCCTGCCCCACCATCGAGCTCAGGAAGTCCGCGTACAGGTTGTCCCGCAGGAACGTGTACCGCAGCCCGCTGGCCCGGATGTACTCCTCGGTGGCCCAGTGGTCCCGCGCCAAGGTGAAGGTCGCATCAGCCCCCGCTCCGTAGAAGGAGGTGTACACCACATGCCGCACCCCGGCCGCCGCCGCGGCGTCCACGAACGTCCGATGCCGCCCCACCCGATCCGGCGTCTCGGACGCCGACACCATGCACAACGTCTCCACCCCGGAAAGAGCCACCCGTGCCCTCTCCCCGTCGCCGTACTCGGCCTCCACGACTCCGGCCCCCACCACCCCCGCCACCCGCCCCGGATCGCGCACCACCAGCCTGAGCTCCACCCCCACCCCGGCGAGCCGCCGCGCCACCCGTCCCCCGAGCCGCCCCGTAACCCCTGTCACCGCGATCACGCCCCGCAATGTAGCAAGCCGTCCGCGAGCGCACCCACCGACCGGCCGGTGCGCCGGCGCCGGGTTCACCGCCGTGGGTCCCGGCAGCGGGCGCGGGTTGACGCGGCGTGCGGGGGCGGCGGATACGCTCGATGGGGTGTGGAGCGTGGAGTTGCGGGCGGCGGATCGGGTGTCCGCTCGGCTGGGCGGGCGGTTGTGTCTTGCCGTCGTCAACAGCGTGCTCTGGCGTCGCAGTACCGAGCCGCGGGACCTTCTGGGGGATTACTCCGGGCTCGTGGAGTACCTGCACGAGGTGGGCGGCCTGGGGGAGGGCTTGAGGGCCGAGCTGGTGGCCGGGGCGGAGGAGCGGCCGGAGGAGGCGTGGGAGGAGTTCGTCCGTGCGGTCGCGTTGCGGGAGCACCTGTTCGGGGTGATGTCCGTGGCCGGCCGGGGTGAGCGGGCCGACCTGGGTCTTCTGGACGATACGTTCCGTGACGGGATGAGCCGCCTGGCGCTCGGGCCGGACGGGAGGCCCGGCTGGACGGGCCTGCGGGTTCCGGCATGGGAGACCGCCGCGTCCGCGGTGACGCTGCTCACCGGGCCGGACCTCGCCCTGCTCAAGCAGTGCCCCGGTGAACGCTGCGGCTGGTTGTTCGTCGACCAGACCCGCAACAAGAGCCGCACCTGGTGCGACAGCCGCATGTGCGGCAACCGGGACCGCGTCCGCCGCCACTACCGCCGCACCCATTCCGCCTGAGCCACACCGGCACAGCGTTCCCTGGGCCGTGCCGGCGCACCGTTCCCTGGGCCACACCGGCACAGCGTTCCCTGGGTCGTGCCGGTACGCGTTTCTCCGCTTGCAGGCGGACGGGGCGGCTCTACCTGTGCGGGAGTAGGGCGTCGGTCGTCGGCTGGCTGCTAATGAGCTAAAGGGTCTCGTTAGGTGCTTTGGGCTAACAATCAAGGGTGCTCTTACTCATTAGGAGGATGTATGCGGTGGTTACGCGTGGTCATGGCGGTTGTGGTGGTGAGTGTGGTCGTCGGGGGTGGGACGGCGGTTGCGGGGAGGGAGGATCTGTTCTCGTATCGGCGGGGGGTGGTCGAGGGCAGGGAGCTCGGGGTGGAGTGGCGGGATGGGGTGGTCGTGCGGGACATCACGTATGCGGGGCGGGGTGGGGTGGCGGTGCGGGCTTATCTGGTGGAGCCGGAGGGGCGGGGGCGGTACGCGGGGGCGTTGTACCTGCACTGGTTCGAGCCGGGTGATCCCACGCAGAACCGGACCGAGTTCCTGGAGGAAGCGGTGGGGATGGCGCGGCGTGGCATGGTCGCGTTGTTGCCGGACCTGACCTTTCCCTGGCAGATCGATCCGGTGGGGGATCGAAACGATCGGGAGCGGGTCGTCGAGCAAGTGATCCAGTTACGGCGGGGCTGGGTCTGCTGAACGCGCGGCCAGGGGTCGATCGCCACAGGGTCGCTGTGGTCGGGCACGACTACGGCGGCATGTACGGGCTGTTGCTGGCGACCGTGGCGGACCCGGAGCGGGTGCACGCGGCCGTGGCCGTCAACGTGGACCCGACGTTCAGCAACTGGTTCGTCCACTCTTCCTCAGGCTCGGCGGGGAGGCGACCATCTGGTACGAGAAGCTCATGGAGCCGGTGGACCCCGTCCGGTACGTCGTGCGCGGCGTGGAGGGTGGCTTGCTGTACCAGTTCTCCGAGCCTGACTTCTTCGTCCCGGACTCCACCCGGCGCGCCCTGGTGTCGGTGACACCCGAGCCCAAGGACTACCGCCTGTACCCGGACGCTCCGCACGAACTGCCCGGCGAGCCGGCCCGTACCGACCGGGTCACCTGGCTCGCCGGCCGCCTCGGGCTCGCTTGACGGCAGGGTCAGGACTCGGGCCGGTTGCGGTTGCGCTCGTTGTAGGCCCGCATCCGGCCCGGGTAGCCGGTGAGCTGGACGTCGTACACCGGGAGGGCGAGGTTTCTGGCGACCTTGATGATCACAGCGGGGGAGCCCACGCGGCGGCGGGTCCACTCGCCGTCATGGGCGACGGCGACGGCCGTCGTGTCGGTGGCGAAGGTCTCCGGCTCGACGTAGAACTCGACACCTTGCCGCGACTTGGCGAAGGCGATGAGCGCCTCGATGTCGCTGTCATTGGCCTCCCGGTCGAATTTCGCGATCTTGGGGCCGCGCAGCCGACGAAGTCCGTAGCGATCTCGCCATCCCATACCCCTTGTATACCCGGAGGGGAAGGTGAATGGGTGGCTCGGGGACGCATCGGGGTTCTGTCGGGGATGTTCCGGATGGTCGATGAACGGCACCGCGCCGAACAATGAGGTGGACAGGATCTCGAACGGAAAGGCCGGCCGCCGATGGCAGGGGTAGTGCGACCAGCAATGCCGACCGAAGGCGCGTGGGGGCCCGGTCCCCATCCGCAGCTTCGGGTGTCCGACCAGGATCGCGACCAGGTGGTCGAGCACGTCACCACCGCGTACGCGGAGGGCCGGCTCGACAAGACGGAGTTCGACGAGCGGCTGCACCAGGTGATGACGGCGCGCACCCACGCCGACCTCGCCCCCGTCATGCGGGACCTGTACGGCGTGCGGGCCGCCGACCGGCCCATGCCGGTCCCGCCGCCCACGTACCGGCCCCGTGCCGGCGGCTTTCCGCGGTACGGCATGCCCGTGACCGGCGGGGAGAGGCTCGGCGCGGTGGCGGCCCACGTGCTGCCCGTTTTCGGCCTGTCCTTCGTCGGGCCGCTGATCATGTTGCTGACCGGCGGCAGGACGTCGCCGTTCATCCGGGCGCACGCTGTGGAGGCGCTGAACTTCCACCTGACGCTGGCGGGGGCCGTCCTGCTGCTGCCGTTCACCATCGTCGGCGCGCTGCTGATCCCGGTGCTGCTGATCGCGGCCGTGGTGCTCGGTGTCGTCGGGGCGGCGAGCGCGGGGGGCGACACGCCGTACCGGTACCCGTTCACCCTCCGCCTGGTGAAGTGACGGACGGCCTCAGCGGGCGAGCACCTGGTATCTCACCGTCATCGCGCCCGTGCTGAGGCTGCCGATGGCGTCGAAGGCGGCGCGGGACAGGTCCAGGCAGCGTCCGGCGATGAAGGGACCGCGGTCGTTGATGCGCACCTTCACCGACTTGCCGTTGCCGGGGTTGACGACCCGCACGATGCTCCCCATGGGGAGCGACTTGTGGGCGGCGGTCAGCGCGCCGGGGTTGAACGGCTCGCCGCTGGCCGTCATCTGCCCCTCGTCGTAGAAGGACGCGCCGCACGAGCCCGAGGCGAGGACCTTTTTCCTGGCCGGCGCCTTCTTCTTGGGGACGGGTGACCTCGTGGGGATGGGTTCCCGGACGGGTCCGGGACTGTCCGTCTCCTCGGCCTGCTCAGAGGTGACGTCGTGTTCGGGGGCGGCACCCGGCGGCGGGCTGGGGAGGGCCGTCGGCGGCGCCGCCCGGAGCGCGTCGAGTGCGGGTGTGCTCGTGGGACGGTTCGCGACGGTCGCGGTGGCGGTGAGTTCCGCGGGCGTCCCGCTGGTCAGGATCCATGCGCCGCCCGCCGCGCCGGTCGCCACGATGAGGGTGGCGGTGGTGACCAGCAGCCGGCGCCCGGTGCGGGGCCGCGCGGTGAAGGGGGAGTCGTGTGAGCCCAAGTAGAACCACGGTCCTCGATAGGGTGCAGAGCCGCGGAACGGGGCGCGGGGGCGCCGTGTCCGTTCCGTAATGTCCGGCACCGTATCGGACAAAGAGGACGTAAAACCATTAAAGCCGACATAAAGTGACTTAGCTCACAAAACGGTGATCGCGCAGGTCAGAGGCCCTGCGTCCCGCTCGACGCGCGGCCTACCACCCACGCCCGGTCAGTTCCAGGGTTGGGGGTGGAAGGTCAGAGGAGGAGAGAGCGGACCGTGTCGATGGTGTCGGCTTCTGTGGGGGGTTTGTCGGGGCGGTAGCGGAGGACTCGCGCGAAGCGGAGGGCCAGGCCGGCCGGGTATCTGGGGGAGTGCTGGACGCCGTCGAAGGCGATTTCCACCACCAGCTCGGGGCGGAGGGGGACTACCCAGTTGTCGGTGGGGCCTTCGGCGAGGGTGGGGAAGTGTTCGGTCTGCCAGGTCAGGAGGGCGTCGGTCAGGCCTTTGAAGGTCTTGCCCAGCATGACGAAGCCGCCGGTCTCGGGGTCCCGGGCGCCGAGGTGGAGGTTGGAGAGTTTGCCTTGGCGGCGGCCGTGGCCCCATTCGGCGGCCAGGACCACCAGGTCAAGGGTGTGGCGGGGTTTGACCTTGATCCAGCCGGCGCCTCGGCGGCCGGCGGCGTAGGGGGTGGCGGGGGATTTCACCACTACGCCCTCGTGGCCGCGGCGGAGGGCGTCGGCGTAGAAGGCGGTGGCCTCGTCGGGGGCGGTGGTGACGAGGCGGGGGATGAGGAGGTCGGGCGGGACGGCCTCTTCCAGGGCGGTGTGGCGTTCGCTGTCGGGCAGGTCGAGCATGTCCTTGCCGTGGACGCGCAGGGCGTCGAAGAAGAAGACCCGCAGGGGGGTGGTGTCCCGTAGGCGCTCCACGTCCAGTTTGCTGGCGACCCGGGCGGCGGTCACCTGGAACGGTTCGGGGCGGCCGTCGGGGCGTAGGGCGATCACTTCGCCGTCCAGCACGAGGTCGTCCGCGGGGAGGGTGAGGGCGGCGTCGACCAGTTCGGGGACCTGGGGGGTGATGTCCTCCAAGGTGCGGGTGAAGACCCTGACCTGGTCGCCGGAGCGGTGGGTCTGGACGCGGATGCCGTCGAGCTTCCACTCCAGGGCGGCCGGGCCGCCGATCTTCAGCAGGGCGGCGGGGAGGTTCGGGGCGCTTTGCGCGAGCATCGGCGCGACGGGGCGTCCGACCTCCAGGTGGAAGGAACGCAGCGCGTCCACGCCGCCGGTGAGGGCGGCGGCGCCGACGGCGGGGAGCCAGCCGCGCAGGGTCAGTGCGCGCCGGACCTCGGCGGACGGTACGCTCGCCGCCTTGGCCACCGCCTCGATCATGACGCCGTTCAGTGCTCCCTGGCGCAGTTCTCCACCGAGCAGGCGCAGCAGGAACGACTGCTCCTGCCGGGTGAGGGAGCGGAACAGTTCGGCGACCAGCGTCTTTCTGGCCGCCTGGGAGCCCGGCCCCGCCTGGCTCTTGATCCTGGTGAGCAGCTCGTCGACCTCGGTGAGGGTGGCACTGGCGATCTGCCGCGGGTCCGGCACCTCGCGCAGCGTGGCCCAGCCGACCCCGATCTGCCGCTGCGGCAGCTCACCGGAGAGGTAGGCGACCGCGATCTCGGCCTCGTGCGGCTCGACCCGGCTCAGCAGCTCGGCGAGATGACGGATCTTGGCGAGGCGTGCCGAGTCCGCCGCGACGGCCGCCGAGGTGCGCGCGAGGTCGATGAGCAACATATGTCTCATCGTGCCAGTTCAGTGACGGAAACGCGTCAACAGCCCGGACGGCGTGGCCCGATGCCGAGAATGAACACCCGATGACCAGCGGCGAGCCCGGGCCGACGGGAGCGATCCCGCCCCCCGGCCTCCACACCGCCGCCATGAATCAGCCTTGAACCAGCCGTGAAATCGACCACCGCCAGGTGGCCCCACCGGCGCCACGTGAACCCGGCGACACCGATGCCCTCGACGGCACCGGGTAGGCCCCCCACCGCCGCGCACCCGGCGGTGCCGGGTACGTCCCACGGCGCCGGGACCCGGTGGTGCCGGAGCAGGACAGGTGCCGGTGAGCCCAGCGGTGCCCCGGGTCCGGCGGTGTTGCGTGTCCGGCGGTGCCGGGTGCGTCCGACGGCGCCGGGGACCCGGTGGTGCCGGAGCCCGGCAGGTGCCGGTGGGTTCGAAGGTGCCGGATGGGTCCAGTGGTGCCGGGTACGTCCCATGGCGCCGGGGACCCGGTGGTGCCGGAGCCCGGCAGGTGCCGGTGGGTCCGAGGGTGCCGGATGGGTTCAGCGGTGCCGGGTACGTCCCATGGCGCCGGGGACCGGCGGTGCCCCGGGTCCGGCGGTACCGGTGAGGCCGGCAGGTGCCGGTGGACCCGGCGACGCCGGGCTCCGCCAGTGCCGGATCGGTTCCGTGGTGCCGGGGCCCGGTGGTGCCGGAGCCCCGCGGCACCGGTGGGGCGGCAAGTGCTGGTGAGCCCGGCGGTGGCCGATGAGCCCGGCGGTGCCGAGTGGTCCGGCGGTGCCGGGTACGTCCCATGGCGCCGGGGGGCCGCTGGTGCCGGTGGGCCGGCAAGTGCCGACGGTGAGCCCGGTGGTGCCGGATGGGTCGGTGGTGGCCGGTGAGGCCGGGTGGCCGGTGGGTCAGCTTACGCCGAGGAGGTCGACTACGAAGATCAGGGTTTCGCCGGGCTTGATGGCGTTGCCTGCGCCGCGGTTGCCGTAGCCGAGGTGCGGGGGGATGGTGAGGCGGCGGCGGCCGCCGACCTTCATGCCGGACACGCCCTGGTCCCAGCCGGCGATGACGCGGCCGGCGCCGAGGGGGAACTGGAAGCTGTCGCCGCGGTTCCAGGAGGCGTCGAACTCCTCGCCCGTGGAGAACGAGACGCCGACATAGTGGACGTTCACCATGTGACCCGGCTTGGCCTCCTCACCGTCCCCTACGGTGATGTCGACGATCTCGAGATCCTTCGGCGGCTCGCCTTCCGGGAAATCGATCTCGGGCTTCTCGAGTGCCACGTGTTGCTCCTTGGGTGGTGTGCGCACCCGGACGCGGACCTGAGCGGATCCTTGCCGACGGTGCTCCGGCCGCCTACCGGCCGACCGGACGACTCTACGGGGTCCGGCGGCCCGGCGGGCGGCGAGGGCACGTTCTGTGGACGATCACTCCGCCGGGGGACGGGAGGCGCCGGGCGCCGGAGGAGCGGTGGCCGCGGGGACGTCCGGGGAAGTGCCCTGCGGGGGGATCTGGGGAGCGGTGCCCTGAGCGGGAGCCTGCGGCATGTCGTGATCGCCGCTCCGAGCGGGGCTGTGCGGGCCGGTGCCCCGGGGCGGGACGTCGGCAGCGGTGCCCTGGGCGGGGACGTGCGGACCGGTGCCCTGGGGCGAGGCGTGGGGGCCGGTGCCCTGGGGCGAGGCGTGGGGGCCGGTGCCCTGGGACGACGTGTGCGGGCCGGTGCCCTGGGGTGAGGCGTCGGTAGTGGTGCCCTGCGTGGGGGCGTGGGGCTGGGGCGGGACGTGGGGGGCGGGGGTGTGGGCCGGGGTGGCGACGCCGGCGGAGGGGGGGCGCTGTACGGCCACGGTGTCGGCGGGGGTGACGCCGCCGTCCAGGATCGTGAGTGCCTGTTCCAGGGCGGCGGCGGGTACCAGGACGTCGTACCGGCCGGCGACGATGGCGCTGCGGGAGGTGAAGTCGCGGGTGCCGCCCTTGAACGCGTGGCTGGCGAAGCCGAAGGCCGCGCCCATCACGGCGCCCCACAGCACCGCCCACAGGACCAGCGCGATGAACGACGCGGTGGTCGAGGTGAACAGGCCGAGGAACAGGCCGACGACGAGCCCGAAGACGCCGCCGCCGATCGCGCCGGACAGCGCGGCACGCGGGTTGGTCAGCCGCCCGGTGACCAGCTCCTCCAGGCGCAGGTCGTTGCCCACGATGGCGACGTTCTGCACCGGGTAACCGGCGTCGGACAGCGTGTCCACGGTGCGCTGCGCGGCCGCGTAGTTGTCGTAGCTGACCAGTAACCGCCGATCCTCCGCGATGGGCGGGGTCAGCCCGGGTGACGAGGTGATCATGTTTTCCGCCTCCATGGCTGGGATTCGTGTGCGGCTCCGCACTACCCGGCCCGGCGGAGATATCACCGGTCACCCGGCCGCCCGCGTCACCAGCTCTGGTGCAGCGGCATCCCCTCGGAGTACCCCGAGGAGCTCTGCAGCCCGATCACGGCCCGCTCGTGGAACTCCTCCAGGGTGGTGGCGCCCGCGTACGTCATGGAGGACCGCAGCCCCGCCACGATGGCGTCCAGCTGGTCCTCGACGCTCGGCCGCTGCGGGTCGAGGTACATGCGGGAGGTCGAGATCCCCTCCTCGAAGACGGCTTTGCGCGCCCGGTCGAACGGCGTGTCGTCGGAGGTGCGCAGCCGCACCGCCCGCGCCGAGGCCATGCCGAAGTTCTCCTTGTACAGCCGCCCGTCGGCGTCGGCGCGGGTGTCGCCCGGCGACTCGTAGGTGCCCGCGAACCACGAGCCGATCATGACGTTGGCCGCGCCCGCCGCCAGCGCGAGCGCGACGTCCCGGGGGTGGCGCACCCCGCCGTCCGCCCACACGTGCCTGCCGAGCATCCGGGCCTGCGCGGCGCATTCCACCACGGCGGAGAACTGGGGCCGCCCGACGCCGGTCATCATGCGCGTGGTGCACATGGCGCCCGGCCCGACGCCGACCTTGACGATGTCGGCGCCCGCTTCGACGAGGTCGCGCACCCCGGCCGCGGTGACGACGTTGCCCGCGGCGATCGGCACGTCCGGCCGCAGGGCCCGCACGGCGGCGAGCGCGGTGAGCATCTTCTCCTGGTGGCCGTGCGCGGTGTCCACCACCAGGCAGTCCACCCCGGCGTCCAGTAGTTCCTTGGCCTTGGCCGCGACGTCGCCGTTGATGCCGACGGCGGCGGCGATCCTCAGCCGGCCGGCGGCGTCCACGGCGGGCCGGTACAGCGTGGCGCGCAGGGCGCCGGTGCGGGTGAGCACGCCCTGCAGGCGGCCCTCCCCGTCCACGACGGGCGCGAGGCGGTGCCGTCCCTCGTGCAGCACCTCGAACGCGGCCCGTGGGTCGGTGCCGGCCGGGATGGTCAGCGGGGAGCCGGACATCACCTGGGACAACTGGGTGAACATGTCGACGCCGTGGCAGTCGGCCTCGGTGACGACGCCGATGGGTTTGCCGTCCCAGTCGACGACGATGACCGCGCCGTGGGCCCGTTTGGGCAGCAGGTTGAGTGCCTCGCCGACCGTGGCGTGCGGGGTGAGCGTGATCGGTGTGTCGTGCACCAGGTCGCGCTTCTTGACCCACTCGATGACGTCGGCGACGACGTCGATGGGGATGTCCTGCGGGATGACCGCGACGCCGCCGCGCCGGGCGATCGTCTCGGCCATCCGGCGGCCCGCCACGGCGGTCATGTTGGCCACCACGACCGGGATGGTGGTGCCGGTGCCGTCGCTGGTGGACAGGTCCACGTCGAGCCGGGAGCCCACCGCCGACCGGACGGGGACCATGAACACGTCGCTGTAGGTCAGGTCGTGGGCAGGCGCCTGTTCGTTGAGGAATCGCACGTTGATCCAGCCTATGCGATGGGCGGTTGGTCCGGGGATGTCCCAGGTCAGAACGGTTGTGTAGGGATGGGGACACCTGTGCGTCCCCTATGCTGATTCCTCTCTGCGCGATGATCGGGACGGCGGTCGGCCGGGGCGGTTACATTTGGCCGCGCGATCGGGCTCCGCGGACGGGGAGGGCACTGAGGTTGGAGGCGCAATGATCATCGTGGACCGGCCGGAGACGCTCGTCATCGGCTACGCGGTACGCACGACCAACGCCGACGAGGCGGACCCGTCCCGGGCGCGGCTGCCCGGGTTGTGGGCACGCTCGGGGGTGCCGGGGGCCTTCGCCCACATCCCCGGGCGGGTGGACGAGAACCTGTACGCCGTCCTGTTCGACTACGACGGCTCCGACCAGCAGGGCGCCTACACGCAGGTGGTGGGGGCCGCCGTGCGCACCCTCGCGCGGCTGCCCGAGGGCATGGTGGCGGTGCGGGTGCCCGCGGTGCCGTCGCTGAAGGTCGAGGCGCACGGCCCGATGCCGCAGGCGCTGATCGAGGCGTGGCAGGAGGTCTGGCGCCACACCGAGGCGGGCAGCGTGCCGCCCCGCGCCTTCACCACCGACCTGGAGATCCACCACCCCGCCGGCGTGGACCTCTACCTGGCCGTCCTCAGCACCCCGGTCCCCGCGCACGAGCGCGCCCAGGCCTGAGAGCGGCTCAGGCCAGCACGCCGGTGTCGCGGAGGGCCTTGGCGCGGGACTCGTCAAGGCCCCAGGACGTCAGGTCGTGGAGGCGCGTGGCGGGGGTCAGGGGAGCCGGAGGGCTGCTCCGGAGCCGGGGGGCCGGGGTGGGCTGCACGACGCCGCCGACGTCGGTGAAGGACGCGCGGGCCTTGTTGTGGGGGTGGTGGGGGGCCTCGGCGATGGAGAGGACGGGGGAGACGCAGGCGTCGGAGCCGTCGAAGACCTCCTGCCATTCGTCGCGGGTGCGGGTGCGGAACACCTCGGCGAGGCGTGCCCTGATGGCGGGCCAGTTGGCCGGGTCGCCGCGGGACGGCAGGCCGGTGAGGCCGGTCCTCTCCAGCAGTTCCGCCCAGAACGGGCCTTCCAGCGCGCCGACCGCCACGTACTCGCCGTCGGCGGTCTCGTAGGTGTCGTACATGGGTGCCCCGGTGTCCAGCAGGTTGGTGCCGCGCGGCCCCCACAGGCCGGTGCGTGCGCTGTCGAAGAACATCGCGAACAGCGTGGTGGCGCCGTCCACCATGGCGGCGTCGATCACGGTGCCGCGTCCGGTGCGTTCCCGCTCGAACAGCGCCAGCAGCACGCCGTACGCCAGCATCAGCCCGCCCCCGGCGAAGTCCCCGAGGATGTTGATCGGCGGCGTGGGCGGCCCCCCGGCGCGGCCCAGCATGGACAGCACGCCCGCGACCGCGATGTAGTCGATGTCGTGCCCGGCGGTGCGGGCCAGCGGGCCGTCCTGCCCCCAGCCGGTCATCCTGCCGTACACGAGCCGGGGGTTCACGGCGTGCAGGTCCTCGGGGCCGATGCCGAGCCGCTCGGCCACGCCGGGCCGGAACACCTCGATGACGACGTCGGCCGCCGCCGCGAGGTCCTTGAACGCCGCCACGCCCTCGGGTGACTTCAGGTCGAGCCCGATGGTGCGTTTGCCGCGGTCCATCACGTCCGTCCGCGGTGTGTCCCCGGCGGCGGCCACCGCGGCCACCCGGTCCACGCGCAGCACCTCGGCGCCGTGGTCGGCGAGCATCATGCCCGCGAACGGCCCGGGAGCGAGCCCCGCCAGCTCCAGCACCCGGACCCCGGACAGCGGGCCGCGGGGCCGCTCCGGATCATCGTGGCCGACACCGGTCATCCGTACCTCCCTGCACTTAGCAAGCGCTAGGTTGAACAGCCCGCCACCGCGCGTCCGTCACCTGCGAACACGACGCTAACCCCTACCGGGCAGCGCTTCCCAGGGGGCCCCTGAGTTTGCGCGGGTTTAACGTGTCTACTCTGGTCGATGGTCATCTCAGGAGATAGCGTTCTTAGGACGATCTCCAACACTTAGCTCAGGGGTGGTGGCATGCCAGATCGCACGGTGAGTTCGACCGCCCAGATGGCAGCACACAAGCAGGCCGTCGAGCAGATCAAGGAGTCCTACACCGCCCTCCCGGACGGTAGCGCCCCCCGCCTCGCCAAGGCGACCACCAACCTGTTCCGTTTCCGCGAGGCCGGCCGCACCGCGCGGCTGTCCGCCCGCGACCTGGACAAGGTCATCTCGGTCGATCCGGAGTCGCGCACGGCCGAGGTGCAGGGCATGACGACCTACGAGCACCTCGTGGACGCCACGCTGCCGTCGGGGCTCATGCCGTACGTCGTGCCGCAGCTCAAGACCATCACGCTCGGCGGCGCGGTCACCGGGCTCGGCATCGAGTCCACCAGCTTCCAGCACGGTCTGCCGCACGAGTCGGTGGAGGAGCTGGAGATCCTCACCGGCGACGGCCGCGTGGTGGTCGCCCGCGCCGACAACGAGCACGCCGACCTGTTCCACGCCTTCCCCAACTCCTACGGCACCCTCGGCTACGCCCTGCGGCTGCGCATCAAGCTGCTCCCCGTGCGGCCGTACGTCCGGCTGACCCACATCCCCTTCACCGACGCCGGCAAGTGCATGCTGGCCATGCAGGAGATCTGCGACAGCGGCGAGTACGAGGGCGACCGCGTCGACTTCGTGGACGGCACGTTCTTCTCGCCCGAGGAGATGTACGTCACCGTCGGGCAGTTCGCCGACCGCGCGCCCTACGCCTCCGACTACACGGGCATGCGCATCTACTACCAGTCCATCCGCACCCGCACGCGCGACTGGCTGACCGTGCGCGACTACCTGTGGCGCTGGGACACCGACTGGTTCTGGTGCTCGCGCGCCTTCGGTGTGCAGCAGCCGCTCATCCGGTCGCTGGTGCCGCGCCGCTGGTTGCGCTCGGACGTGTACCGCAGGCTCGTCGGCATGGACCAGAAGTACGGCGTGACCGCGCGCGTCGATCGGTGGCGCGGCAACCCGGTGCACGAGTCGGTCATCCAGGACGTCGAGGTGCCGATCGAGAAGGGCGCCGACTTCCTGGAGTTCTTCGACGACAAGGTGGGCATGGCGCCGGTCTGGATGTGCCCGCTGCGGGCCACCCAGCAGTGGCCGATCTACCCGCTGGAGCCGGGGAAGCTGTACGTCAACTTCGGATTCTGGGGAATGGTGGCGCTGCCCCGCGGGCAGTTCGACGGCTACCACAACCGCCTCATCGAGAACTCGGTGCACGAGCTCGGCGGTCACAAGTCCCTGTATTCGACATCGTTCTACCCCCGTGATGAGTTCTGGCGGCTCTACAACGGCGACGCCTATTGGCCGGTCAAGCGGGCCTACGACCCCCAGGGGCGGTTGCTGGACCTCTACGAAAAGTGTGTACGGGGGCGTTGAGGAGGTTGGTTCGATGACACTCGCCCAGATCTTCGAGAAGATCGTCGGGCCGGAGGCGAATGTGTCGTTCTCCGCTTATGACGGCAGCAAGGCGGGGCGCTCGGACGCCACGGTGCATCTCGAGGTGAAGTCCCCCATCGCGATCGCGTACCTCGCGCAGGCCCCCGGCGAGATGGGCCTGGCCAGGGCGTACGTGGCGGGGCACATCGATGTGCACGGCGACATGTACACCCTGCTGTCGCAGATGGCGTCGGTCACGCTGAACGACATGCCGATGCGCGAGAAGATCGCCGTCGCCCGGTCGCTCGGCGTCAAACCCCTGCTGATGCGGGTGCCGCTGCCGCCGCAGGAGGTGCGGCGCAGCACCATGGCGAAACTCGGCAGCCGTCACGCCAAGCAGCGTGACGCCGAGGCGATCCACCATCACTACGACGTCTCCAACCGGTTCTACGAGTGGGTGCTCGGCCCGTCGATGGCCTACACCTGCGCGGTGTTCCCCGAGGAGACCTCCTCGCTGGAGGAGGCGCAGTTCGCCAAGTTCGACCTCGTCGCCAGGAAGCTCGACCTCAAGCCGGGCATGCGCCTGCTGGACGTCGGCTGCGGCTGGGGCGGCATGGTCATGCACGCGGCCAAGCACTACGGCGTGAAGGGTCTCGGCGTCACGCTGTCGCGCCAGCAGGCCGAGTGGGCGCAGAAGGCCATCGCCGAGGCCGGCCTGTCCGAGCTGGTCGAGGTGCGTTTCTCCGACTACCGCGACGTCACCGAGACCGGCTTCGACGCGGTCAGCTCCATCGGTCTCACCGAGCACATCGGCAAGGACCAGCTCCCCTCCTACTTCGGCTTCCTGTACGGCAAGCTCCAGCCCGGCGGCCGCCTGCTGAACCACTGCATCACCCGGCCCACCGGCAAGGAGCGCACGATCAACAAGGGCGGTTTCATCAACCGCTACGTCTTCCCCGACGGCGAGCTCGAGTCGATCGGCCACCTCGTGCGCGAGATGGAGGACACCGGCTTCGAGATCCGGCACGAGGAGAACCTCCGGGAGCACTACGCCAAGACCCTGGAGAAGTGGTGCGCCAACCTCGACGCCCACTGGGACGAGGCGGTGCAGGAGGTCGGCCAGGGCACCGCGCGGGTGTGGCGCCTGTACATGGCGGGCTGCGTCGTGGGCTTCGAGCGCAACAAGGTGCAGCTCCACCAGGTGCTCGGTGTGAAGCTCGGCGACAGGGGCGAGTCCGGCGTCTCCCTGCGCCCGGCGGTCGGCTGGCCCTGACCGGCCCCGGCCGCCCTCCGCCGGCCTGATCGTACGCGGCCGATCGGACGGCGGGCACCCCGCCCGCCGTCCGCTCCGGTCCCCCGCCCCAGGAGCGGGCGTGTCCCGAGGCGTCAGCGCAGCTCGCGCTTGAGGATCTTGCCGCTGGCCGTCATCGGGAACGACTCGCGGAACTCCACCAGCCGCGGGTACTTGTAGGACGCCATGTTCTCCTGGCACCACTTGACCAGTTCGTCCTCGCCGATCGACGCCCCCTGCCGCAGGATCACGTACGCCTTGACCTCCTCGCCGTGCGAGGGGTGCGGCACGCCGACGACGGCGGCGAGCGAGACCGCCTCGTGCGTCATCAGGACCTCCTCGATCTCGCGCGGGTACACGTTGAACCCACCGCGGATGATCATGTCCTTGGCGCGGTCGACGACGAAGTAGTAGCCGTCGGCGTCCCGGGTGGCGATGTCGCCGGTGCGGAACCACCCGCCGCGCATCGCCTCCGCGGTGGCGTCGGGGCGCCCGAGGTAGCCCTTCATGACGTTGTGGCCGCGGATGGCGATCTCGCCGGGCTGGTCGCCGTCGATGTCGTTCCAGTCCGGGTCGATGAGCTTCATCTCCACGCCCCAGATCGGCGTGCCGATGGAGCCCGCCTTGGCGGGCCGGCCCGGCTGGTTGAAGCTCGCCACCGGTGACGTCTCCGACAGGCCGTACCCTTCGAGCACCGGCACGCCGAACGTCGTGCCGAAGTCCTTCAGCACCTCCACCGGCAGCGACGCCCCGCCCGACACGGCGGTGTGCAGGCTCATCGGCACCTCGACCTCGCCGGTGTGGATGGCGGTGAGCATGGCCCAGTACATCGTGGGGACGCCCGCGAACATGGTGACGCCTTCGTCGCGCATCAGCCGGAGCGCCTCCCCGGGCTCGAACCGCGGCATCAGCACCAGGGTGGCGCGCCGCCGCAGCCCGATGTTCATCACCACGGTCTGCCCGAACGAGTGGAACAGCGGCAGCGTCGCGAGGAACACGTCGTGCGGGGTGCGCTCGAACATCTGGTCCGACACCAGGGCGTTCATCAGCATGTTCTGGTGGCTCAGCTCGGCGCCCTTGGGCTGCCCTGTGGTGCCGCTGGTGTAGAGGATGACCGCGGTGTCGTCCGGCGCGGTGGCCACGGTCTCGAACGTGCCGGGCAGCCCGTCCAGCGCCGTCCACAGCGTCTCCACGCCCTCGATGCCCGACTCGGTGGCGAACGGCGTGGCGGGCAGCGAGATGAAGTTGCCCGCGTCCGGGGAGCCGGCCCCGATCGCCTCGCGGAAGCCCGCGTGCCCGCGTTCGCCGAGCGGCAGCTCCGGCGTGCCCTCGAAGCAGAACAACGCGCGGGCGCCGCAGTCACGCAGGTGGTAGGCGATCTCCCGGGACTGCAGCAGCACGTTCAGCGGCACGACGGTGGCGCTGGCCTTGAGGATGCCGTAGTAGACGAACGGGAAGTACGGCAGGTTGGGGCACGCCAGCGCCACGGTGTCCCCCCGGCCGATCCCGCGGGAGGCCAGCAGCCCGGCCACCTGGTTGGCCAGCGTGTCGAGCACGGAGTACGGGATCCGCACGTCCCCGATCACGACCGCGGTGCGGTCCGGGCACTCACGAGCGCTGTCCTCCAAGATGACCGACAGGTTGAGCATTGCAGCGTTCCTCCACTTCTGGGCGTCACGGGGGGCCGTGGGACGCTTGCCCGCTTCAAGATTGGCGTCATCTTGGCAGTCGAGGGCTACTAATCGGTAACGGCCATGGCCGGCCGGTGGCGCGCGGGCGTAATTACGGTGAGGCAGGTGGTGACCTTTCCCCCGGAGGGCCGGAGATGGAATTCGACTACGTCATCGTGGGTGCGGGCTCGGCGGGCTGCGTTCTCGCGGCCCGGCTCTCGGAGGACCCCTCCGTGCGGGTCGGCCTGCTGGAAGCGGGCGGCCCGGACCGCAAGACGGAGATCCGCGTCCCCGTCGCGTTCTCCAAGCTGTTCAAGACCGAGTACGACTGGGACTTCACCACCGTCAAGCAGGCCGGGATGGACGATCGCGAGCTGTACTGGCCGCGCGGCCGCACACTCGGCGGCTCGTCCTCCATCAACGCGCAGATGTGGGTGCGCGGCCACCGCGACGACTACGACGGCTGGGGACTGCCCGGCTGGTCCTACGACGAGGTGCTGCCGTACTTCCAGCGGGCCGAGCGGCGCACCGGCTCCAACCACGGCGGCGTGTACGGCACGGACGGCCCTCTCCACATCAGCGAGCTGCGCAGCCCGAACGTCGCCACGGCGGCCTTCCTGCGGGCGTGCGAGGAGATCGGGCTGACCCGGCTCCCGGAGCTGAACGGCCCGTCCAACGAGGGGTTCGCGCCCACCCCCGTGACGCAGCGCCGCGGCCGCAGGTGGAGCTGCGCCGACGCCTACCTGCGCCCGGCGAGGCGCCGCCCCAACCTGACCGTGCTCACCGGCGCGCAGGCCCGCCGGGTGCTGTTCGACGCGGACGGCCGGGCCACCGGGGTCGAGTACGGCGACGGGCGCCGGGTCACCGCCACCCGCGAGGTCGTGCTCTCCGCCGGGACGGTCGGCTCGCCCCACCTGCTGCTGAGCTCGGGCATCGGTGACCCCGGCGACCTGCGCGCCGCGGGCGTCGAGCCGCGGCACGAGCTGCCGGGGGTGGGCCGCGGCCTCAGCGACCACCTGGCGTGCGGCATCGTGCTGAGCTGCCCGCAGCCGGTCACCCTCGCGGCGGCCGAGTCGCTCGGCAACCTCGCGCGTTTCCTGCTCGCCGGCCGCGGCATGCTCACCTCCAACGTCGGCGAGGCGGTGGCGTTCGTGCGCTCGGGACCGGCCGAACCCGCGCCGGACCTGGAGCTCGTGTTCGCCCCGGTCATCTTCGCCGACCACGGGCTGACCCCGCCGCCCGGTCACGGCCTCACCATCGGGGTGGTGCTGCTGCGGCCGGAGAGCCGTGGCCGGGTCACCCTGGCCGACGACGGCGGGGTGCGCATCGACCCCTGCTACCTGAGCGCCGAGAGCGACGTGCGGCGCCTGGTGGCCGGCCTGAAGACGGCCAAGGAGCTGTTCGCCACGCCGTCGCTGAAGCCGTACGCGGGGACGCCGGTGGCACCGTACGACGGCTCGGAGACCGACGAGGAGCTGGCCAGGCTGGTGCGGGTCAAGAGCGAGACGCTGTACCACCCGGTGGGCACCTGCGCGATGGGCCTCGGCCCGGACGCGGTCGTCGACCCGTCCCTGCGTGTCGTCGGCATGCCGGGCCTGCGTGTGGTGGACGCCTCGGTGATGCCGACGCTGAACCGCGGCCACACCCACGCCCCCACCGTCATGATCGCCGAGCGGGCGGCGGACCTCATCAAGGCGTCCTGAGACGGGCCGCGCGCGGGTCCGGGCCGTTTGACGTAAGTGTGCGCTTTCTCAATCATGGGACGATGACAGTGGGAACACCGCAGGAGCGCCGGCCGATCACCTCCTGCGACCAGATCGACCTGTCGGACTGGGACTTCTGGGCCCGTCCCATGGCCGAGAGGGAGCACGCCTTCGAGCTGCTGCGGGCGAGGGACACCCCCATGTTCTTCGCCGAGCCGGAGGTGACGTACGCGCCACCGGGCCGGGGCTACCACGCCGTCGTGCGCCACGCGGACGTCTTGGAGATCAGCCGCAATCCCGAGGTGTTCAGCTCGGGGTCGGGCGGCGCGACCAACATCCCCGACATGCCGCCGGAGTTCACCGAGTACTTCGGTTCGATGATCAATATGGACGACCCCCGGCACGCGCGCCTGCGCCGCATCGTGTCCCGCGCGTTCACCCCGAAGATGATCCAGAAGTTCGAGGAGGACGTGCAGATCGCCGCCTCGGTCGTGGTGGACGAACTGCTGGAGAAGGGCCCCGGCTGCGACTTCGTGACCGAGGTCGCGGCGCGCCTGCCGTTGAAGATCATCTGCGACATGATGGGCATCCCGGAGAAGGACTACCGGTTCGTCTACGACCGCTCCAACATCGTGCTCGGCGCCTCCGACCCCGAGTACGTCCCGCGGGCCGACATGGACAGTGTGGTGACCGCCCTGCTCACCGCCGGGTCGGAGCTGCAGCAGCTCGTTCAGGAGCTTGCCGCCGAGCGCGCGGAGAAACCCACGGGCGACCTCATCTCCGCGCTGGTGAACGCCAACATCGACGGCGAGCGGCTCACCCTGCAGGAGCTCGGGTCGTTCTTCATCCTGCTCGTGGTGGCCGGCAACGAGACCACCCGCAACGCCATCTCCCAGGGCCTGTTGCTGCTCACCCGCAACCCCGGCCAGAAGCGCTTGTGGCTGTCCGACATCGACAGGTACGCGCCGAAGGCCGTCGAGGAGATCGTGCGGCTCGCCTCCCCGGTCAACTACATGCGCCGCAAGGTCACCCGTGACGTCACCGTGAACGGCGTGGACTACCGCGAGGGCGACAAGACCGTCCTGTACTACTGGTCGGCCAACCGGGACGCCGCCGTCTTCGACGACCCCTATCGCTTCGACATCACCCGCGACCCCAACCCGCACGTCGGCTTCGGCGGGCCGGGACCGCACTTCTGCCTCGGCGCCCACCTGGCCCGTCGCGAGATCACCGTGATGTTCCGCGAGCTGCTCTCGCGGGTGCCGTCCATCGAGGCGGGCCACCCCGAGCTGCTGTTCTCCAGCTTCATCAACGGCGTCAAGCACCTGCCCTGCGACTTCCGGTGAACGAGGCCGCGCCCGCGGGCGCGGCCTCACCTCACGAGACGCCGGTGAAGGGGCGGATCGAGGAGAAGACGGTGTTGACGTCCGGCAGCAGCGCCTTCTTGGTCTCCGGCACCGTCATGTAGACGATCGACGGCACGTCGGCGCCGGTGCTCACCGCGGCGACCACCAGGGTGGTCTTCTGCTCGCCCGCGGTGACCTGGTACGCCACCAGCCGCGCGGGTTTGCCGCCCGCCGTCAGGCGCTGCTCGGCCGTCTTGACGACCTTGTTGCCCTCGGGGAAGAACTTGTTGCGCGCGGCGAACGCCACGGCGCTGATCACCGGGGTGAGGTTCTGCGGCTCGTCCGGCGAGTACTTCGACGCCAGCGAGGCGGCGAGCGGCCCGGTCATCAGCTGGGCGAACTGCGGGTTGCCCGCGGTGTCCTGGCCGGCGGGGACGTACTGGCGGGTCTCGAAGCCGTACGTCGAGCGGATGTGGTCGGCGCGGGTGTCGAGACGCCACTGGCCGCCGAGGCGCGGGATGTTCAGCCCGGCCGCGTCGTCGCTGACCGTGCCCGCCCGGGGCGAGGCCTCGCCGCGGTACTTGGGCAGCTTGCCCACCGTCTGCGGCTTGGTCCCCGTGGTGGGCTTGGCCGCGGGCGGGGACGCCGCGCCGCTCGCGCCGCCGCCACCGGGCCCGCCGCCGGCCTCGGGCGCGGAGCGCAGCGGGCCGGCGAGGAACGCCCACAGCAGCGCGGCGACCAGGGCCACCGCGACCGAGGCGACCAGGGCGAGCAGCCACACGCGCCTGCCGCCGGTGCCCTCGTCCTCCTGGCCCTCGCCGATGGCCTCGTAGTTGTCACCGAAGACGGTGTTCCACAACTGCTGCTGGCGCTCGGGCGGCGGGGTCTTCGGGCCGCTGATCTGCCCGGCGGTGACGAACGGCTTGTAGGGGTCCTCGGGGCCGCTGTCCGGGCGCCTCCTGCGGCCGGGGGCCGGGGCGGTGCGCTCGGGGGCGGCGGTCCCGGCGAGCCGCACCGTGGTCTCGGTGCCCGGCGGGGTGTACTGCCGCGCGCCCGGGCCGTCCGGCGGGACGGGCATCTGGCCGTTGGCGCCGTTCACCGGGCCCGGGGCGTGCCCGTTGGGGAGGGGCTGCTCGTCGGCGGGGACGGGCGGCGGGGTCCCGGGCGCGGTCATGGTGCCCGCGGCGGCGAACTGCTGGGTGCCGGTCTGCCCGGCGAACTGCTGGGGGCCGCTCGGCTGCGGCGTGTACTGCTGTGGTCCGGTCGGCTGGGAGCCGTAGCGCTGCGGGGGGCCGTACTGCTGGGGGCCCGAGGGCTGCGGGGTGTACTGCTGCGGTCCGGAGGGCTGCGGGGTGTACCCCTGCGGTCCGGTCGGCTGGGAGGTGTACCCCTGCGGCCCCGTCTGGGGCGGGTACTGCTGGGGGCCCGTGGGCTGGGGCGCGTACGACGGCGGTACGGGGGTGTCGTAGGGCTGCGGGCCGGTGGCGTGGGGGCCGTGCTCGGGACGGCCGGTGTGGTGCGAGGGGCCGGGCGGCGGGGCGACCGGGTCCTGGTACGACGGGGGCGCGGACGGCGGTGGCATCTCCGGCCACGGCGGGGGGCTTTCCGGCCATGCCGGGGCCCGCGTGGGCCGGCTGGACTGCTCAGGTGCCATCGCGGGCGAACCTCCCGAAATCATGCCCGGATTGGGGGTGCTCGGCATGATCTCATGTGGAGCGGGGGTGTCCGCAGGAGAATCGGAGAATGGTTCCCGCAGCCTCAGGCCGTTGGGGTCGGTCGGCGGATCCTGCATCGGCAGGTCGTCCCCCGGGAAATCCGGGCCGCGTCCTGGCCCATACGAGTTCACCACAGCGAAAAGCGTAAACTAAAGGTACATACGGGGCACAACGGATCTATCACCATCGGGTCGCTATGTGCCCCCATTTCGATCACCCGGCCACCCGGCAGCCCAAACGATATGAACGCGCTTTGCGGCCTGCGCTACCCTTGAGCTATGCGTGGCGGGACCCTGCTTCTTGGCCGGCCGCGTCGAGCGCGCTGAGACGCGGGTCGACGCGGCTGCCCCTCGTGGACACGGGGGGTTTATTTATTGGTCAAGATCGATCAAGCCATCCGCGCCCCAGATGAACCAAAGGACGAGACCGTGAGCGACGAGCAGTACGATCCGCAGACGCTGCAGCCCCAGTGGCAGCGCCGCTGGGAGGAACTGGACCCCTACCGGGCCGGCGGCGACGACGACGAGCGTCCCCGCAAGTACCTGCTCGACATGTTCCCCTACCCGTCCGGCGACCTGCACATGGGGCACGGCGAGGTCTTCGCCATCGCCGACGTCGTCGCGCGCTACTGGTTCCAGAAGGGGTACAACGTCCTGCACCCCATCGGGTGGGACTCCTTCGGCCTGCCCGCCGAGAACGCCGCGATCCGGCGCAACGCCCACCCCGCGGAGTGGACGTACGCCAACATCGAGACCCAGGCCACGTCCTTCAAGCGGTACGGCATCTCCTTCGACTGGTCGCGCCGCCTGCACACCAGCGACCCGGAGTACTACCGCTGGAACCAGTGGCTGTTCAACCGCTTCTTCGAGCGGGGCCTGGCCTACCGCAAGGGCGGCCTGGTCAACTGGTGCCCGCAGGACCAGACGGTGCTGGCCAACGAGCAGGTCGTGGCGGGCCACTGCGAGCGGTGCGGCGCCGAGGTGGTGCGCCGGGAGCTGACCCAGTGGTACTTCAAGATCACTGACTACGCCGACCGCCTGCTGGACGACATGGCGCAGCTGGAGGGCGGCTGGCCCGAGCGCGTGCTGACCATGCAGCGCAACTGGATCGGCCGCTCCGAGGGCGCCGACGTCGCCTTCCAGATCGAGGGCCGCGCCGAGCCGGTCACCGTCTACACCACCCGCCCGGACACGCTGTACGGCGCGACGTTCTTCGTCGTGGCCGCGGACGCCCCGCTGGCCGAGGAGATCGTCTCCCCCGAGCAGCGGCCCGCGCTGGAGGCGTACCGCACCGAGGTCGCCAAGCTGACCGACATCGAGCGGCTGGCCACCGACAAGGAGAAGACCGGCGTCTTCCTGGGGCGCCACGCGATCAACCCGGTGAACGGCGAGCGCATCCCCGTGTGGGCGGCCGACTACGTGCTGTCCGACTACGGCCACGGCGCGATCATGGCGGTGCCCGCGCACGACCAGCGCGACCTGGACTTCGCGCTGAAGTTCGGCCTGCCGGTGCGGGTCGTCGTGGACACCGGCCTGCCCGACCCGGCCGGGACCGGCACCGCGACCCCGGGCGAGGGCCGCCTGGTCAACTCCGGGCCGCTGGACGGGCTGACCAAGACCGAGGCCATCGCGCGCATCATCGAGATCCTGGGGGAGCGCGGCACCGGCGCCGCCGCCGTCAACTACCGCCTGCGCGACTGGCTGCTGTCCCGCCAGCGTTACTGGGGCACGCCGATCCCGATCATCCACTGCCCCGACTGCGGCGAGGTGCCCGTCCCCGACGACCAGTTGCCGGTCACGCTGCCCGACCTGCGCGGCGAGGCGCTGGCGCCGAAGGGCGTGTCGCCGCTGGCGAGCGCCACCGACTGGGTGAACGTCACCTGCCCCAAGTGCGACGGCCCCGCGCTGCGCGACACCGACACGATGGACACCTTCGTCGACTCCTCGTGGTACTTCCTGCGCTACTGCTCGCCCCAGTCGGAGGACGCGCCGTTCGACGTCGAGCAGGTGCGCCGCTGGGGGCCGATCGACCAGTACGTCGGCGGGGTGGAGCACGCGGTGCTGCACCTGCTGTACTCGCGGTTCTTCACCAAGGTGCTGCACGACATGGGCATGGTGGACTTCCCCGAGCCCTTCCTGCGCCTGCTGAACCAGGGGCAGGTCATCAACCAGGGCAAGGCGATGTCCAAGTCGCTGGGCAACGGCGTCGACCTGGGCGAGCAGATCGACAACTTCGGTGTGGACGCCGTGCGGCTGACCATGGTGTTCGCCGGCCCGCCCGAGGACGACATCGACTGGGCGGACGTCTCGGCCGCGGCGTCGCAGAAGTTCCTGAGCCGGGCGTTCCGCGTGATGGCCGAGGCCGGCGCCGCGTCCGCGCCCGGGGCCGACTTCTCGACGGGCGACGCCGAGCTGCGCAAGGTCACCCACCGCACCATCGACGAGGTGACCCGCCTGGTCGAGGCGCACAAGTTCAACGTGGCGGTCGCCCGCACCATGGAGCTGACCACCGCCGCGCGCCGCGCCATCGACACCGGCCCCGGTGCCGCCGACCCGGCGGTCCGCGAGGCCGCCGAGACCCTGGCGGTGCTGCTGTCCCTGGTCGCCCCGTACTGCGCCGAGGGGGGCTGGGAGCGCCTGGGCCACGGCCCGACCGTCGCGCACGCCGGCTGGCCGACGGCCGACCCTGCCCTGCTGGTGCAGGAGTCCGTCACCTGCGTCGTGCAGGTCGCCGGCAAGGTCCGCGACCGCCTGGAGGTCTCTCCGGACATCTCCGGCGCCGCGCTGGAGGAGCTGGCCCTGGCCTCGGAGAAGGTGCGGACGTACCTGGACGGCGCCCCCCGCAAGGTGATCGTGCGGGCGCCGAAGCTGGTGAACATCGTCCCCTGACGCGGTGCGAAGACACCCGAAGAGCCGGGTCAGCGATCGCTGACCCGGCACCTGGCGGCCGGACGGGACGGGGTCAGAGCTTGCGCAGGACGGCGGTGACCTTGCCGAGGATGGTGGCCTCGTCGCCGGGGATGGGGTCGTAGACGGGGTTCTGCGGCACCAGCCAGACGTGGCCGTCCTTGCGCTTGAAGGTCTTCACGGTGGCCTCGCCGTCGATCATGGCGGCGACGATGTCGCCGTTGTCGGCGACCGGCTGCTGGCGCACCACGACCCAGTCGCCGTCCGCGATGGCGGCCTCGATCATGGAGTCGCCGGCGACCTGGAGCAGGAACAGCGTGCCCTCGCCCACGAGCTGCTTGGGCAGCGCGAAGACGTCCTCGACGCGCTCCTCGGCCAGGATGGGGCCACCGGCGGCGATGCGGCCGACCAGCGGGACGAACGCCGCGGTGGGCCTGCTGACCAGCGACTCCTCCTCGCCGTCCACAGGGTCCACCCAGAGGGCGGGCTCACCGGGCAGGCGGACCTCCAGGGCACGCGGCCGGTGGGGGTCGCGGCGGAGGTATCCCTTGCGCTGGAGCGCGGTGAGCTGGTGGGACACGCTGGAGGTGCTGGTCAGCTGGACGGCCTCGCCGATCTCGCGCATGGACGGCGGATAGCCCCGCTGCTGCACCGAGTCGCGGATCACCTCAAGGATCTTGCGCTGCCTCGGGGTGAGCCCGAGCTCGTCACGCCTTCGCACCGCCAGATCACTGGCGACCGCGCCGGTCTCGCCCTGCTCGCTCATGAACTCCTCCTCACCGGGCGCCGGTGAGGCGCTCGGTCCGTGGCGCCCGCCCAGCCCGGCCGCCGGTGTGCCTGCCATGCCTGCATGCCGCCCACACGGCGACAATAGCTCCGTTCAAGATCGTCATCAAACACATGTTCGAGAATCATGCCCCTGAGCGGGCATTATCGTGTCCGCCATCGTACGGGAGTTCGATCGCTCTCGTGTTCGACTTCTGCGATCTTATGCCTGGCGGGTGTCGAAGTCGATCACACGCGGCGCCCCTCCGTAAGGTTCTGCACCGGTGCGGAGCGGCTTCCGGCGGCGTACGGGTGGTGCCTTGTGGGGCAAGGGGTGCCACTGGGGCACAGTGGTGCGACACGCCGCTCCTGATGCCGTTGTCGCTGATGGGCGGGGTGGTCCGGGCGTAGGGGTCGCTTCGACTTGCGTTCATGCTGCGGCACTCCTACGGTTGGACCACAACATCTAGTAGTTACACCGATGTGGTTCACCATAGGTTGTGTTTCCGTCGGCGCACCGGGTAGTCACCGGAATGTGCGCCGGCCTGTTCCGCGTGGGCGGGGGAGGTGGCACGTGCACTGTCCGTTCTGTCGTCATCCGGACACCCGGGTCATCGACAGCCGTTCCACCGAGGACGGCGCGGCGATCCGCCGCCGGCGCACCTGCCCCGAGTGCGGACGCCGGTTCACCACGCAGGAGACGGTGCTGCTGATGGTCAGCAAGCGCAGCGGGGTGACCGAGGCGTTCTCCCGGGACAAGGTGATCGCCGGAGTGCGGCGGGCCTGCCAGGGCAGGCCGGTCAGCGAGGACTCCCTGGCCCAGCTCGGCCAGCGGGTCGAGGAGAGCATCCGGGCCACCGGGACGGCCGAGATCCCGGCCCACCAGGTGGGCCTCGCCATCCTCGGGCCGCTGCGCGACCTGGACGAGGTGGCGTACCTGCGGTTCGCCTCGGTGTACCGCGGCTTCGAGACGCTCGCCGACTTCGAGGCGGAGATCGAGCAGCTTCGGGCCGCGCGGGACGCCAGGGCGGCCGGCCGGGCGGAACCGGCCTGACGGTGACCGGTCCCCTCGGGGATCGGAACGGTGTGACGACGTGTTTTCGTGAACGTGGGCCTGGGCCCCGGAAGGGGGAGATCATGACGGAGACGGTGAGTGGCTCAGTGGGACGCGGGGGCAAGCGCGCCCCCAAGGGCTTGAAGATCAGGCGTATCCACACCACCCCCGGTGTGCACCCGTACGACCAGGTGCGCTGGGAGCACCGTGACGTCGTCATGACCAACTGGCGGGACGGCTCGATCAACTTCGAGCAGCGCGGCGTGGAGTTCCCCGACTTCTGGTCGGTGAACGCCGCCAACATCGTCACCACCAAGTACTTCCGCGGCGCCGTCGGCACGCCGAAGCGCGAGCGCAGCCTGAAGGACCTGGTCGACCGGGTGGTGGGCGTCTACACCCGCACCGGGCGCGAGCACGGCTACTTCGCCACCGAGGAGGACGCCGAGATCTTCGACCACGAGCTGAAGCACGCGCTGATCCACCAGGTGTTCAGCTTCAACTCGCCGGTGTGGTTCAACGTGGGCACCGCCTCGCCGCAGCAGGTCAGCGCGTGCTTCATCCTGGCGGTCGACGACCAGATGGAGTCGATCCTGGAGTGGTACAAGGAAGAGGGTGTGATCTTCAAGGGAGGGTCGGGCTCCGGCGTCAACCTCTCCCGCATCCGCTCCAGCAAGGAACTGCTGTCCAGCGGCGGCACCGCCAGCGGCCCGGTGTCGTTCATGCGCGGCGCGGACGCCTCCGCGGGCACCATCAAGTCCGGCGGCGCCACCCGCCGGGCCGCCAAGATGGTCGTGCTCGACGTGGACCACCCCGACATCGAGGAGTTCATCGAGACCAAGGCCCGCGAGGAGGACAAGATCCGCGCGCTGCGCGACGCGGGCTTCGACATGGACCTCGGCGGCCGGGACATCGTCTCGGTGCAGTACCAGAACGCCAACAACTCCGTCCGCGTCTCGGACGAGTTCATGCGGGCCGTCGAGGCCGGCGGCGACTTCGGGCTGCGCGCCCGGCTGTCCGGCGAGGTGATCGAGCGGGTCGACGCCAAGGCGCTGTTCCGCAAGATGGCCACGGCCGCGTGGGAGTGCGCCGACCCCGGCGTGCAGTACGACGACACGATCAACGACTGGCACACCTGCCCGGAGACCGGCCGCATCACCGCGTCCAACCCGTGCTCGGAGTACGTCCACCTGGACAACTCCTCCTGCAACCTCGCCAGCATCAACCTGCTGAAGTTCCTGCGCGACGACGACAGCTTCGACGTCGACCGGTTCGTGAAGCTGACCGAGCTGATCATCACCGCGATGGACATCTCGATCACCTTCGCCGACTTCCCGACCAGCAAGATCGCCGAGACCACCCGGGCGTACCGCCAGCTCGGCATCGGGTACGCCAACCTCGGCGCGCTGCTCATGGCCACCGGCCACGCCTACGACTCCGACGGCGGCCGGTCCGTCGCCGCGGCCATCACCAGCCTGATGACCGGCGTCTCCTACCGCCGCAGCGCCGAGCTGGCCGCCATCGTCGGCCCCTACGACGGCTACAAGCGCAACGCCGCCGCCCACAAGCGGGTCATGCGCAAGCACGCCGCGGCCAACGACGACCTGCGTGCGGCCGACGACCTGGACCGCCCGATCCTCGCCGAGGCCACGGAGCAGTGGCAGGAGTGCCTGAAGCTCGGCGAGAAGAACGGCTACCGCAACGCGCAGGCGTCGCTGCTCGCGCCGACCGGCACCATCGGCCTGATGATGGACTGCGACACCACCGGCATCGAGCCCGACCTGGCGCTCGTGAAGTTCAAGAAGCTGGTCGGCGGCGGCTCCATGCAGATCGTCAACCAGACCATCCCGCGCGCGCTGCGCCGGCTCGGCTACCAGCCCGAGCAGGTCGAGGCGGTCGTCGAGTACATCGCCGAGCACGGCCACGTGATGGACGCCCCCGGCCTGCGCCACGAGCACTACGAGGTGTTCGACTGCGCCATGGGCGAGCGGGCCATCGCGCCCATGGGCCACGTCCGCATGATGGCGGCCACCCAGCCGTTCCTGTCCGGCGCCATCTCCAAGACGGTCAACCTGCCGGAGTCCGCCACCGTCGAGGACATCGAGCAGGTGTACCTGGAGGGCTGGAAGCTCGGCCTGAAGGCCCTCGCCGTCTACCGCGACAACTGCAAGGTCGGCCAGCCGCTGTCGGTCTCCAAGAAGGGCGGCGACAAGACCGCCGAACCGGTCGCGGCCCCCGAGCCGGTCGTGCAGGTCGTCGAGGTGGCCAGGCCCACCCGCCGCCGCCTGCCGAACCAGCGGCCGAGCAGCACCACCCGCTTCACCGTGGGCGGCGCCAAGGGCTACATGACCGCGTCGTCCTACCCCGACGACGGCCTCGGCGAGGTCTTCCTGAAGATGTCCAAGCAGGGCTCCACCCTGGCGGGCGTGATGGACGCCTTCTCGGTCGCCATCTCGGTGGGCCTGCAGTACGGCGTGCCGCTGGAGACCTACGTCAGCAAGTTCGTCAACATGCGGTTCGAGCCCGCAGGCATGACCGACGACCCCGACATCCGCATGGCCGCCTCGGTGGTGGACTACATCTTCCGCCGCCTCGCCCTGGACCACCTGCCCTACGAGGACCGCGCCGCCCTCGGCGTCTTCTCCGCCGCCGAACGCGCCGCCCAGCAGCGAGGCGAGGACCCGGCCACGGTCACCGAGGTCATCGACACCGCCGCCCTGGCCCAGTCGGCTCCCATCGAGGAGAAGCCCGCCGACCCCACCCCGCCCCCGGCCACGACCGGCCACCAGGCCGCGGACCACCAGGGCGGCACCGCCCCCGCCCTGGAGAGCCACCAGGGCCGCACCGCCGACGCCCCGCTGTGCCTCACCTGCGGCACCAAGATGCGCCCCGCCGGAAGCTGCTACGTCTGCGAGGGCTGCGGCAGCACCAGCGGCTGCAGCTGACCGGCCGCACCCGGGCGGCGGACCGCCGTGTCCGCCGCCCGGCGCGCGATTTCGGTTAGCATCGGCGCGTGAGCACAGAGCCGGTTGCGCCAGCAGCGGGGGAGTCCGGGGACCGGTCTCTGCTGGCATGGGACGGAGAGCCCGCGGCGAAGCTGAGTGAGGGGGACCTCGCTCAGGCGGTCGCGTTCCTGGAGAACCTTTCCGCCACCTCGCCCGGGTTCCTCGGGCGGTCGGCGGGGCCGGACGGTGACCCGGGGGTGGCCGAGGACGCGACGGTGACGCGGGACGTCACCGTCGCGATGCCTGAGGCGCTCGTCGCGGCCGTGCGGTCACGCGCGGGGGACGAGGGGTTCGGGCGGTACGTCGTGGCGGCGGTCACCCGGCAGGTCGAGCTGGAGCTGCGGGGGGAGCTGGCCGCGTTGATCGGGGCGGAGCACGGCGAGGACGTCTCCGCGGAGGTGTTCGCCCATCTCGACGCGGCGCCCCACACCGGGCCGCGGCAGTAGCGAGCCGCGGGCCATGGGGCGCTGGGCCGAGGTCGGCGACGGGGTGCTGGTGCGGCGGTACGACGAGCTGGACCTGTCCCTCGGGCTGGTCGTCGGGGAACGCGGATGCCTGGTGGTGGACACCGGGGGGGACGAGACGCAAGGCGCGGAGTTCGCGGCGGCCGTGCGGGAGGTCACCGCGCTGCCGTGGACGGTCGTCGTCACGCACGCGCACTTCGACCACGCCTTCGGCACGGCGGCGTTCGGGGAGTGCCCCGTGTGGGGGCATCCCGGGTGCGCCGAGGAGCTCGCGGGCGGCGGGGAGACGCAACGGGCCGCCATGGCGGAGTTCTACCGCGAGGGCGGGCGCGACGAGATCGCCCGGCGCGTCGAGACGGCCCGCATCGTGCCGCCCGGCCTGCTCGTCCCCGACGAGGCGGAGATCGACCTCGGCGGGCGGCAGGTGCGGCTGCTCCACCCCGGGCTCGCCCACACCGGGCACGACCTCGTGGTGCACGTGCCGGACGCCGGTGTCGTTTTCGCGGGCGATCTGGTGGAGCAGGGGGCCCCGCCGGCCTTCGAGGACTCGTTCCCGCTGGTCTGGCCGTCCGCGGTGCTGCGGCTGATGACGCTCGGGGCGTCCACCGTGGTGCCCGGCCACGGCGAGCCGGTGGACGTCGCCTTCGTGGCGGCGCAGCGGGCGGACCTGCTCGAGGTGGCGACGTTGTGCCGCGCGGTCGCGGCCGGGGAGATGACGGCCGCCGAGGCCAAGGCCCTCTCGCCCTATCCCGAGCACTTCACCGCCGCGGCGCTCGCCCGCGCGGCGGCGCCCGCCTGACGTCCGCTCGCGCCGGTCAGGCGGCGGGGGTCGGGTTGCCGGGGAAGCGCACGACGTTGCGGCCCGTGTAGGACTGGAGGTGCACGACCTTGGTGTCCTTGGGGCGGCGGCGAGGGTGGGCGGAACGGATGTCCCGCACCTTGGTGCGGGGTACGTAGGCGGGTACGGCGGTCAGCCTTCTCATGGATTCCCCCCGACGTGATGCGTTCGTTATAGAGATGTCTACAGATGTCGTCGTAAGACTATTGTAAAGATCTCTAGTACGGGAGGGGGCGCCCCGATGGAGAGCGCAGATCCAGGACGAACGCGTTCGTGGTGCGGCGGATCGCGCGGCGCTGGTTCACTCTGATTCGCCTCATCGCTCTCTCCCTCCGGACGCTTCACGCGGGGTGATGAGACGACTGTCGCCTGTCTCGCTTGCCTTTCCCTTGTTATCCGGTTGCACCCCCCGGACCGGATTCCTTCGTGGCCGTTTCGTGTCCGTCCCGTAAGACGCGCAGGACGGTGAAGCCGCGGGGCGGCAGGCTCACCGAGCCGCCGGTTTCCGCGCCGGTGACCGCGTCGGTGCCGCGGGCGGAGATCGTCCTGGGCTCGGGGGAGTGGTTGAGGGCGAACAGCCAGTCCCGGTCGTCCGCGCCGCGGCGCCGGATCAGCTCGACACCCGGGGGAGCGGGGGCGGGCGGCAGGCCGGCGGCGGTCAGGACGTGGCCGTACGCGGCGTCGTCCAGGCGGGTGGAGAGGTAGAACGCCCGGCCCGCGCCGCGGGTGTGCCGGGTGACGGCGGGCAGGCCGTCCAGGTCGCCGCCCGCGTAGGTGCCGATCACGGTGGCGCCACGGGGCTCGACGCGCTCGCTCCACATGGTCCCGGTGGCGTCCAGCGGCCCGGGCTCTGTCAGGCGGACCGGGACGGGCGCGTCGAGGGGGAGGAACTCCTCGGCCCGTGCGCCGAGCAGGTCCCGCAGGGCGCCGGGGTACCCGCCGAGGCGCACCCTGGCGTGCTCGTCGGCGACGCCGCTGAAGAACGACACGACCAGGGTGCCGCCGCCCTCGACGTAGGCGGTGAGGCGGGCCGCGGTGGCGTCGGAGACGAGGTAGAGGCACGGCACCAGCACCACGTCATAGGCCGATAAATCGTGATCCGGGTGGGCGAAGTCCACCGGCACGCCGCCCCGCCACACCACCCGGTGCGCCTGCCGTACCGCGTCCAGGTACCGCAGCTCCGCCGACGGGAACGCCGGGGCCTCCAGCGCCCACCACGACTGCGCGTCCCACAGGATCGCCGCCCGCGCCCCCACCGACACCGGGCCGGGTGCCCGCAGCCCCGCCAGGGACGGCAGCAGCCGGCCGAGGGCCTGGATCTCGCGGTGCACCCGGCTGTCGGGGCCCGCGTGCGGCACCATGCCGCCGTGCCACAGCTCCGCCCCGCCGCGGGAGGCGCGCCACTGGAAGAACATCGCCCCGGCCGACCCGCGCGCTATGTGCGACAGGCTGTGCAGCGCGATCTCCCCTGGCCGCTTGGCGAGCATGCGCGGCCCCGTGTACACCACCCCGGCGGCCTGCTCCATCAGCAGCCACGGCCGTCCCCCCGCCCACCCCCGGGCGAGGTCGGCGGCGAACGCGGTCTCCTCGGCGGCGGCGTCGCGGTCGCCGGGGTAGTGGTCGAGCGCCACGAGGTCCACCTCGCCCGCCCACCGCCACGGGTCCACCGGCACCCAGCTCCCGAACGCGAGGTTCGTGGTGACCGGCACGTGCGGGCTGAGCTCCCGCAGCACGTCCCGCTGGGCCCGGAAGTGCCCGAGCATCGCGTCGGACAGGAACCGGCGGAAGTCCAGCACCTGGGACGGGTTCGGCAGGTACTGCGTTGCCCGCGGCGGCCCGATCTCCTCCCAGGCCGAGTACCGCTGGCTCCAGAACGCGGTCGTCCAGGCGTCGTTCAGCGCCGCCAGGGTGCCGTGCCGGTCACGCAGCCAGGCGCGGAACTCCGCCGCGACATGGTCGCAGTGGCACCACGTGCCGTACTCGTTGTGCACGTGCCACAGCGTGAGCGCCGGGTGGCCCGCGTACCGCTCCGCGACCGCGCGGACGATCCGTCCTGACGCCTCCCGGTAGGCCGGGGCGCACACGCAGTAGGTGTCCCTGCTGCCGTGGGCCACCCGCGTGCCGTCGGCCCGCACCGGCAGCGCGTCCGGGTGGGCCCGGGCGAACCACGGCGGGGGAGCGGCGGTGGGGGTGGCGAGGCAGACCCCGACGCCGGCCTCGTGCAGCAGGGCGAGCACCCGGTCCAGCCACCCGAAGCTGAACCGCCCCGGCTCGGGCTCCAGCTCGGCCCACGAGAAGACGCCGACCGTGACGAGGGTGACGCCGGCCGCGCGCATCAGTTCCGCGTCCTCGGCCCAGACCTCCCTGGGCCACTGCTCGGGGTTGTGGTCGCCGCCGTACCAGAGCCGGGCGGTGTGCTCCGGTGTGTCCGTGGTCCCTCACTCCTGCCCCGGTTTTCGTGTGAGGACCAAACTAAAGATCGTGTGGCCGCGATGTCAACGACGCCTCGACCCGCCCGCTCTCCGTTGACGTTTGTTCGTATAGCCAGCAAACTAATTCGCGTCGCCCGCCGCCAACGAGGAGCGTGTCAATGCCCTACCGTCCGCCCCTGGTCGCGCACGAGTACTTCAGCGCGGATCCGCCGGAGCTCCCGGTGCGCGCCCACGGCGAGAGCGGCCTGTCCGCCGTCACCCGGGCCGAGCCGATGGCCGCCGACGCGCACGGCGTGACGCTGAAGGCGTCCACCTCGGCCGAGGAGGTGCTCGTCGTGCAGGTGAGCGCCGCGGGAGAGGGCGTGATCCGTGTCCGGCTGAGCCAGGACGTCGGGGCCCGCACCCGCAGCGCCCGCGCCCTGCAGATGGTCACCCCCGGGCAGTACGCGGCCACCCGCATCGACACCGGGGACGACCGCGTGGTCGTGGACGCCGGGTCCGTGCGGGCCGAGATCACCCTGGACCCCTGGCACCTGCGGTTCACCGACGCGACGGGCCGCGTGCTGACCGAGCAGGACCGCGGCCACGTGGACATCAGCGGCCGGCTGCGCACCCTGCCGTTCGGCCGCTCCCAGGCGGACGGCGCCACGGTGGCCTACCACGAGAGCTTCGCCGCGCGCCCCGACGAGCGTTTCGGCGGGTTCGGCGAGAAGTTCACCCCGCTGGACAAACGCGGCCAGCGCCCGCTGATGTGGAACTTCGACGCCTTCGGCGCCGAGTCCGACCGCTCCTACAAGAACGTCCCGCTGTTCGTGTCCAGCCGCGGCTACGGCCTGCTGGTGGACAGCGGCATGCCGGTGGAGTTCGACGTCTGCCGCGCCACCCACAGTTGCCTGGAGATCGTCGTCCCGGACGACCTGATCGACTACTACCTGATCGCCGGGCCGGCCGTGCCCGAGGTGCTGGCCCGGTACGACCGCCTGACCTGCGCCCCCGCGCTGCCCCCCAAGTGGGCCTTCGGGAGCTGGATCTCCTCGGGCTTCTACCGCGACTCCGCCGAGCGGGTGCTGGCCAGGGCCGCGAAGATCCGCGAGCGCGGCATCCCCTGCGACGTCCTCCACCTGGACTGTTACTGGCAGGCCGAGGACAACTGGTCCGACCTGCGCTGGGACCCGGTGAACTTCCCCGACCCCGAGGGCATGCTCGCCGCGCTCGCGGAGCAGGGCTTCAAGGTCTGCCTGTGGATGAACCCCTACGTCTCCCACCTCAGTCCCGTCTTCGCCGAGGGCGACGCCGCCGGGTACTTCCTGAGGAACCGGGACGGCGAGACGTACGTCGCCGACTCCTGGCACGGCTCCTACCCGGCCGGCGGCATCGTCGACTTCACCAACCCGGCCGCCGCCGCCTGGTTCCGTGAGGCGCTGCGCGGGCTGCTGCGCCAGGGCGTCGCGCTGTTCAAGACCGACTTCGCCGAGGGCGTCCCGGCCGACGCGGTGGCCTCCAACGGCATGACCGGCACCGAGCTGCACAACGTCTACACGCTGCTGTTCAACGACCTGGTCTCCGAGGTGACCCGCGAGGAGAACGGCCACGGCATGGTGTGGGCGCGCTCGTCGTTCCTCGGGGGGCAGCGGCACGCGGCGCAGTGGAGCGGGGACAGCTTCACCTCCTACTCCTCGATGGCGAGCACGCTGCGCGGCGGCCTGGCGCACGGCCTGTCCGGCGTGCCGTACTGGAGCCACGACGCGGGCGGCTTCACCGGCCGTCCCACCGACGACCTGTACGCGCGGTGGGCGCAGTTCGGCGCGTTGTCGCCGCTGGTCCGGTTCCACGGCACCACCAGCCGCGAGCCGTGGGAGTTCCCCGCGGTGGAGGAGCTGGCCGCCGAGGCGCTGCGGCTGCGGTACCGGCTGATGCCGTACATCTACTCGGCGGCCGTGGAGTCGGCCCGCACCGGCGCCCCCATGATGCGGGCGCTGTGCGTCGACTTCCCCGACGACCCGGTGGCCTGGCAGGCCGACCTGGAGTACCTCCTCGGGCCCGACCTGCTGGTCGCGCCGATGACCGACCCTGACGGCACCCGGCAGGTCTACCTGCCCGCCGGGCGCTGGGTCGATCACTGGACCCACGAGGTCCACGAGGGGGGCAGGTACCTCACGGTCACCACGCCGCTCGCGCAGATCCCGCTGTTCGTCCGGTACGGCGCGCTGATCCCGCTCACCGAGCTTCGCGACACGGTCGGCGACGCGCCGTTCGACGGCGTCACCGTGGCCAGCTACGGCGGCGCGGACGGCACCACGAGCCGTACCACCATCCACGACGTCGACGGAGACACCACCGTCACCGCCACCCGGGACGGCGATGTGCTGCGCGTCGCCGCGTCCGGCCCGGCGTCGATCACGCAGGTGCACATCGCCCCCGTCGCCGGCGCCCCCACGCGGGCCGTCGTCGGCTGACCGGCTGAGCAGAGCTGGGAGAACCACCATGTCCAACCTGGGACGTACCACGATATCGGCGGCGGTGGCGGGCGCGATGGCGCTCGTCCTGGCCGCGTGCGGCTCCGCGGAGCCCGGCGGGAGCGGCGGGGGCTCCGCCGGTCCGCGCACCCTGAAGCTGTGGCACTACGAGGGCGCCGACAGCGCCATGGGCGCCGCCTGGGCGGACGCCATCAAGAAGTTCGAGGCGAGCCACCCCGGCGTCACGGTGAAGTTCGAGGAGAAGGGCTTCGAGCAGATCCAGAAGACGGCCGGCATGGTGCTCGGCTCCGACCAGGCCCCCGACATCATGGAGTACAACAAGGGCAACGCCACGGCGGGCCTGCTGTCCAAGCAGGGCCTGCTCACCGACCTCAGCGCCGAGGCGGCCAAGCGCGGCTGGGACAAGCTGCTCAGCCCGAGCCTGCAGACCACCGCCAGGTACGACGACCGGGGCATCATGGGGTCCGGCAAGTGGTTCGGCGTGCCGAACTACGGCGAGTACGTCATGGTCTACTACAACAAGGACGCCTTCGCCGAGCAGGGCGTCGAGGTGCCCACCACGCTCGACGAGTTCACCGCGGCGATGGACAAGTTCGTCAAGGCTGGCGTCACCCCCCTCGCGATGGGCGGCGCGGAGTACCCCGCCCAGCAGGTCGTGTACCAGCTCGCGCTGAGCAAGGCGCAACGGCCGTGGGTGGACGCGTTCCAGCTCTACAAGGCGCCGGTGGACTTCCACGGGCCGGAGCTGACCTACGGCGCGACGACCTTCGCCGACTGGGTGAAGAAGGGGTACGTCTCCAAGGACTCGGCGGGCTTGAAGGCCGAGGACATGGGGGTCGGGTTCATCTCCGGCAAGTACCCGATCATGGTCTCCGGTAGCTGGTGGTACGGCCGGATGACCACGCAGGTCAAGGACTTCGAGTGGGGCACGTTCCTGTGGCCGGGCAACAAGATGAGCGCCGGGTCCAGCGGCAACCTGTGGGTGGTGCCGGAGCGGTCGGCCAACAAGGACCTCGCCTACGACTTCATCGACATCACCATGGGCAAGGACATCCAGAACAAGCTGGGCAACGCGGGCGGCATCCCGGTGGCGGCCGACCCGGCGGCGATCACCGATCCCAAGAACAAGGAGCTGATCGAGAACTTCAACAAGCTGTCCGCGCAGGACGGCCTGGCGTTCTACCCCGACTGGCCCGCCCCCGGGTACTACGACGTCATGGTGGCCGGGGTGCAGGAGCTGATCAACGGCACCAAGACACCGGACAAGGTCCTGGACGAGCTCGCCGGGCCGTACCAGGAGAACGCCGCCGACATCGGCAACTGACCTCATGAACCATTCCGCACGACGGGGCTACTGGCTCTACCTGATCCCCGGGGCGGTGCTACTCGTCGCGGTCGTCATCGTGCCGTTCCTGATGAACGTCGCGGCCAGCTTCACACGGTGGAGCGGGTTCGGCACGCCCCGGTGGATCGGCCTGGACAACTACGAACGGCTGCTGTCGGACGAGATCTTCTGGGCGTCGTTCCAGCACAACGTCGCGTTGATCGTCGCCATGGCGATCGTGCCGACCGCCATCGGGCTCGTGCTCGCCGCCGCGCTGTTCGACTACATCGGCAAACGGTTCGGCACCCGCACCGTGAGCGCTCTGCGCGCCGCGTACTACCTGCCGCAGGTGCTGCCGGTGGCGGTGGCGGGCGTGGTGTGGGGCTGGATGCTGCACCCGGAGTACGGCGCGCTGAACGAGATCCTCCAGGCGGTGGGGCTCGGCTCGCTGACGGAGAACTGGCTGGGCGACCCCGACCTCGCCCTGGCCACCGTGATGGCGATCATGGTGTGGTTCCAGCTCGGCTACCCGGTCGTCATCTTCATGGCCGGCCTGCAACGGGCCGATCCCGCGCTGTACGAGGCGGCCGAGATCGACGGGGCGTCCTGGTGGCGCCGGTTCTGGCACATCACGGTGCCGCAGATCAGGCCGGAGATATTCGTCGTGCTCCTCACCTGCACCATCGCCGCGCTCAAGGTCTTCGGTCCCATCTTCGTGCTCACCCGGGGCGGGCCCGGGCGGGCCACGATCGTGCCGTCGTACTTCAGCTACCTGAACTTCTTCGAGAAGGCCAACGTCGGCTACGGCGCGGCCATCGCGACCGTGCTCGCGCTCGTCATCGTCGTCGTCACGTTCCTGTTCCTGCGGGTCCAGGAGCGTGAGTCATGACGCGCGGCCCCGGCCGGTGGGCGGTCCTGTTCGCGCTGGCCGTGCTCGCGGTGGTGATGCTGCTGCCGTTCGCGATCGTCGCGCTGAACGCCGTCAAGAGCCCGGCGGACTACTCCTCCGGCGGGCCGCTGAGCCTGCCGCACGGCCTCTACCTCGATGGGATCGTCCAGTTCTGGGAGCGGGTCGGCTTCGGCCAGAAGCTGCTCAACAGCCTGGTGATCAGCGCGTCGGTGGCCGTGCTCGCCGTCCTGCTGTCGGTGCTGAACGCCTACGCGCTCGGCATCGGCCGGGTGCGCGGCAGGCTGTGGATCCTCGTGCTGTTCCTGCTCGCCAACACGCTGCCGCAGGAGGCGCTGGTCTACCCGCTGTACTACCTGGCCAAGCAGGTGGGCCTGTACGACAGCCGGCTCGCCGTGATCATCATCTTCACGGTGATCCAGGGGGCGTTCGGCACGTACCTGCTGTCCGCCGTGCTCGGGGACTTCCCCCGGGCGATCATGGAGGCGGCGGCCATCGACGGTGCGTCCCGGTGGCGCATCCTGTGGCGCATCGTGGTGCCGATCAGCAGTCCCACGCTGACCGTGCTGCTGATCTTCTTCTTCATCTGGACCTGGAACGAGTTCTTCCTGCCCCTGGTGTTCCTGATCTCCAACGACACCCAGACCGTGCCGGTCGCCCTCGGCGTGCTGCAGGGCGACAAGATGATGGACGCCACCATGTCCAGCGCGTCGGCGCTGCTCGGCATCGTGCCCGCGGTGGCGTTCTTCCTGATCTTCCAGCGCACGCTGACCCGCGGCGTCACCGTCGGGGCCGTCAAATGACCTTTCACCCGCGTCGAACCACCTGACCTGGAGGCGCCCTATGTCCCCCCGTCGCACTTTGGGCCTTGCCGCCGCGCTCGGCCTGGTCGTCACCCTGCTGGCCGCCCCGGCCCGCGCCGCCGAGGACCCGCCGTTCCGAGATCCGTCGCTACCGCTCGCCCAGCGCGTGGACGACCTGCTCGGGCGGCTCACTCAGGCCGAGAAGATCTCCCTGCTGCACCAGTTCCAGCCCGCCATCCCGCGCCTCGGCATAGGCCTGTTCAAGACCGGCACCGAGGCGCTGCACGGCGTCGCGTGGTCCACCGACGTCGACAACGGCGGCGCCGTGGTCACCGCGGACGGCACCGTGTTCCCGCAGGCGGTCGGGCTGGCCAGCACCTGGGACCCGGCGCTGATCAAGCAGGTCGGCACCGCCGTCGGCACCGAGGCCCGCGGCTTCAACGCGCGCAACCCCCGGGTGTGGGGACTCAACCTGTGGGCGCCGGTCGTCAACCTGCTGCGCGACCCCCGGTGGGGCCGCAACGAGGAGGGCTACTCCGAGGACCCGACCCTCACCGGCGCGATGTCCGTGGCGTACGGCTCCGGCATCCAGGGCGACGACCCCGACCACCTGCGGGCCGCACCCACGCTCAAGCACTACCTCGCCAACAACAACGAGGTGCGGCGCGACACCTCCAACTCCAGCCTGCGGCCCCGGGTGGAGCAGGAGTACGACCAGGCGGCCTTCAAGCCCGCCATCGCCGCCGACGCCGCGACCGGCGTCATGGCGTCGTACAACCTGGTCAACGGCCGCCCCGCCACCGTGAACCCCGACATGAACGACGTGGTGCGCTCGTGGACCCGCCGTGACCTGATGAACGTCACCGACGCGCACGCCCCGAACAACCTCGTCAACTCCCAGGCGTACTACCCGAGCCTCGCCGAGGGCGACGCCGCCGCGCTGAAGGCCGGCATCGACAGCTACACCACCGACGACACCAACTCCGCTCCCACCGTCAACGCGATCACCACCGCGCTGTCCCAGGGCCTCGTCACCGCGGCCGACATCGACCGCGCCGTCCGCCACCTGCTGTCCATCCGCTTCCGCCTCGGCGAGTTCGACCCGGGCGGCGGCCCGTACGGCGGCATCACCCCCGACGTGATCAACAGCCCCGCCCACCGCGCCCTGAACCGCCGCACCGCCGCCGCGGCCACCGTGCTGCTGAAGAACTCCGGCCGCACGCTGCCGCTCAGCCCGTCCACCCGCAAGGTCGCCGTCATCGGCCCGCTGTCCGACACCCTGTACACCGACTGGTACTCCGGCAGCCTTCCCTACAAGGTCACCCCGCTGGCCGGCATCCGCGAGCGCCTCGGCGCCGGCGCCACCGTCACCGGCACCGAGGGCGCCGACCGCATCGCCCTGAAGAACGTCGCCACCGGCAAGTACGTCACCGCCGGCACGGGCACGTCCGGCGCCGTCCTCACCGAGAGCGCCACCACCACCGGTCCCACCACCCAGTTCGACGCGTTCGACTGGGGCGACGGCGTGCTGACCCTGCGCAGCGCCGCCAACGGCAGGTACGTCGGCTACAACTGGTCGAACTTCGTGAACGACCAGACCCAGCCCAACGGCTGGTTCGTCCAGCAGCAGTTCAAGCTGGAACCCCAGTCCGACGGCACCTACCTGTTCCGCTACGCCGGCTACGAGACCGCCTACGACTGGTTCGGCCCCAACAAGTACCTGGCCCCGAACGCCGACGGCACCCTCGCCCTCACCACCGCAGACAAGGCCGCGAAGTTCACCAAGGAACTCGTCACCGACGGCACCGCCACCGCCGTCGCCGCCGCCAAGGCCGCCGACGCCGCCGTCCTCGTGGTCGGCAGCATGCCCTTCATCAACGGCCGCGAGGACCACGACCGCACCGACATGAACCTCGCCGCCGCCCAGGAGGCCCTGGTCAAGGCCGTGACGAAGGCCAACCCCAACACCGTCGTCATCCTGGAGAACAGCTACCCGACGACCATCAACTGGCTCCAGGCCAACGTCCCCGCCATCCTGTGGACCACCCACGCCGGCGCGGAGACCGGCAACGCCCTGGCCGACATCCTCTTCGGCGACGTCAGCCCCGCCGGCCGCCTCACCCAGACCTGGCCCCGCGCGGCGAGCGACCTCCCCGACATCCTCAACTACGACATCATCAAGGCGAACGCGACCTACCTGTACTCCAAGGCCAAGCCGTTGTACCCCTTCGGCCACGGCCTCAGCTACACCACGTTCGCCTACTCCGGCCTCAAGCTGAACGCCGCCTCGGCCCGCCCCGACGGCACCGTCACCGCCTCCCTGAAGGTGCAGAACACCGGCCGCGTGGCCGGCGACGAGGTCGTCCAGCTCTACACCCACCAGCACACCAGCCGCACCAAGCAACCCGTCAAGCAACTGCGCGCCTTCCAGCGGGTCCACCTGGCCCCCGGCCAGACCAAGACCGTGACCCTCACCTTCAAGGCCTCCGACCTCGCCCTCTGGGACGTCACCCGCGACCGCTGGTCCGTGGAGAAGTCCACCCACGACATCCTGGTCGGCTCCTCCTCCACCGCCATCCACCTCCGCACCACCCTCCAGGTGGCCGGCGAGACCATCCCCCCGAGAAACCTCACCGGCCCCACCCAGGCCACCACCTTCGACGACCACTCCGCCGCCGAACTGGTGGACCACACCAAGACCACCGGCGACGCCGTAGCCGCCCAAGCAGGCACCTGGCTCTCCTTCGAGGACGCCGCCCTGAACACCCCCACCACCTTCACCGCCACGACCTCCACCCAGACCCCCGTCCACGTGGAACTCCGCCAGGGCTCCCCCACCGGCCGCCTCCTGGCCACCCTCCAGCCCGCCACGACCGCCGACAAGTACACCTACACGACCACCTCGGCCCCCATGCCAAGGCTGAGCGGCACCCACGACCTCTACCTGGTCTTCACCGGCCCGGCAAGGATCAAGGACTTCTCCCTGACCAGATGACCGCCCGCACATGACACGACCGGCACCGCGTCCCTCAGGGCGCGGTGCCGGTCATGTACGAAGGATCATGTCAACGTGTCGTACCGTGACCATAGTGGGGTCGGCTCGCCTGTCGGGTGGCGAAACGTTGGAGGGCGTCGAGGACGTGGGAGCGGAGGGTGGCGCTGCCGGTGTGGCCGGCGTCGTCGATCACGTGCAGGGTGGCGTCGGGCCAGGTGCGGGTGAGGTGCCAGGGGGTGTCGAGGGGGCTGCCGAGATCGAGGCGGCCGTGGAGGAGGACGGCGGGGATGCCTTTCAGGCGGTTCGCTTCCTTGAGGATGGCGTCTTCTTCCAGCCAGGCGTTGTTGGAGAAGTAGTGGGCGCAGATGCGGACGAAGGCCAGGAGTGACCTGTCGGGGCGGTTGCTGTAGGCGTTCTTGACGCCGTTGGGTTCCTGGGAGATCACGGTGTCCTCCCAGGTGCACCAGGCCAGGGCGGCGGCGGCGCGGACGCCGGGGTCCGGGGAGTCCATCAGTCGGGCGTAGGCGGTGAGCAAGCCGGGGCTGGTGGAGTGACCGCCTCCTGCTGCCTGGAAGCGGTGCCATTCTTCGGGGAAGAAGCGGCCTACTCCCTTGTAGAGCCAGTCGATCTCGGCGGGGCGGGTGGTGGTGACACCGGTGAGGAGGATCTCCGTCACGCGCTCGGGGTGGGCCTCGGCGTAGGCGAGGATCAGGGTGGAGCCCCAGGAGCCGCCGAAGAGTTGCCAGCGGTCGATGTTCAGGTGGTCTCGCAGGCGTTCCATGTCGGCGATCAGGTGGTGGGTGGTGTTGACGGTCATGTCGGTCGCGGGGTCGCTCGCGTGGGGGGTGCTCCTGCCGCAGCCGCGTTGGTCGAACTGGATGATGTTGTACAGGTCGGGGTCGTAGAAACGGCGGGTGCCGGGGGAACTGCCGGAGCCGGGGCCGCCGTGGACGACCAGGCTCGGTTTGCCGGCGGGGTTGCCGCTGGTCTCCCAGTGGATGTGGTTGCCGTCGCCTACGTCGAGCATGCCGGTGGCGTACGGCTCGATGGGCGGATGGCGGTCGGCCATGGTCCCGGGATCCCTTCGTGAGCGGAAACACCCGAAGACTTTAGAGAAGGGTCCGGGGGTGGCGCCGCCGGGTTTTCCGGGGTGGTGGGGAGGGTGCACCAGGCGGTCTTGCCGTGGGGGGTGGTGTGGTGGCCCCAGGCGGCGGCGAGGGTCTCCACGAGGAACAGGCTCCGGCCGCCCTCGTCCAGAGGAGACGGGGTTCTCGGACTCGGCGGGGTGGGGTCGGGGTCCCAGACCTCGATCAGGAGGTGGGGCGGGGACGGGTCCAGGGTCAGGCGGACGGGGCAGGTCGTGGTGGCTTTGACGGCGTTGGTGATGAGTTCGGAGACGATCAGTTGTGCGGTGTCGATCAGGTGGGGGAGCCGCCAGATCGTGAGGGTGGCGCGGACGTGGTGGCGGGCCTCGGAGGCTGACGCCGGGTGAGGCGGGAAGTCCGCGTAGTGTCGGCTCGGACGGCCGGTCATGGTTTCCTCGCGGGTCGGGTTTCTCGGGGCTGTGGCCCTGATGGGTGGTGCGTTCTCGCCCTCAGATTGGCGCTGGTCGATTACCGTTGGTTGTCGATTGACTACTGAATGACTTCAGAGTTGTTCTGAGGTCGGTGAGTCGGTTCTGCTCAGGCGCGAGGGGACCTCATGACCAGGATGATCGACATCGACCCGGAGGAGTCGCCGCGTGCACGGTTCGCGTACGAGGTACGGCGGCAGCGGCTCGCGGCCGGGCTGACGCAGAAGCAACTGGCGCGGCGACTGGGGTTCTCCACCAGTTCGGTGGCGATGGTGGAGACGTCGAAGCTCCGCCCGTCGGGGCGTTTCGCCGAGCTGTGCGACGAGGTGTTCGGCCTGGACGGCGTCATCGCCCGACTGCACGCGGAGGTCTGGCCGCCACCCCCGCCGGTCCCCGCCCACTTCCGCGACTGGGCGGTGGAGGAGCAGCGGGCGACGGCACTGCGGTTCTGGGCACCTTTGCTGGTGCCGGGGTTGATGCAGACGGAGGGCTATGCGCGGAGAGTCATCTCCTGTGCGCCCGACATCACGGCCGACGAGGTGGAGCGGCGGGTGGCCGGGCGAATGCAGCGCGGGACTCTGTTCTCGCGAGCCGACCCGCCGGCGGTCATGTGTTTGGTGGACGAAGGTGTTCTTCACCGCTCTGTGGGTGGTGCGTCGGTGATGCGTGAACAACTCGTGTATCTGTTAGAGCTGGCTCAGCGGCCCAACATCACTATTCAGGTGGTTCCGTATAGCGCTGAGGTGCTCTCCGGGCTTTTGGGGGCGTATGCCATTGCGGAGATGCGTGGCAATGCGTATACGGTGCGAGTGGAATGTCAGCCCCGTGGTCGGACGATCACCGACAGGAGCATGATCACGGACATCGTCCGCCGTTACGACATTCTGCGCGCGGACGCTTACTCACAACGTCAGTCCTGGCAGGCCATCGAGGAAGTGGTGAGTCGGAAGTGGACCTGAGCGAAGCGGTGTGGCGGAAATCGGCACGGTCAGGCGATGACGGGGGAGAGTGTGTCGAAGTGGCGGTGAATCTTCCGGATGTGACGGCCGTCCGCGACTCCAAGAATCCCGATGGTCCGGTGCTTCGATGTGGGCATGGTGAATGGGGTGTGTTCGTGAGCGCGGTCAAGGACGGAGATTTCCGCTACTGAGGGGACGTCGTAGTCCTGGGCCGGTTCGACCGCCGTATGACAGCGCCGGATTCGCCGTACCACGTCCCGCCGCGTCGGGCGCGTGTCAACCCGGCGGGTGGACAAGCTGGTGGAGCAGCTGGGCATCACCGGGTTGACACCATCGGCACGCGGCGCGTCTCACGTTGGAACAGCTCGCCGAAAGCTTCGGAGGTGAGTGCCCGAAGCCTGTCCAACATGGAGCGGGGACGCAGCAGAGGACCTCAGCACCGGACCGTCACCGCCCTCGCGGACGCACTCGCTCTCGATGAGAGCGCCCGCAAGCAGCTCATCGAACTGGCGCGGGACGGCCGCCTGCGGAATCACTGGACCCGCCCGACCGGTCTGTGCGCGCTCCCCCGATCCGTCGGCGACTTCACCGGCCGGGCCGCCGAGCCGACCTGGACGAACGATCTGGTGCACGCCGGCTCCTCGCCGGGGGCGGCCGGCGTCGGGCTGATCACCGGCCCTGCCGGTCTGGGGAAGACGACGTTCGCCGTTCGGACCACCCATGCCCTGCGGACCGATTTCCGGGACGGAAGTTCTTTCTCGATCTGTTCGGCATGTCCCCGCACCCCGTCGCTGCCAGGGAGGCTTTGGGGCTGCTGCTTCGTGCGCTCGGCGTCGCGGATCACGCAATACCCCATGGCGTTCCCTATCGCGCCTCCTTGTACCGATCGCTGCTTGCGGGGAAACACGTTCTGGCCGTGCTCGACAACGCCGCCTCCGCGGAGCAGATCCGGCCATTGCTGCCGAGCGGCAGCCACGGCCGGGTCCTGATCACCAGCCGCCGGCTGTTGGCCGGCCTGGAGGGGGTGCGCCGGCTCAGCCTGGGACCCCTGCCCCTGGCGGAGGCCACCGAACTGCTGACCGGGATTCTGGGCGACCGCTCCGCATCGGACGGCGAGCGGGCGCTGACGCAGCTCGCGCAGCTGTGCGGCGGCTTGCCTCTCGCGTTGCGGATCATAGGGAACCGGCTGGTCAGCCGTCCCGCCTGGAGCGCTGCCGAGCTCGTCGCCCGGCCGGCGAACGAGGAACGCCGGCTTGAGCAGCTCAGTGCCGGTGACCTCAAGATCGCCAATGCGTTCGGGATATCGTAAGGCGTGGCAATCCCGACCGTGGCTCACGAGCACGCGCTCCGAATCGAGGTCCTCGGTCCGTTGCGGGTCTGGCGGGACGGCGTCGAGCTGGATACCGGCCCGCGGCAACAGGTCCTCCTGTTCGCGCTGCTGCTGGCCCACGCCGGCCAGCCCGTCAGCACGAACCAGTTGATCGACCTCATCTGGGAAGACGACGTGCCGGCCAGCGCGCTCAACATCGTCCAGAAATACGTGGGTGCGCTCCGCCGGCTCCTCGAACCGTCGCTGCCGGCGCGGGAGAGCGGGTCCTATCTGCAGCGTCGGGGGAACAGCTACCTGTTCGTGGCCGAGTCCGAGACCCTCGATCTCGTCCTGTTCCGCCGCCGGGTGAGGGCGGCCGGGGCCGCCGTGGCCGAGCGGCGGCAGACGGCTGCGCTCGCATGCTACGTCGACGCCCTCGGGCTGTGGCGCGGGTCCACGGCCGAGGGTTGGAATCACGGGGCTGCCGCCATGTCGACGTTCGTCGCGCTCGACCACGAGTTCTTCGACGCCTGCACCGCGGCGGCCGAGCTCGCGGTCTCGCTGGGCCAGCCGGAGCGCATACTCCAGCCCCTGCGCCTCGCCGCGTCGTTGGCCCCCCTGCACGAGCCGGTCCAGGCCGCCCTCGTCTCGGTCCTGGCGGCTGCCGGACACCAAGCCGAGGCGTTGTCCGCCTACCTGCGGGTCCGCGCGCGGCTGGTTGAGGAACTCGGCATCGACCCCGGTGAGGCGCTACGGGCCGCCCACCAGCGGGTGCTGGGTTCCAGCGTCCCGCCGCCGCAGGCCGCCGCCGACCCGATTGACGCCGGGCAGCCACCGCTGGCGGCCGCCGGGCTTGTCGGCCGGGTCGAGGAGCTCGCTGTGGTGTGGCAGGCCGTGGAGTCCGCTCTGGCCGGCCGCACCGGGCTCGTCCTGGTGGAGGGCGAGCCGGGAGTCGGCAAGACGCGGCTGGTCGAAGAAGTGACCGATGCGGCCCACGGGCGAGGCGCACATGTCGTGTGGGGCAACTGCCTGGAGGACGCCGGCGCACCGTCGATGTGGCCGTGGGTGCGGGCCATCGGCACGGTCCTGGACGCCCTGGCGCCGACGTCGCGCGAGAAGTGGCTGACCAGCGAGCTCAGCTACCTCGTCGAGTCGGACGACCGGGCACCGGCCGAGCCGGAGCAAGCCGACGCCGGAGGCCAATTCCGCCTGTTCGAACTTGTCGTCGCGCTGCTCCGCGAAGTCTCCGCCGCGCGGCCGGTCGTGCTTGTTATCGACGATCTCCAGTGGGCCGACGTCGCTTCCCTGCAGCTGTTCGGTCACTTGGCCGTCCGGCTGCCGAGCGGCGTCGCGATCATCGGCACGCTCCGCGACCGCGCCCCCACGCTGGGAACGGAGTTGTCCCGGCTGCTCGCGGTGACCAGCCGGGTGTCCGGTCATCGCCGCATACGCCTCGGCCCGCTGGGACCGGCCGGGGTCGCCGAACTCGTCCGCCGCGAGGCAGGCCGCGACGTCGGGGACGGCGTCGTGCGCAGCATCCATGCGCGCACGGCCGGCAACCCGTTCTTCGTCCGAGAGCTGTCCCGGCTGCTCGCAGCGGGGAACGACATCAGCGGGGACGCGGCCGTGCCGTCGACCGTGCGGGACGTCGTGCGCGACCGCGTCTCGCACCTCGATGACGAGGCGTACGACCTGCTCCAAGCCGCGGCCCTCATCGGCCGCGACGTCGACCTCGGCCTGCTCGCCCGCGTTGCCGGGCTCGACACCCAGACCTGTCTCGACCGGCTGGAGCCTGTCGACCACCTCGGCCTGCTCGGGCCGACTCCCGGGAACCCGTTCTCGCTGCGTTTCGCACACGACCTGGTCCGCGAGTCGGTCGCTACGACCACGTCACCGCACCGGATGATCCGGCTGCATCTCCGCGTGGCGGACGCGCTGGAAGCCACCGAAAGCAGCGTCGAGTCCGTCGCCGAGCGCGTCGCCCACCATCTCTGGGCCGCCGGCCCCCTCGCGGACCCGTCCCGCACCGCGAGCGCGCTCATCGGTGCCGGCCGCCGGGCAGTCGCCAAATCCGCTCTCGAAGCGGCCGAGCAGCACCTCCGGTCGGCGACGCAGGTAGCCCGCTCGGCGGGTCTCGCCGAGCTCGAACTGTCCGCTCTGTCACAGCTCACCGCTGTCATCGGCATGGGGTCCGGATACGTCGGCTCTGCGACCGACCTCCTCGAACGCGCCGAGCACCTGGCCCGCGAACTCGGCCGCGAGGAGGAGGCCGTCAACTTCCTGCTGTCCCGCCAGGCGGCCTACTGCCAGGGAATGCAGCTCGACCGCGCCAAACGGTTGGCGCGGCAGTTCCTCGAACAGACCGAGGCGTCGGCCGATCCCGTCCTACGCGCCTACGGCCTGCACGCGTGGGCCATCTACCAGTGGGCCATCGGCGAGATCGGCAGCGCGTTCGAATACCAGAGGCGGTCGGACCGCACGCTGCTCGAAGACATCGCCGGCTACAGCGAATTTCCGCTGCGGCGCGATCTCCACCTCATCGCGGCCGGGATGCACGCGGAGACCTCGACGCGGCCAGGCCGGTGCTCGACACGTTGGAGGCCGCCGGTTCCGACCCGTACGCGATCACAGTGTGGGCGACGTTCGCCTCGGTGATCGCGGCGCTCGCCGACGACCCCGCCTGGGCACTGCGCACCACCGAACGAGGCATCGCCGAGGACCCCGGATTCTCCTTCGCCTTCTTCGGCGCGCACCTCCGCATCATTCGATGCTGGGCGCGCGCCGTGACGGGTCTCGACCCGGCCGGAGCCGCGGCCGAGGCTGAAACGCTGCTGACGGAGATGCTGCTCGGCCCGCCGCTCACCGGCCGCGCCACCTGGTACGGCCTTATCGGCGAGATGTGGCTCGCCGCCGGTAGGCCGGACGCCGCCGCCGTTGCCCTCGACCACGCCGACCGGGTCGTCGAAACCTACGGCGAGCGCTACGCCGAGGGGTTGCTGTTCCTGCTGCGGGCCCGGTTGCTGATGGCCGGAGGCACCCGCGTCGAGGTGGCCCGGGCAGCCGCCGAGCGGGCACGTGCGCTGTCCGCCGAGCGGGGAGCTCACCTCTTCACCCGCCGGGCTGAGCAGCTGGTGCGAGAGCTTGGCGGACCTGTTCCGTGACCTGACGCCGTGCGTCACGCATCGAGATCGGCGCAGGCCGCGTACGGGCGGCGGCAGTAGTAGACGACGTCGGGTGGGACGTATGAATGCGTCCGGCGCAAGCTGACGACGATGAGGTATCCCCTCGCGAAGGCGCTTCAGTGCATTGATCCGACAACCTTCGGCCGTTCGTGTGGAAGAAGACCGAGCCCACCTGGGACGTGCCGAGGACGGTCGGGAAGATCGCGCAGCCCGGCCGCTCCAGCTCCGCCCACTGGTTGCCCTCGCCGACCGGCGCGTCTGTGCGTCGGTCTCGTTCCGCCCCGCCGGCCAGGGCGACCACCGCGGCCGGCACGGTCATGCGTGCTCCCTTCAGACGGATGGTTCCGGCATCGTCCGGCGATCGACAAGGTTGGAGCCATGTCTCCGGTCAGAGACGGCGTTGGTGGAGACCGATAGAGGTGTCAATCGTCGTTGAGCGCCACGTGGACAAAGGAGATTGCGCTCGCGCCGTCACCGACGGCCGTGGCGACGCGTTTCGTCGAGCCCGAACGGACGTCGCCGACCGCGAACACCCGGGGTGCGCTCGTCTGGAACGGCAGGGGCGGGCCGGACGACCCGGCGGGCAGCCGGACATCGGTGAGGACGAAGCCGTCGTCGGCCTTGGCCACGCCGGTGAGCCAGCCCGACACCGGGTCGGCGCCGACGAAGCAGAACAGCCCATGGCTGGCCAGCCGTTCCGGCCGCGCGCCCGGCCGCTCGATCACGATCGACGTGAGGACGTCGTCGCCGACCAGTTCGCGGACCATGCTGCCGGTGTGGACCCGGATCTGGGAATGGGCACGGATCCGGTCGGTCAGGTAGGACGACATGCGGGCTCCGAGGTCGTGGCCGCGGATGACCAGATTCACGGTCGCTCCCCGGGCGGCGAGGGACAGGGCTGCCTGCCCGGCCGAGTTGGCGCCCCCGACCACAGTCACCGGCTAATGGGAGCTATCGGGTCGGCTGTTCGGGCAGACTCGGTGCCTGTAGCCGCTGGTGAGTGAGCACTCTCGTCGGCTGGACCTTGGAGTCCTGGCGTCAGATCGTGCCCTCACTGGTGGTCAGGGGTCTTGATCGCTGATGGGATGTCGTGCCTCCCGAGGGTTTGTTGGGGTGAGCACTGGTCCATTAGTTCGCGGGCCGGCTCCTGCAGGCTGCTGACCGCTGTTGTCGATCGTGGTGGAGGTCGGTTTGCTGTTCGTCGGTGATGACTGGGCTGAAGACCATCACGATGTCGAGGTCCAAGACGAGGACGGCAAGGTGGTGAAGCGGGTCCGGCTGCCCGAGGGGATGGCCGGGATCACCCGGTTCCACGACCTGGTCGGCAGGTTCGTGGCCGAGGACGCCGACCCGTCTGAGGTGCTGGTCTGCATCGAGGTCGATCGGGGTCCGTGGGTGCGGGCGCTGGTGGCCGCGGGATATCGGGTGTTCGGGGTGGATCCCAAGCAGGCCGCCCGGCACCGGGAGATCCTCGGCAGTTCAGGAGCCAAGAGCGACAAGGGCGACGCCCATGCGCTGGCCGACATGATCCGCACTCGTCGCCACCAGCTGCGCCAGGTCGCCGGGGACTCGGAGATCGCCGAGGCGGTCAAGGTCGTCACCCGGGCGCATCAGACGTTGCTGTGGGAACGCACCCGGCACATGCTGCGCCTTCGGGTGGCGTTGCGGGACTACTTCCCCGCCGCTCTTGCCGCCTGCAAACCCCTCGGCCTTACCTCGGATGCGGTGCTGAGGCTGCTGGCCAAGGCCCCCACCCCCGAGACGGCGGCCAAGCTGACGACGGGCCAGATCAGCGTCGCGCTCAAGGGCCGCCGCGACGTCTCCGCCAAAGCCGCCGCGATCCAGGACGTGCTGCAAGGCGAGCACCTGGGCCAGGCCCCGCTGGTCACAGGCGCCTACGCCTCCACCGTGAAGGCCCTGGCGGCCGTCATCACCGTCTTGAACAGCGAGATCAAGACGCTGGAGGGCGAGGTCGAGGCCCATTTTGGCCGGCACCCGGACGCTGAGGTCATCCTCAGTCAGCCTGGCATCGGCGTCGTCCTCGGCGCCCGGGTGCTCGCCGAGTTCGGAGACGCCGAAGGCCGCTACGCCAGTGCCAAAGCCCGCAAGAACTACGCCGGAACCTCGCCGATCACCCGGCAATCCGGCAAGACCAAGATCGTCCAGGTCCGGTTCGTCCACAACGACCGGCTCCTTGACGCTCTTCACCTCCAAGCCTCCTGCGCCCTGCTGCACGATCCCGACGTCCGCACCTACTACGACCAGCTCAAAGCCCGCGACATCAGCCACAACGCGGCTCTTCGCCAAGTCGGCAACCGTCTGGTGGGCATCCTCCACGGCTGCCTCAAAACCCACACCGCCTACGACCGAGCAACCGCATGGTCACACCGCAACCACAACCTCGCCGCTTGACATCCAACGTCCAGGGATGTCTGACGCTCGTAGCCTCTGACGTCCGACTCGGTGGCCGCGTACCGGATGCAGCCGGACTTCTCAAACGTCGCCCATTGAGGGATGTCGAGGCGCCGGTATCGGGCCCCGGTGGCGGCGATCACCGCGCGACATCGAATGCGTACCCCGTCCTCCAGCACCACGGTCGGCCGCCGATCGTCGGAGAGGTCGAGGCCCGCCACTGCGTACGGCGAGTGGATCCGTACACCGAACTTGAGCGCCTGGACCATGGCCAGGCGGGTCAGGTCCACGCCGCTGACCCCGTCGGGGAAGCCCAGGTAGTTCTCGATGCGGGCGCTCTTGGCGGCCTGGCCACCGAGCCCGCTTCGGTCCAGCAGGACGGTGGCGAGACCCTCGGACGCCCCGGACACGGCAGCGGCCCAGGCCCGCCGGACCGGCACCGACGACGACGAGGTCGACCGGACGTCCGTCGGCCCGGTAGGCGAGGCCGAGCGCCTGCGCGACCGTTCCGGGCGTCGCCCGCCGCACCACCGAGCCGTGGCTCACCGCGGCCGGAAGGTCGTCCGCCGACAGCCCAGCCGATGTCATCAGCGCGCTCCCGGTGGGCGTGGTGGCGCTGCGCCAGGTGTGGGGAAGGAGCATCTGCTCCACGTAGGTACGCAGTTCCAGCGTCTCCGCGGTGTCGGGCTGACCGACGATCTCCAGGGTGCCGCCGGCGGCCGAGCGGATAACATCGCGCCGTTCACGGAACGCCGCGAGCAGCACCTCGGCTATGTCGTCCTGCTCGGCGAGGGCCT
>NZ_JBDPMD010000048.1:0-69229 GCF_039871875.1 Sphaerisporangium sp. B11E5 | reverse complement strand
GTCGGGGGACTCGGGGTGGCTGGTCGGGGTGGGGGAGGTGTCGTCGGGGGGTTCGGGGGTTCGGGGGTTCATCGGGTGGGGCCTTTCAGATGAAGGGGAGGTAGAGGGCCGCGGACAGGATGAGGGCGCCTGTGCCCAGGAGGAGGGGGGAGCGGTACCAGGCCTGGTCGCCCTTGATGGAGTCGTCGGCGAGGGTTGTGTCGGTGAGGCCGTACACCAGGCCGCGGAGTTCGGACTCGGGCTTGGGGGTGGTGAGGAGGGTGACCACCACGGAGACGGCGGCGTCCACGACGAAGGCGATGCCGGCGCCCCAGAAGCTGGCGTTGAGCTCGGTGCCGAAGGCCAGCAGGCCCGCTTTGTACAGGATGTACGAGGCGAACGCGGCCAGGGTGCCGCACAGGAGGCCCCAGAAGCCGGCCCACGGCGTCATGCGGCGCCAGAACAGGCCGATGAGGAACGTGGCGAGCAGAGGCGCGTTGAAGAAGGAGAACAACGTCTGCAAGTAGTTCATGATGTTGCTGAAGCCGGCGGCGATGAGGGCGGTGCCGATGCCCAGCAGGACGCCGGCCACGGTGGCCCAGCGGCCGAGGCGCAGGTAGTAGCCGTCGGAGCGGTCCTTGCGTATGTGGGATCGCCAGATGTCGTAGGTGAAGACCGTGTTGAAGCCGCTGATGTTGGCCGCCATGCCCGCCATGAACGACGCCAGCAGGCCGGTCACCGCGACGCCGAGGACGCCGTTGGGGAGCAGGTCGCCCATCAGCAGTGGGATGGCGTAGTTGTACTGCGGGCCGCCGGGCTTGCCGAGGTCGCTGAACAGGACGAGGGCCACCAGGCCGGGGACGACCGTGACGGCGGGGATGAACACCTTGGGGTACGCGGCGACGATGGGGGTGAGCCGGGCGGCGGTGGTGTTGCGTGCGGACAGGCCGCGCTGCACCTCGGCGAAGTTGGTGGTCCAGTAGCCGAAGGACAACACGAACCCGAGCCCGAGCACGATGCCGATCCAGTGCGCGCCGAGGGGGTTGTCGCCCGACGCCGTGCCCTGCCAGGCGTGCAGCCCGCCGTCGCCGAGCGCGGTCTGCCGCACCTTGTCGGCGAGGCCGGAGAACCCGCCGACCTTGATCAGCCCGAGCACGGTCACCGGGATGAGGCCCGCCAGGATGACGAAGAACTGCATCACCTCGTTGTAGATCGCCGAGGACAGCCCGCCGAGCACCAGGTACACCAGCACGATCGCCGCCGACACCACGATGGACAGCATCAGCGGCCACCCGAGGAGCGCCCCCATGACCAGCGCCAGCGCGTACAGGTTGATCCCGGCGATGAGGATCTGCGCGACGGCGAAGGTGACCGCGTTGACCAACTGCGTCTGCCCGTTGAAGCGCCGCCGCAGGAAGTCCGGCACGCTGTGCACCTTGGAGCGGTAGTAGAACGGCATCATCACGACGCCGAGGAACACCATCGCCGGTACCGCGCCGATCCAGTAGTAGTGCACCGTCGCGACGCCGTACTGCACGCCGTTGGCGGCCATGCCGAGGATCTCGGTGGCCCCGAGGTTGGCGGACAGGAACGCCAGGCCCGTGATCCAGGCGGGCAGCGAGCGCCCGGACAGGAAGAAGTCGAGGCTGGTCTTGACGGTGCGCCGGGCGACGAAGCCGATGCCGAGCACGGTGAGGAAGTACAGCGAGAGGATGAGGTAGTCGAGGAGGTTGACGTCCAGCCGGAGGTCCGGCGCCGCCAGAGCCAGTTGGTGAGCCACGGCTTGCCCCGCTACCCCGATTTTTCCGCCTTTCACCTGGGACGACGAGGCGTCCACACCCGTCCCCCACACCGAGAAAGTTTAAAGGTCAAACTATTGACGCGCAGGGCCGCGCTGTGTGAACCTGCGGCCGTGGCGTGTCAGGCGCCCGGCACCACAGTTCCATGCACGCTGGAGGTCGACGGTCAGGGTCCCACCTGATCGTGCATGGCGGTTTGTCCGTATTCGAAGGGAAACCGTTCATGCGCAGAAAGCTCCTCGGGCTGCTCGCCATCGTGATGGCGGCATGCTTCACCGCGGGCCTGAAAGCCCCGCCGGTCACGGCGGCGGCGTCCGACCCGTACACATTCAAGAACGTCCAGATCGCCGGCGGCGGCTTCGTGCCGGGGATCATCTTCAACCAGTCCCAGCGTGATCTCATCTACGCCCGCACCGACATCGGCGGCGCCTACCGCTGGAACCAGTCGACGCAGACCTGGATCCCGCTGCTTGACTGGGTCGGCTTCGACAACTGGGGCTACAACGGCGTGGTGAGCCTCGCCACCGACGCGGTCGACCCCAACAAGGTCTACGTCGCGGCCGGCATGTACACCAACGACTGGGACCCCAACAACGGCGCGATCCTGCGCTCGTCCGACAAGGGCGCCACCTGGCAGCGCACCGTGCTGCCGTTCAAGCTCGGCGGCAACATGCCGGGCCGCGGCATGGGGGAGCGCCTGGCGATCGACCCCAACCGCAACAGCATCCTGTACCTCGGCGCGCCGAGCGGCAACGGCCTGTGGCGCAGCACCGACTCCGGCGTGACGTGGTCGAAGGTCACCAACTTCCCCAACGCCGGCAACTACGCCGAGACCCCCGGTGACGCCTACGGCGGCGACAACCAGGGCGTGGTGTGGGTGACGTTCGACAAGCGCACCGGCACCTCGGGCAACGCCACCCAGACGATCTACGTGGGGGTGGCCGACAAGGCGAACACCGTCTACCGCACCACCAACGGCGGGACGAGCTGGGAGCGCGTCGCGGGGCAGCCCACCGGCTACATCGCGCACAAGGGTGTGCTCGACACCACCAACGGCTACCTGTTCCTCGCCACCAGCGACGGCGGCGGCCCCTACAACGGCACCAAGGGTGACGTGTGGCGGTACGCGACCGCGACCGGCACGTGGACCCAGATCAGCCCGATCCCGTCCAGCAGCTCCGACAACTACTTCGGCTACAGCGGCCTGACCGTCGACCGCCAGCGTCCCGGCACCCTGATGGTCGCCACGGTGAACTCCTGGTGGCCGGACGCCATCTTCTTCCGCAGCACCGACTCCGGCGCCACGTGGACCCGGGTGTGGGACTTCACCAGCTACCCCAACCGTTCGTTCCGCTACAAGATGGACATCACTTCCAGCCCGTGGCTGACGTTCGGCACCAACCCCCAGCCTCCCGAGGTCACCCCCAAGCTGGGCTGGATGACCGAGTCGATGGAGATCGACCCGTTCGACTCCAACCGCATGATGTACGGCACCGGCGCCACCATCTACGGCACCACCGACCTCGGCCTGTGGGACAGCGGCGGCCAGTTCACCATCAAGCCGATGGCGGCGGGCCTGGAGGAGACCGCGGTGCTCGACCTGATCAGCCCGCCGTCCGGCGCCCCGCTGATCAGCGGCCTCGGCGACATCGGCGGGTTCCGGCACACCGACCTCACCAAGGTCCCCTCCATGATGTTCACCTCACCGGTGTTCACCACCACCACCAGCCTCGACTACGCCGGCGGCAACCCCAGCATCATGGTGCGGGCGGGCAACTTCACCGACTCCGACCGGCCGAACGACAGCCACGTGGCGTTCTCCACCGACGGCGGCGCCAACTGGTTCCAGGGCACCGAGCCCGGCGGCGTCAACAACGGCGGCACGGTGGCCGCGAACGCCGACGGCAGCCGCTTCGTCTGGGCACCCGGTGACGCCGGCCAGCAGGTCGTCTACTCGGTCGGCTACGGCAACAGCTGGAGCGCCGCCTCCGGCGTGCCCGCCAACGCGGTGATCGAGTCGGACCGGGTGAACGCGAACAAGTTCTACGCCTTCTCCGGCGGCGGCTTCTACGTCAGCACCAACGGCGGCGCCACCTTCACCCGCACCGCGGCCACGGGCCTGCCCACCACCGGCAACGTCCGCTTCAAGGCGCTGCCCGGCGCCGAGGGCGACATCTGGCTGGCCGGCGGCACCAGCGGCGGCACGTACGGCCTGTGGCACTCCACCAACTCCGGCGCGTCGTTCACCAAGCTCTCCAACGTCGCCGAGGCCGACAACATCGGCTTCGGCAAGGCCGCGCCCGGCCGGACCTACCAGGCCCTCTACACCGTCGCCAAGATCGACGGCGTGCGCGGGGTGTACCGCTCGGACGACACCGGCGCCACCTGGGTCCGGATCAACGACGACCAGCACCAGTACGGCAACATCGGCGAGGCGCTGACCGGCGACCCGCGGATCTACGGCCGCGTCTACATCGGCACCAACGGCCGGGGTGTCATCTACGGCGACCGCACCGGCGGCACCACACCGGACACCACCGCGCCGACGCGGCCCGGCACGCCCACCGCGTCGTCGATCACCTCCTCCGGCGCCACGCTGTCGTGGACGGCGTCCACCGACGACACCGGGGTCACCGGGTACGACGTCTACCGCGAGGCCGGGACCACGGACGTGAACGTCGGCACCGCGAGCACCAACTCGTTCGCGCTCACGGGCCTGTCGGCGTCCACGTCGTACACCTTCTACGTGGTGGCCAGGGACGCCGCGGGCAACACCTCGCAGGCGTCCGGCCCGGTGACGTTCACCACCACCGGTGGCGGCGGCCCGGACACCACGGCCCCGTCCAGGCCGGGCACGCCGGCCGCGTCGTCGATCACGTCCGCGGGCGCGACCCTGTCGTGGACGGCGTCCACCGACAACGTCGGCGTCACCGGCTACACGGTGTACCGCGAGGCCGGGACCACGGACGTGAGCGTGGGTACCCCGGCCACGAACTCGTTCGCGCTCACGGGCCTGTCGGCGTCCACGTCGTACACCTTCTACGTGGTGGCCAGGGACGCCGCGGGCAACACCTCGCAGGCGTCCGGCCCGGTGACGTTCACCACGACGGGCGGCGGGACCGGCGGCTGCACCGCGACCTACCGGATCACCAACTCCTGGCAGGGCGGCTTCCAGGGTGAGGTCACGGTGCGCAACAACGGCACCTCGGCCATCACCGGCTGGACGGTGGCGTGGACCTTCGCCAACGGCCAGACGATCACCCAGATCTGGAGCGGCACGCACACCCAGTCCGGCGCCTCGGTCAGCGTTCGCAACGTCGCCTACAACGGCAACGTCGGCGCGGGCGCCACCGCGTCGTTCGGGTTCAACGGCTCGTGGAACGGCACCAACGCCGTCCCGTCGCCGATCACCTGCACGGTGGCCTGACGAAAGGGCCGGCCCGGCACCCCCTGCGGGTGCCGGGCCTGTCCGGTCCTCCGGGCATGCCGGAGGGGTTCGAAAGAGGAGCGGCTCAGACGGCCGAGGTGTAGGTGACGAAGGACGGATGGTTCACCGGGGTGGTCGAGAAGTAGCAGACGACGTTGCGTATCCACACCACCCCACCCGAGGTGGCCCACAGCGTGAAGATGTTGCAGTACTCGGGGCCGGGCCCGAACGCTGTGGCCTGGACGTGGTCGGGCAGCACGCCGATCCCGGTGAAGTTCACCAGGCGGTGGCCGACCCCGGTGCGCTGGAGGGTGACGGCTCCGCCCGCGGAGTTGAAGTTGACGTTCGGCGGCACCGGGACGTACGGCCCTGCGGTCGCCGGCGAGTTGTCGAAGGTGTAGCCGAAGTACGCCGGGGGTGCCGCGCCGCCGGTGATGGCGCGCCGGAACTGCCAGGTGAGGTTCCAGGCCGTGTTACGCGGGTTGTTGACGGCGTCGAAGCAGCGCACCTGGACCTGCTGGACCGCACTGGAGGTCAGCCACCCGGCGACCTTGCAGCGCGCCGGCGCCTGGGGATCGACGGCGGTCACCTGGAAGCCGCCTGCCTGGGTGCCCGTGCCCATGCCGTTGAGCGTCACGGTCCAGAGCCCGACCCCGGCGGGGATCACGGTGTTGGTCGCGCCGAGCGAGTTGAACGTGGAGCCGATCGACCCGCCGGTCCAGTGGACGTACGCGAGCCCGCCCTGCGCGGGGGGCACCGTGCCGCTGCTCTCCTGGAACATGACGGTGAACGCGCTGTTCACCGGCGTCCCGGGGAACTGGTAGCACTGCACGATCACGAGCTCGTCGACGCCGTTGGTGCCCCACCGCTGCACCTGGCAGGAGACGGGCCCGGTCGAGACAGCGGTGACGTGCACGATGCCGCGGGCGGTCGTGCCGATCTGGGGGAACGTCACCAGGAACTGGCCGACCCCCATGGGGGAGACGGTGACGTTGAACCCGGCGGGCCAGCTCCCCGCCTGGTGCGTGGGGTTCGGTATGCCGCTCGGGATGTCGACGAGCGCGAACCCCCACCGGTTGGGGGCGGCGGCCTCGGCGCTCGTGCCGCCGACGGCGATGCCCGCCGCCACCAGCGCGAAGACACAGAGGAGTCGTGTGACAACTTTCCGTAGTCGCTTCATTACGTTGTCCATCCACCTCGGGGACTGGAGCGATGGGCCGGTGCGCCGCCGCGACCGGCGGGGGACGTGGCGCGTTCCACGTCCCCACGGCTCTTGAATAACCCCCGCGCCGCCGGTTGAGAAGACCCAAACGGCCCTGGTCAGAGTGGCTTGCCGCACCATGCGGCTACGGCCGCGCCTCTATGGCTGAGGCGGCACGGCCGAAACCGGCCACGTCACCCGCGCCGCACCGGACCCATCCCTGGGTCGTACACCCGGTTCCCCCCAGGGGACGAGTACGTACTTTCCGGGCGCTGGCTATTGTGGGCAGGGACACGGTGGCTACTGGGGGTGCGCGGAGTGGCGGTGACCGACGAACGGCGGGACGGGGCAGCGCCGGAAGCGAAGCGTGAAGGTTTCACGGGCTGGCTGGATGCCGTGCGGGCCACCCGGACCGGCCGTCTCACGTTCCGCGTCGTGGTGGGTGTGCTCGGCGCCACCCTGGTGATCGGCGGACTGGTGCTGGTGCCGCTGCCCGGTCCGGGCTGGCTGATCGTCTTCGCGGGCCTGGCCGTGCTCGCCACGGAGTTCGCGTGGGCGCACCGCCTGCTGGAGTTCGCCAAGCGCACGCTGTCGGCGTGGACCGACTGGCTGCTCCGGCAGAACTGGGCGGTCCGCATCCTGGTGGCCGGCGTGACGTTCGCCTTCGCGACGGTGCTGGTGTGGTTCATGCTCAAGCTGAGCCTGGGCGTCGATCTGCTGCAGATGGCCCAGACGTTCCTGGCCAGGACCCGCGCCTAGGGCCGGCCGGTCACAGGTAGAGGCCGGTGCCCTGCTCGGTCTGCGGGGTGGCCACGGCGTGCAGGTCGCGCTCGCGCATCACGAGGTACACCTGGCCGTGCACCTCGACCTCGTACTGCTCGTCGGAGTTGAACAGCACCTTGTCGCCCACCTTGACCAGCCGGGCGTTGGCCCCGACCGCGCACACCTCGCCCCAGACGAGGCGGTTGGCCATCGTGACGGTGGCCGGGATGACGATGCCCGCGGAGCTGCGCCGCTCCTCGGTCTCCTGCTCTATCTTGACCATGACGCGGTCGTGAAGCATCTGGATCTCGAACTTCGGGTCGGTCACAGGGAAAGCCTATGCGGCGCGGCCGTGAACAGTGACCCGAGCGGCGCCCTCGTCCCGGGAGAGCGCTCCCCGGTGGCCGGTCGATAGGGTCGGCGCATGATCGACGATTTGAGCGGCTGGCGGTGGATCAACGAGCCCGCCAAGTGGTCCGCGGGCGAGGACCTGCGGGTCACGGCGGATGCGCGCACCGACCTGTGGCGGGTCACGCACTACGGCTACACCTTCGACACCGCCCACATGTTCGGCACCACGGCGACCGGCGACACGCGCGTGACCACGACCTTCGGCGCCGGCTACGCCGAGCAGTACGACCAGGCGGGCGCCGTGCTGCGCGTCGACGAGGAGAACTGGATCAAGGCGGGGGTGGAGTACGTCGACGGCCGCGTCCACCTCAGCGCGGTGGTGACCCGGGGTTTCTCCGACTGGTCGGTCACCACCGCCCCCGGCCTGCCGGAGTCGGTCACGCTGGACCTCCACCGCCAGGGCGACACCGTCGTCATGCGGTACGGCCTGGACGGCGCCGAGCCGGAGACGTTGCTGCGATTGGCTTATTTCCCCCCGGGCCGTCCCGCTCTCGCCGGCGTCATGTGCGCGGCCCCCGCGGGTTCGGGATTCGAGACACGTTTCACGCGTGTGACGGTCATATGACGAACTCTCGCCGTCCTGCGCGGACGTTCTCCGAAACATTTCACGAATGCGGGTTTCAAGAGGTTAGCTCGTAACATGGATATGTTGGTGCTCCCAACAGCGGTCGTGAAGTTCGCGGGGTGAGTGGGAATCGTCGTGTCCACCAGGTGATTCCGCCCGGGACGGGGTGAGGGGGAAGCGTGGGCGAGGAGGTCCAGCAGGGGGCCGGCGGCCTGGACGTCACCGCACCGAACTGGGCACGGGTCGGGAATTATCTCCTCGGCGGAAAGGACCACTTCGCGGCCGACCGCGAGGCGGCAGAGGAGATCCTCTCCTACGCGCCCGAGATACGCACCATGACGGTGGAGTTGTACCAGTTCCACGCCAGGGTCGTCCGCCATCTCGCCGCCGAGGGCATGACGCAGTTCGTCGTCATCGGCGCGGGCCTGCCCTCCAGTTGCAACACCCACGAGGTCGCCCGCAAGGTGCGCCCGGGGGCCCGGGTGGTGTACGTCGCCGACGACCCCGTGGTGTTGTCCCACGCCCGCGCCCTGCTGGCCACCGACGCCGACACCGGTGTCGTGGAAGGGGACGTGCTGCACCCGGCGGAGCTGGTCGCCGACCCCGTCACCCAGCGGCTCGTCGACCCGGCCCTCCCCGTGGTGGTGATCATCCCCACCCGCCTGCAGTTCACCCCGGACGTCGACGAGCCGTTCAAGCGGGTCGGCGAGTTGCGCGACTGGATGCCGGCAGGGAGCCACCTGGTCGTCACGCACGCCGTGCTCGACTCGCGCCCGAAGCCCGCCGACCAGGTCGTCCCCGTCTACCAGCGCGTCTTCCGGCGCAGCGAGGACGCCTCCCGCACCCGCGAGCAGGTGCTCGGGTTCTTCGACGGCCTGGAGCTGCTGGACCCGGGCCTGGTCTACATCCGGCAGTGGCGGCCCGACAACCCGCTGGCCGCGCGCGATCCCGAGAGGATCTGGATGGTCGGCGGCGTCGGCCGCAAGGTCTTACCATGACCGGCGCGGAGGGGGGCAAGGCGGAGGAGGTGCGGCGGCAGCCCGGAGATCTCGATGTCAACATGCCCAATTGGGCACGGATCGGCAACTACATCCTGGGCGGCAAGGACCACTTCGCCGCCGACCGCAAGGCCGCCGACGAGATCCTCGCCTACGCCCCCGAGATCCGTCCCATGACCGTGGAGCTGTACGACTTCCAGGCCCGCGCGGTCCGCTACCTCGCCGGCCTCGGCATCGACCAGTACATCGTCGTCGGCGCGGGGCTGCCGAGCAGGTGCCACACCCACGAGGTGGCCCGCGACGTCCTGCCGGGCGCGCGGGTGGTGTACGTCTCGCAGGACGCCGTCGTGTTGTCGCACGCCCGCGCCCTGCTGGCCGTGGACGAGGACACCGGCGTGGTGAAGGGCGACGTGCTGCACCCCGCCGAGATCGTCGCCGACCCGGTCACCCGCCGGCTCGTCGACCCGGCCCGGCCGGTGGCGGTCGTCATCCCCAACATCCTGCAGTACGTCCCGGACGTGGACCGGCCGTTCGAACGGGTGGCCGAGCTGCGCGACTGGATGCCCGCGGGCAGCCACCTCGTCCTCGCGCACGTCGTGTCGGACTCCCGGCCCGCCGCGGCCGACCAGGTGGTCGGGGTGTACCAGCGCATCGTGGGCCGCGACGAGGACGCCTCCCGCACCCGTGAGCAGGTGCTCGGGTTCTTCGACGGCCTGGAGATGGTGGAGCCGGGCCTGGTGTACATCCGGCAGTGGCGGCCGGACAGTCCGCTGGCCGCGCGCAACGCCGACAAGCTCTGGATGGTCGGCGGCGTGGGCCGCAAGCCCTGAACCCGCAGGTCCCCGAGTCCTGGCGGTGGCCGAAGCGCCGCCTTCCGGTGATCCGGCGCACATGGACGCACTCCATACTGTGATGCGCACATGTGTAGTGAAAGGTCATTGGACTTGAGGATCGCCCCTTTTGCCGGGTTGCCTGGACCGTTGCGCTGGACCGCCCGGGTGCTCGCCGTCCTGGTGGTGCTCGCCCTCCTGCTCGCCGGAGCGGCCGTCTGGACGGTACGCAGGTCCTTCCCCCAGACGGCCGGCGAGCTGCGGCTGCCCGGCCTCCAGGCGAAGGCGACGGTCCTGCGCGACGGGCACGGCGTCCCGCACATCTACGCCGACACCCCGCACGACCTGTTCCTCGCGCAGGGCTACGTGCACGCCCAGGACCGCTTCTGGGAGATGGACTTCCGCCGCAAGACCACCGCGGGACGGTTGTCGGAGCTGTTCGGCGCCGCCACGCTGGACGTCGACAAGGTGGTGCGCACGCTCGGCTGGCGGCGCACCGCCGAGCGGGAGCTGCCTCTGCTGAGCGCCGCGACGCGCCAGGCCCTCACCGACTACACCGCCGGGGTGAACGCCTGGATGACCGCGCACGCCGGGTTCGCCGAGCGCAGCCTGGAGTACGTCGTGCTCGGCCTCACCAACAGCTCCTACACCCCCGAGCCGTGGACGCCCGCCGACTCGCTCGCCTGGCTGAAGGCGATGGCCTGGGACCTGCGCTCCAACATGGACGACGAGCTGCAACGCGCCCTGTACGCCTCAGTGCTGCCGCCCGACCGGGTGGCGCAACTGTTCCCCGCCTACCCGTTCGACCGCCACGCCCCCATCGTCACCGGCACGGGCGAGCGTGACGGCGGCGGCGCCACGGCCGTACGGCCCGCCGCGCAGGACCGCGCGGGTGTCCCCGGTACGGCCGCCGCGCTCGCCGCGGTGGCGCGCACGCTGCGAGCGATGCCGTCGCCGCTCGGGACGCCGGGGAGCGACCGCGAGGGCATCGGGTCCAACTCGTGGGTGGTGTCCGGCGCGCACACCGCCACCGGCAAGCCGCTGCTGGCCAACGACCCGCACCTCGGGCCGCGCATCCCGTCCCTCTGGTACCAGGCCGGCCTGCACTGCCGGGTGAGGTCCGCCGCCTGCCCCTACGACGTCGTCGGCTACACCTTCTCCGGCCTCCCCGGCGTCGTCATCGGCCACAACGACCGCGTGGCGTGGGGCTTCACCAACCTCGCCCCCGACGTCAGCGACCTGTACCTGGAGCGGACCAAGGGCGACACCTACCAGGCCGGCGGCGGGTTCCGCCCCATGGAGGTCCGCACCGAGGAGATCAAGGTGGCGGGCCGCGCCCCCGAGAAGCTCGTCGTGCGCGCCACCCGGCACGGCCCCATCGTCTCCGGTGTGCTGGAGAGCGCCGCGGAGGCCGTCCCCGGTGCCGCCGCCGCGGCGGGCGAGTCCGGCGACGGGCTGGAGGTCGCGCTGCGCTGGACCGCCCTGGACCCCGGCCGTACCGGCGACGCGCTGCTCCTGCTGAACACCGCGCGGAACTTCGAGGAGTTCCGCGCGGCGGCGGCGTCCTTCGAGGTGCCCGCGCAGAACATGGTGTACGCCGACGTGGACGGCAACATCGGCTACCAGGCGCCCGGCCGCATCCCGATCCGGTCGAGGGGCGACGGCACGTGGCCCGCCAAGGGCTGGACCGGCGAGGCCGAGTGGACCGGTTTCATCCCCTTCGACGAGCTGCCGACGGCGTACAACCCGCCCGAGGGGTACATCGTCACCGCCAACAACGCGGCCACCGGCCCCGGGTACGACCACTTCCTCACCGCCGACTGGGCGTACGGCCACCGCTCCGAGCGCATCGGGCAGCGGCTGCGCCAGGCCATCGCCGGCGGGAAGATGACGGCGGCCACCATGGGGGACATCCAGATGGACTCCGCCAACACCTTCGCCCCCACGCTGGTGCCGCACCTGCTGCGCGCCGGGGTCCCGGACGGCGGCGAGATCCAGAAGCTGCTGGGCGCCTGGGACTTCTCGCAGGGCCGCGACTCGGCCGCCGCGGCGTACTTCAACGCCGTGTGGCGCCACCTGCTGCGGCGCACGTTCGACGACGAGCTGCCCGAGAGCGGGCGCCCCGGCGGCGGCGACCGGTGGTACGAGGTGGTGCGCACCCTGCTGGACCGTCCCGCCGACCCCTTCTGGGACGACGTGCGCACCAAGGGGAGGACCGAGACCAGGGAAGACACGCTGCGGGCCGCGATGGCCGACGCGCGGGCCGAGCTGCGCGAACGGCTCGGCGACCGGCCGGGGGAGTGGCGCTGGGGCGATCTGCACACCCTGGAGCTGACCAACGAGAGCTTCGGCACCTCGGGCATCGGCCCGGTCGAGTGGCTGTTCAACCGGGGCCCGCTGCGTCTCGCCGGCGGCAAGGACTCGGTGGACGCCACCGGCTGGAACGCCGCCGAGGGGTACGAGGTGGACTGGGTGCCGTCCATGCGGATGGTCGTGGACCTCGCCGACCTGGACCGCTCACGCTGGGTCAACCTCACCGGCGCCTCCGGCCACGCCTTCCACGCCGCGTACGCCGACCAGGCCGAGCTGTGGGCGGACGGCGCCACCACCCCGATGCGCCAGACCGAGCGCGCCGTCCGCGCGGACACCGTGGACACGCTGACGCTGGTGCCCTGACGCGGGGGACGCCCGCCGCTCACGGCGGCGGGCGGGGACGGCGGGGGAGCGGGGTCAGCCGCTGGTGACCGACGAGATCTCGGCGAGGGGGAACTCCAGGTAGTCCCCGGCCTCCTCGCACCAGGCGTCAAGCACGCCGCGGCGCAGCTCGCCGTGGCTGATGGTGGCGGTGAGGCCGTCGGACAGGGTGATCAGCGCACGCACGCCGCGGTCCACCACGAACCCGAGCAGGGACTGCTGCGCGGTGGGCAGCCGGGTGGCGAGGCGCCCGATGACGGCCCAGGTCTGCCCGGCGGCGTGCTCGTCGGGGCCGGTGCGCACCAGCCGCTGGGCGTGCTCGCGCGGGTCCGGCGGCGGGTCGGCGATGGACGGCGGCGGTTCCTCCAGCTCGGCCACCCGCCCGCCGGGCAGCAGGATCAGCCGCCCGCCCGCGGGCTCGCGCCGCACCGCGATCTCGCCGGTGTCGTCCACCGGCACCGGGGCGTACCCGGCCTCGCGCAGCGCCGCGAGCGTGCGGTCGGCCGCGGCCGCCGCGGCGAGAACGGTCGGCGCGAGCAGCCGCAGGCCGAGGCGGGACAGGCGGCGGTGCGCGGCGATCTCGGCGAGCAGCCCCGGGTCGGAGCCCTGGATGATGCAGCCCACCGTGGTGACCGTCACCTCGCCGTGGCGCCGCGCGACGTCCCTGACGAGGTACGCCAGCGGCTGCGGCACCGTGCCCGCGGCGCGCAGCTCCTCGAGCAGCGACTCGGCGGAGTACCCGGCGTCCAGTGCCCGGCGCACGCTCGCCGCGCTGAACCGCCACACCGACGCCGCGCCCTTGGTCTCGCGGTCGGCGGCGCGGTCCAGCAGCGACGACAGCTCGGCGGCGGGCGGCCCGGTGACGACGGCCGTGAGGTCGGCGCCGAACAGCGCGGTGCGCTGGGCCCCGGCCAGGGCGTGCACCGAGCTCTCGACCAGCCCGGGGTCGCGCTCCACCTCGGGCACCGACTCGTCCTGCTCGTCGCCCGCGACGGAAGGCCCGAGTGCGGCGAGGGCCCGGCCGAGGTCGGTGAGGGCGTCGCCGGCCATCAGGCCGAGCAGGCGGGCCTCGGCGAGGACCGCGGGGCAGCACTCGGTGAGCAGCTCGCGGTCCAGCAGCGGGGCGCGCCAGTGCACCGCCTGCACCAGCTCGGGAAGGCTGGCGAACGCGGCGTCGCGCGGCAGCGTGGCGAGCGTGGTGAGCACCGCCCAGCGCACCCGGGCGACGGTCTCGCCGGCCGGGTCGTCACCGAGGACGGTCGGGTAGCGGCCCGAGACCCGGCGCAGCGACGAGCGCTCCATGCGCCACCAGGCGGCCAGCAGCGTGCGCAGCCGGGCCGGGGCGTCCTCCAGCCGCCACGCGTCGAAACGCTTGGTGGGGACCAGGCCGCTCGCGGCGTCGTCGAAGGCCAGCAGCCGGGCGACGGCGCAGACCTCGAGCAGCAGCCGGGTCTCGTCCTCGGCGCAGCCGGTCTCCTTGACGACGCGGCGCACCTCGCGCACGCCGACGCCGCCGCCCTTGAGCAGCGGCAGCGGAGTCTTGTCGGTGTTCTCCAGCAGCGCGGCGGCGCGGTCCACGGCGTGCGGCGCGGCCAGGCACATCGTGTGGTCGACCATGGCGGGGTCGGCGGGCACGGTGCCGAGCGCGGGCGGGTCGGGGGTGAACGGCGCGTGGTAGTCGGGGCCGCGCAGCGCGAGGGCGACCTCGCGCGGCATCTCGGCGATGTCCCACTGCGTGCGGTACAGCAGGCCGCGGTCGGCGGCCCACCTCTCCGGGCTGCCCTGCGCGACGAAGCGGTTGCCGTCCACGCCGCGCACCGGCCCGTCCCAGGCGAACTCGTCGAGCAGGCTGACCGTGCCGTCGGGGGCCTCGCGCAGCAGCTCGGCGAGCCGCTCGGCGTCGCCGAGCACCGCGGTGACGCGTGCCATGAGCTGGCGCCTGCCGCCCTGTGAGGACACACCGAGTGCGCGGCTGATGCGGCGCAGGCCCTCGGAGTTGAGGGTCCAGGAGTCGAGGTAGGAGACCAGGGGCTCGCCGAGCCCGCACGGGGCGGTCCACCAGCGGGCGACGGCCTCGGCGAGGTGGAGGCCTCCGCCGGGCTCCGGCCACGCGAGCGCCTTGTCGTACAGCCCGTCCAGCCAGGGCAGGACCTCGGCCGTGGTCACCCCGAGGAAGCGGGCCAGCTCGTCGGGGGTCGCGCGCTCGCCGATGACCAGGCAGGCCTGCAGGATCTCCAGCGGGGGGAGAGGGAGGCCGCGCATGACCTCCATGACGGCGAAGTTGTCACTCAGGCGCCGGGCGAGCGTGTCCAGCCGGCGCGGCCAGGGCGCGGCGATGGCGTCCGGGCGGTTGGCCAGGACACGCGCGAGCCGGTCTTCATCAAGGGTTGTCAACCAGGCGAGCAGGTGATCGTCCATCACAGCTCTTTCAAAGGTCTCGCGGAAGTCACCAAGATGCCACCGTAATGCAGAGCACCCGTCCGACGGGATCGACGTAGCAGAATAGGCCCGGATTCGTTGACCGCGCATCGTCGCCCGCTGTGCTGCCGCTCGGTACGTTCCCGGCGGCGTCCGTCGCGTTCCCCCAGCTCAGGCGGATCCGGGCCCGCCGCGGACGGTGGACGTCCCCTCCCCGAGCGGGTGGGTGTCATCCGGTGTCAGCTCTTCAGCACGGCCCAGACGACCTTGCCGTACGGCGGCAGGGGGTCGAAACCCCAGCGCAGGCTCATCGATTCCACGATGTGCAGTCCCATGCCGCCCGTCGACAGGTCCTCGGTGTGGCGTAAGACGGGGACGGCGGAGCCCGGGTCGGCGAAGGCGCAGGTGACCAGCGGGCCCATGCGGATCATCGACATGCGGACCAGGTCGGCGCGGGGGCACGGCGGGCGCGGGTCTCCCGAGGCCAGCCCGTGCCGCAGCGCGTTGGTGGCGAGCTCGGAGACGACCAGTTCCATGTCGGCCACCAGGTCGCACATGGCCCAGCCGGTCAGGCTCCCCGAGGCGAAGCACCGCGCGGCGTGCACCGACCGCGCGTGCGGGGTCAGGACGAACGTGGCGCTGGACGTGCCGGCCCCGGAGGGCGCCATGTCGCGCGCGGGCTCGGGCCACCAGCCGATGGGGGGCCACCAGTCGAAGGCCGACCACTGGTTTTGCCCACGTGTCAGGTCCGTGGAGTGCACCAGATCATGATGGTCCAAACTCCTGTGCAGGTGCAAGAGCGAATGCACGTGCAGAAGCTACGTGCAAGCGCTACCGTTGGTACAAGAGGTCACGAAAGGGGACTACACGCGCGATCTTTGACAGACTGTGATCCAGTCCACAACCGGAGGAAAGCACGTGTCGATCGACCCCCCGGGTACCGGCTCAACGGTCCGGCGAATCATGCTGGGCGCCAGCCTGCGCAAGCTGCGCGAGGATCGCGGACTCAGTAGGGAGGAAGCGGGTTTCCACATCCGCGCCTCGGAGTCCAAGATCAGCCGGATGGAGCTCGGCCGGGTGGGGTTCAAGACGCGTGACGTCGAGGACCTGCTCACGCTCTACGGCGTCAACGACGACGCCGCCCGCCGCGGGCTGCTCGAAATGGTCCGCGAAGCCAACACGCCCGGATGGTGGCACAAATACAGCGATCTGCTGCCCACATGGTTCACCACGTACATCGGTCTCGAAGAGGCGGCGCAGACCATCCGCACGTATGAGGTGCAGTTCATCCCGGGTCTTCTCCAGACGGCGGCGTACGCCCGCACGGTGATCAGGCTCGGGTGGCCGGACGAACCCGAGGAAGAGATCGATCGGCGTGTGCACATGCGCCTGGAACGGCAGGAGCGTCTCACCCGGAAGGACGGTCCGAAGCTCTGGGCGGTCATCGACGAGGCCGCGCTGCGGCGGCCGATCGGTGGCAAGGAGATCATGTACGAGCAGATCCAGCACCTGATGGCGGTGGCGAGCCTGCCGGCCATCACCCTGCAAGTGATGCCGTTCCAGTTCGGCATGCACGCGGCCGAGGGTGGAGCGTTCAGCATCCTGCGTTTTCCGGAGTCCGACCTGTCGGACGTGGTCTACGTCGAGCAGCTATGGGGTGCCCTCTACCTGGACAAACGTGAGGACGTCGATCCGTACCTCACCGCCATGGAACAACTGTGCGTGGAAAGCACAACGCCTGGGGGCACCGCCGAGATCCTCGGCGACATACTCAGAGAGATCTAGATGACCCAGCCCTATAACGGAATGCCGGCCACCAACCTCACCGGCGTGGCCTGGCGGAAGAGCCTGTACAGCAACTCGCAGGGGAACTGCGTCGAGCTTGCCGAGCTCCCCGATGGAGGCGTCGCCGTCCGCAACTCTCGCTACCCGGACGGTCCCGCCCTCATCTACACCCGCGCCGAGATCGCGGCACTCGTCCTCGGTGTCAAGGACGGGGAGTTCGACAATCTGGTCGCGTAACGTCCTGTTCACATATCGCGAGTCCGGTTAACCGGAGAGCGCGCATCGCGTAACCGGGGTCGTTCATCCGATCCGGCACACTGGTGGCTTCCGCCGCGCTTGATGTTCCTGGGGGCCCGATGCTGGACCAGATGACGCTCTACCCCGTCGCCGATGACGTGTTGTTCGCACCGGGGGGCCGCGTCGTGATCCGTACCTACGGCGTCGCGTCCGCGGCCTCCACAGAGGGCGGCAGCCGTCCGGTCGCCTACCGCACCTGGGTCACGGGAGTCCGCGACCAGCCCCGATACTGGCGCTGGGGTCATTTCGAGGACGCCCGCCGGGGCCACCGCAAGGTCCTGGAGTGGCTGACCGGCCGCGGCCCGCAGCCGCAGGCGCCGGCCGCGTGACCGGTCCTCGCGGCCAGGTCAGATCGGTGCGTTCCACCGGCTGACGGCCCGCTCGCCGTGCTCGAAGCCGAGCACGGACACCGTGCCCGTGTCCAGCTTGAACAGTTTCCCGTCGTGCGGCGGCAGCCCCAGCCAGCGCGCGGTCAGCACCCGCAGGAAATGGCCGTGCGCGACCAGCGCCGCGGTGCCCTCGACCGGCAGCACCCTCGCGATCACCCGGTCGGCGCGCTCCCCGACCTGCTCCACGGTCTCGCCCGGGTGGGCGGCGTCCCCCGGGATCACGCCGTCGCGCCACAGGTACCAGCCGGGCCGGCTTTCGCGGATCTCGGCGGTTGTGATGCCCTCGTAACCTCCGTAGTCCCATTCCCACATGTCCGTGTCGGTCCGGAAGTCCGTCAGACCGGCCAGTTCGGCCGTGCGCCGGGCCCGTTCCGCGGGACTGGTCAGCACCAGGGAGATCGTCCTGCCCTTGAGCGCGCCGGTCAGCGCGCGTGCCTGTTCCTCGCCCTCCGGCGTGAGGGGGATATCGGTGCGCCCCGTGTGCCGCAGCGCGCGGCTCCACTCGGTCGCGCCGTGCCGCAGAAGTATGAGCTCGTCCATCGCGCCATCATCCCCGACCGGGCCCCCACGCGGGTCGCCGGGTGCGGTGGGCGTTGCGCGGTCGCCGTGGTCAGGTCGCTGCGGGGTGGCGGGCGCGCATGGCGTGTTCCACCAGGGTGACCAGCACGTTCTTGCTCGACTCGCGGCGACGGGCGTCGCACAGCACCACCGGGATGCGCGCGTTCAGGTCCAGCGCCAGCCTGATCTCGTCCAGCTCGTAGGTGCGGGCGCCCTCGAAGCAGTTGACCGCCACCACGAACGGCGTGCGGCGCCGCTCGAAGTAGTCCACCGACGGGAAGCAGCCGTCCAGCCGGCGGGTGTCGGCGACCACCACCGCGCCCATCGCGCCGAGCGCCAGCTCGTCCCACACGAACCAGAACCGCTCCTGGCCCGGCGTGCCGAACAGGTACAGCACGTGGTCGGGGCCGATGGTGATGCGCCCGAAGTCCATCGCCACCGTGGTGGTGGTCTTGCTCTCCACACCCGAGATGTCGTCGATGCCGGTGCCGCGGTCGCTCAGCGTCTCCTCGGTGCGCAGCGGGCGGGTCTCCGACACCGAGCCGACCATGGTGGTCTTGCCCGCGCCGAACCCGCCCGCGATGAGGATCTTCACCGCGGTCGGCGCTCTCATGGGCCCGCCGGGGCGCCCCTCAGAGCGCCCGTAGGCCATTGAGCACCGCCTTGTAGGTGTCCAGGCTCAGCACCTCGTTGTCCCGGTGCGGCTCCTGGACGGCGACGAGGCGCCGGTCGACCAGGTCGCCGAGCAGCACGCGCACCGTGCCCGCGGGCAGGTCCAGGTGGGCGGCGATCTCGGCCACCGACACCGGGCGCTCCTCGCACATGCCCACGATGGTGAGGTGCTCGGGCCCGAGGCCCGGCTGGCCCGGCGTGGGGGCGCCGGTGGTCATGACAAGGGTGATGAGGTCGAACTTGCCGCGGCTCGGCTTGGTCCTGCCACGGGTCATCACGTAGGGCCGGACGATCCGCCCGGCCTCCTCGTCCAGCCACTGCTCCTGCCCTGGGTCGTCGGAGAGGCTGGTCATCACGCTCCTTCCCCCGGATCGCCGTGATCTGGGTGGGGTGGGCGGGCGGCCTCGGCGCGGCCGCGTTCGGTACCGGACTGGAAGGCCGCCAGCATGCGGCGGGTCTCCTCGGGCGTGCGTTCCCCGGCGGGCTCCGCCGGGGCGGCCGGGCGCGCGGGCGGTTCCGCGCGCAGGCCAGGGGCCAGATGCGACTGCGCCACCCGGCGTGGCAGGCCGGACGGCGTGGTGGGCGCCGGCGGCTGCGGGGCGGCATGCCGGGGGCGCTCGGGGCCGTTGCTCTGGGACGGGGGGAGAGGTTGGGCGGCCTGCGGGAAGGGCGGGGCGGCGTCGTGGGACCGTACGGCCCGCACGGCCCGCACGGCCCGTTCCCCGCCGGCCTCCTCCTGGCGGGGCTCCTCGGGGCCCTCAGGGGTGATGTCGGGCTCCGGCTGCCGCCCGGGGCCGCGAGGGAGGTCGGGCCGCGGCTCCCGGCCGCGGCCGCTGCGCTCGTCCTGCAGCCGCCACGGGTCGGCCCTGCGGGACCCGCCGGGCGCGTCGCCCCGGTCCTGCCGGGGGGGCGCCTGGTCGCCGGCGGGCACGCCGGGGCCGTCCGGGGCGTCGGGGTCCGGGCCGATCAGCTCACGGGGGAGCAGCACGATGACGGTGGTGCCGCCGTACGGCGAGGACTTCAGCGTCACCTGGATGCGGTGCCGTGCCGCGAGGCGGCTGACCACGAACAGGCCGAGGCGCGGGGTGTCGGTGAGCTTGAACTCCGGGGGGTCGGCGATGCGCTGGTTGGCCGCGGCGAGGTCCTCCTGGCTCATGCCGAGCCCGCGGTCCTCGATCTCGACGACGTAGCCCTTGCCGACGACCTGGCCGCTCACCCGCACCGTCGCGTACGGCGGTGAGAACGACACGGCGTTCTCGATCAGCTCGGCCAGCAGGTGGATCACGTCGCCGATGGCGCGCCCGGCCAGGTCGGCGTCGTCCATGGGGCTCAGCTCGACCTGGGTGTAGTCCTCGATCTCGGCGAGCGCGCCGCGCACCACGTCGACCATCGGCACCGAGCGGCGCCAGGCGCGGCCGGGGGAGGCGCCGGAGAGCACGATGAGGTTCTCGGCGTTGCGCCGCATGCGGGTGGCCAGGTGGTCCACCCGGAACAGGTCGGCCAGCTCGGCGGGGTCGGACTCGCGCTTCTCCATGGTGTCCAGCACGGTGAGCTGCCGGTGCACCAGCGACTGGGTGCGCCGCGCCAGGCTGAGCAGGATGGCGCGGTAGCCGCGCCGCATCTCCGCCTGCTGCACCGCGACCCGCACCGCGGTCTCCTGCACGGTGTTGAACGCCTGGCCCACCTGGCCGATCGCGTCGCTGCCGACCGCCAGGGGCGGCGCCTCGGCCGCCACGTCCACGTCCTCGCCCCGGCCGAGGCGGTCCACCACCGAGGGCAGCCGCCGGGCGGCGAGGTCCAGGGCGGCGGCGCGCAGCTCCTCAAGGCGCCGCACCAGGGCGCGGGCCGTCGTGATGGCCAGCACGATGGACGCGATGACGGCGATCAGGCCGAGGCCGCCGGCGAGGGCGAGCCGTACGATGACGCCGATCGCGATGGGGGTGGCCCGCTCGACCAGCCGGTCGCCGCCGACGGTGATGAGCCGGTCGAGCTGGGCGAGCACGTCGGTGGTGGCGGCTTCCCAGGTCTCGGCGTCCACCGCGGGCGACTCGGCCCGCGGCGACTCGATGATCCGCTCCTCCAGGCGGCGCAGGCGTTCGTACGCCTCGCCGCTGGTGAACCGGTCGTAGTCGGCGCGGTCCAGAGGGGGCAGCTCCCCCGCGGCGGTGTTCATCAGGAACCGCTGCGCGCCGACGTTCCCCGCGAACCGTGCGCGCTCGCCGTCGGTGAAGCCACCCGCGATCAGCGCGCCGGCCGCGATGGCGTCCTCCTGGGCGAGCAGTTCCAGGGCGCGGCTGAGCTGGATGAACGTGCGGGTGTCCTTGGCGAACCCGGCGTCGTCCAGCGTCGCCATCGAGTCGTAGATCTTGTAGAGGGCCTCGATGACCGCGGTGATCGTCTGGGCGGCCTTCGCGCGGTCCACCGCGCCCGCGTCCACGAGCTTCCTGAGGCCCGGCAGGACGGCGGCCTGGCGGTTGGCCTGGTCGATGCGGCGGAGCAGCGTCTCGCCCGCCGCGGCGCGGGTGCCGTCGCTCGTGGTGAGGCGGCCGAACTCGGCGACGGCGTTGTCGGTGCGGCGGCGCTGGGCGCTCAGCGCGGCGCGGCGGGCACCGGAGCCGGGGTCGGCCAGCAGGACGACGGTGAGGCGGCGCTCGCGCTGGAGCTCGTCGCGCAGGCGCTCGCCGGGCACGGCGACGCCGGAGTCCAGGGCGGAGACCCACAGGACGTTCAGGCCTTCCCGGGTGGTGACCCAGGCGGCGAAGCCCCAGAGGGCGATGAGCGACACCAGCAGCGCGGTGACCTTGACCCGGACACGCGAGTTACGCAAGCGCACGGCTCCACCCCAGGCGGTTATTCGGGATCCCGTGGTACGGCACCCCGGCGAACATCCCTACGTGTATGGTCTTGTCGGAATATAGCGGTGAATCAAAGGCACTAGGGGGATATCACCGCTTACGTCGGGAGACCCTAGCACGCGGGAAAACGGCTTCACGACAGCCTGCTGTGATTTTTGTAAAGATGTCGAGTTAATTCCGTCCTACCCTGATCCGTGGCTCCGTTGTGCGCGGCCGTGTGCCCGTTCCGCGCACGTGCCTGGTACCACGCAGTGATCACGGGCTCGCGCTGGGCGAGATGCAGGGCCGCCGTCACCACGGCCTGGACGATGGTTCTCGGGAGGTACAGGTCTTTGTCATGCCACATAGGTGGAAAAACCTCCCAAGTCTCCCGTCCGTTGCTTTTTACCCCGATTTCTCGCTCCGTGCGCATTAGGTACGCGTAGCCGCGGGCCGCCGCGGCGAGCGATTCACCTGCGGTGTCGCCGGGCCGCCCGGCGAGCAGCAGCAGGTGCATCGCGTACGCGGTCTCCTCGGCCGTGCCGCGCCAGAGCCCCCAGGAACCGTCCGCCCGCTGCGTCTCGAGCACCCACCGCACCGCCCGCCGCACCGCGGCGTCCGAAGCCTCGCCGCCGAACGCGCCGAGCGCCAGCGCGCAGCACGCCGTGGCGTAGTACGGCGAGGCGTGCCACCGGTCGCTCCAGCTCCCCACCTCGTCCTGCCGTCCTGCGAGCCACTCCGCGAGGCCCGCCATCACGGCCCCGTACCGCGGCCGTGCCTGCGGGCAGACCGCGACGTACTGCCCGAACGCGTCAAGAACATGCGCGTTCACCGTCGTGGAGACCCCGTCCTCGCCCCGCCACGTGCAGAAGTACGGCCCCACGTGGTAGTCCCAGAGGCTCTCCGGCGCCCGCGGCGACCCGAGCAGCGCCAGCGCGTAGAGCGCCACCGAGGTGGTGTCCGCGTCCGCGGGCAGCCCCGCCCCGGCCGCCACGCCCCCCGGCTCCGCCGCGCCGAGCAGGCTCAGGCCGAGCTCCTCCGGCACCACGACCGAGATCCCGGCCCGCACCAGCCAGCTCAGCGCCCACCCCCGCTCGAACACCGTGATCGGCACCCCGCACGGCACCGGCCCCCCGTGCGCCGCGACCACCTCGTCCAGGAACGCCCACGCCGCCCCCTCGGCCCCCTCGTCCGCGTGGCCCGCCTCGCCGAGCCAGGCGGCGGTGGCGGCGGGGGAGGCGCCGATGACGCCGGCCGGGGTGGGGCGCACGCCGGGGGCGCGGGTGGCGGCGTCGCCGGCCACCTCCAGGGCGTGCAGCAGCTTCTCGGGGACCGGTTTGCCGGACAGCAGGCGGGCGCGGACGGCGGCGAGGCGGGTGCCGTCGGCGCCGTCCGGCAGCGGGAGGGGGGCGACGCCGGGCGGGCCGAGCTGGTGGAGGCGCTGGTTTATCGAGATGACCAGGGCCGGCACGATCAGCTCGATGGCCGGGGTGTCGGGCAGTGCCCCGTCGCCGCAGGGGGAGGAGGCGTCGCCGAGCCTCCACAACGCGCGCAACGCCCGCCGTACGGCGAAGGCCACCGTCTCGGCGTCCGGCCGGTCGCCGTAGCCCGCCTCCGCTCGCCGTTCGGGCCCGAGCTCGGCCAGCAGCCCGTCCGCGGCGCTCAGCGTGGGGACCAGGGCGTACCGCGCGTGGGGCCCCCAGGTGCCGTCCGTGCCCTGCGTGGAGGTGAGGTACGCGACGCGTTCGCGGTGGCCGGACAACCAGGGGGCCAGGGCCACCATTCGGCCGGTCTCGTACACCGACGGGGAGACCTCGCCGCCGGGGCGGGTGAGCAGGCCCCCCACCACCTCGCGGGCCCGGGCCGCGACGTCCGCGCGGTCGAGCCCCGTCACAGGCTTCCCCAGTAGTCGCCGAGCGCGTAGAAGCCCGCACAGAAGTCCATCTGGCGCTCCAGGTAGTCGGCGACGCGGGGAAGCTCGGGCCGCAGCAGGGCGATCAGGTCGCGGGCGCGGGAGGCCAGCGCGGCGATGTGCCGCTCCACCTCCGCGCGGGACACCCCGAGGAGCAGCACGTTGAGGTCGTCCCACTCGACGTCCCGCTCGTAGGTGCCGAGGTCGTTGAGCAGCCGGATCACGCGCTGCACCTCGCGCGCCGCGTCCAGCACCCGCCCGAGGTGCGTGTCGTCCCCCGGCTCCCCGGTGTGCAGCAGATGGGCGGTGAAGGCGAACGTGAACCCGAGGTTGTCGGCGTTGCCGAGGTACTCGTAGAACGACGGCGCCGTCCCGGCGTCCCGCCAGGCCCGCTCGCGGCCCATCGCCTCCAGCATGGCCCGCAGCTCCTCGTGCCACACCGGCCCGAGCCACGGGTACGACGGCGTGGCCAGCAGCTCGCCGCGGATGTCGGCGAGGAAGAGGCTCAGCTCGTCCCCCTCGGCGGGCGGCGCGCCCCCGGCGACGGCCAGGCAGCGCCCCACGATGTGGTCCACCTCGTCGGCGGTCGTGGCCGCGTAGTCCACCAGCCAGTCCAGGCCGAACGCCCACAGCGACGTCTTGTTCGCCATGCGCAGCTCGCCGGCGGTGAGCCACGGCCCGCTGAACGCCATCGCCATGCCGAGCGTCCCGGCGAGCCCGGCGTCGAACGGCGCGGCCCGGAACAGGCGGGGGTAGGCGGCCATCCACCCGAGCAGGTCGCGCTGGCACCGCCCCGCCACCGCGCACACCGAACCGGCCTCCGCGGCGGAGGTCCACCCGCGAACCGTCATCAGACCGCCCCGGCCGCGGCCACCTGGCGCAGCCGCAGGCGCACCCTGCGGGCCGGGCGCAGCAGCGCGGTCGGCGCCGGCGTGTAGGGGCCCTCGCCGAGCAGCACCGGGCGGTACCTGCTGAGCAGCGCCGCGACGATGAGCGGGGCGTCCATGGTGAACAGGTGCTGGCCGAGGCACTGGTGTGCACCGCCGCCGAACGGGAAGTAGCTGTAGCGGTGGCGCCGCTCGGCCCGCTCGGGCGCGAACCGCCCGGGGTCGAACTCCAGCGGGCGCTCCCAGAACTCCTCAAGGCGATGGGTGACGTACGGGCTGATCAGCACCATCGACCCGGCGCGCACGGGGGTGCCGCCGATGACGTCGTCGCGCACCGCCATGCGGGGGAACAGCCAGCCCGCCGGGTACAGCCGCATCACCTCGCGCAGCACCATCATGGTGTAGCGCAGCTCGGGGACGTGCTCGGGCCGGGCGGGGCCGGTCCCGACCACCCGCTCGATCTCGTCGCACAACGCGGCCGCCACCTCGGGGTGGGCGTCGAGCACGGGCCACAACCAGGTCAGGGTGGTCGCGGTGGTCTCGGAGGCGGCGGCGTAGACGCTGACCAGGTCGTCGCGCACGCGGCGCTCGTCCACCGGCCCGCCGTCCGGCGCGTGCGCGCGGCACAGCGCCGACACCACGTCGTCCCCGGAGGCGTCCGGCGCGGCGGCCCTGCGGCGGATCACCGGCAGCACCACGTCGTCCACGGTGCGCACCGCGGCGAGGAACGCGCGGTCGCCGGGGACCCGGATGCCGTACGGCAGGAACGGCAGCAGCAGGCGGAACGACACCGCGGCGTCGGCCGCGTGGTAGGCGGTGATCAGGCGCTCGCTGTCCTCGCGCGAGACGGCGTCGCCGAACAGCACCCGGACCACGCTCTGGTTGACGATGGCGGCCATCTCGCGGGCGGCGTCCACGGGGCGCCCGGTGCGCGCGTGCCGGTCCAGCTCGGCGACCCGCGTGTCGATGGTGGCCGCGATGGCGCCGGCCAGCGAGGTGACGTACTTGGCGGTGAACACCTGCTGCAGGATCTTGCGGCTGGACGCCCACGTGTCGCCGTCGCCGAGGATGCCGTCGCCGAGCAGGCGGTTCAGCGGACGCCAGAACATGCCCTGGCGCACGTAGTTGGTCCAGTTGCCGCGCAACACGTGCTGCACGTGGTCGGGATGGGTCACCAGATAGGGACGGAACGGCCCGAGCCGCAGACGGACGACGTCCCCACCCGCCTCCACGCCCAGCGCGGCCAGCCCGTCGGCCGGTTCACGGGCCAGGCGCGGCATCGCGCGGGTGAGAGTGCCTCGTACGGCGCGCCGGATCCGCGGCACGCCACCAACGACCGGCATCGCGATGAATCTCCCACTTCGTTCTACCCGGTAGAGCGCATACGGTGACAGCGCTCCCTCGCACACCGGGCGCCGCAAGAGCCACGAAGAAGACAAACCTGCTCTTACGGCGAAATGCACGTGATGCATGACCTATCACGATCTCTTACGTCGATCAACCCATCTAGTCAGAGCTGTATGGATCCCGCAATCAGCGAGAAACCGCACAAGTTCCGGCCTCACGCGGTGAACCGGGAGGCCCTGCCGACCGTACGAACCGGGTGACGACGGCCCGCCGCGCTACCATCTCCGCACGTTTCCGCTGGGCCGCCGGTGCCGTGGCCTCATCGCGCCCCCGTGGGACGGCGATGGTCTACCCTCGGCACGTCATCGCCAGATTTTCAGTTATCAGGACATTTCTGGAATGGAGCGCTGTGGAGCCGGTTTCTGTGGGCCTGGTCGGAGCGGGGCAGTGGGCGGAGGCGGTGCACGCGCCCACACTGGCCAAAGGACCGCACACCCGGCTGGTCGGGGTGTGGGCCCGCCGCCCGAGGTCGGCGGCCAGGCTCGGCGTGCCGGTGTACGAGCGCGTCGAGGAGCTGTTCGACGTCTGCGAGGCCGTCGCCTTCTGCGTGCCGCCCGCGGTGCAGGCCGAGCTGGCCGTGCAGGCCGCCAAGGCGGGCAAGGCGCTGCTGCTGGAGAAGCCGCTCGCCGCGGACCTGGACGGCGCCCGCCGCCTCGCCGACGCCGTCGCCACCGCCGGCGTGCCGAGCCAGATGGTGCTCACCTTCCGGTACTCCGCCGCCACCCGCGCGTTCCTGGAGCGGGTCCGCGCCATCGCGCCGTTCGGCGGCCACGCCGTGAACATCTCAGGCGCTCTGCACACCATCGACTCGCCATGGCGGCGCCAGCGCGGCGCCATCCTCGACCTCGGCCCTCACATGATCGACATGCTCGACGCCGCACTCGGCCGCGTGGTGGCGATCCGCGCCCACGGCCACCCGCTCGGCTGGACGGGCCTGCTGCTCGACCACGCGACCGGCGCGATGAGCGAGGCCTCCCTGACCATGGCCGCCTCGGTGGACCGCGGCACCTCCCGTGTCGCCGTCTACGGTCAGCACGGCAGCGAGGTCCTGGACGGCGGCGACCTCGGCTACGACGTCTTCCCCGAGATGGCCGCCGACTTCGCCGCCACCGTCCGCGCCCGCCGCGTGGACCACCCGCTGAACGCCGCCCACGGCCTCCACCTGCAGGAACTCATCGCCGCGGCCGAGTCCCAGCTCGTGTGACCCCGGTGCCCGGCCGGGGGGGCCGGAGGATCACGGGCACCGGCCCCGGCGGACCGGGAGCGGATTGGTACGGTTCGGGGGACGCGTGGCGTGCAGCGAAGTCCGGTGCGATTCCGGCGCTGTCCCGCAACTGTGAGGCCCCCGGGCCGAGCCAGGTCGCCTGCCCGCCGCGTGGACGCCGTCAACCCTCGTGGAAAAGGGTGATCCGTCGCCCGCGCCGGGTCCCCTGATCCGCGGTGATCAGGAGGAACCCCCATGAGGCTGCTTCGCACGGCTGCGGCGTGCCTGGTGCTCGGACTGCCGGCGCTGGCCGGATGCGGACAGAGCGACCCCGGCGCCGCCCCCGGCGCCTCCGCGTCCGCCTCCCCGGCGGCCGCGCCCGGGTTCCCGGTGACCGTCCAGGCGGGCAACGGCGCGGTGACCGTCCCCGCCCGCCCGGCCCGCATCGTGTCGCTGTCGCCGAGCGCGACCGAAGGGCTGTTCGCCATCGGCGCCGGGCCGCAGGTCGTCGCGGTGGACGACCAGTCCACCTACCCCGCCGAGGCGCCGAAGACCGGCCTGTCGGGGTTCAAGCCGAACGCCGAGGCGATCATCGCCCAGAAACCCGACCTGGTGGTGCTGGCCAACGACACCGGCGGCATCGTCGCCGCGCTCGCCAAGGTCGGCGTGCCGGTGCTGCTGGAACCCGCGGCGGTGAAGCTGGACGACAGCTACGACCAGATCGCCGACCTCGGCGCCGCCACCGGCAACACCGCCAAGGCGGGCGAGGTGGTCGCCACGATGCGCCAGCGCATCGAACGGCTCACCGCCGCCGCGCCCAAGGACAACAAGCTCAGCTTCTACCACGAGCTGGACAGCACGCCGTACTCGGTGACGTCCAGCACCTTCATCGGGCAGATCTACGGGCTGTTCGGGCTCACCAACATCGCCGACGAGGCGCCCGACCCGGCGGGCGGCTACCCCAAGCTGTCCGGCGAGTTCGTGGTCGAGGCCGACCCCGACCTGATCTTCCTGGCCGACACCAAGTGCTGCGGCCAGACCAAGGAGACCCTCGCGAAACGCCCCGGCTGGGCGGGTCTGTCGGCCCTCGCCAAGGACCAGGTGATCCTCCTGGACGACGACATCGCCTCCCGCTGGGGCCCCCGGGTCGCCGACCTCGTCGAGACGGTCGGCGCGGCCGTCGAGAAGGCCGCCTCCTGAAACCGCCGCGCCTCTCGAAACCGCTGCGCCGGGAGGGCCGCCTCCTGAAGCCGCCGCTCCCCGACGACGGGGGCGGCCGTCCGGAGGGCCGCCGCCTGGACGCGCGGCCCGCCTGGACGCGGCCGGTGGGGTACGTCCTCGCCTCGGCCGTGCTGGCGGTGTGCCTGCTGGCCGGGCTGGTCGTGGGGGCGGCGGGCATCCCGGTCAGGGGGGTGCTGCTCGCGCTGCTCGACCGGCTGCCGTTCGTGTCGGCGGACTCGGGGTTGTCGCCCGTCGAGTACGGGCTGCTGTTCCAGCTCAGGCTGCCGCGCGTGCTGCTGGCCGCCCTCGTCGGCGGGCTGCTCGCGATGGCGGGGGCCGGGTACCAGGGGGTGTTCCGCAACCCGCTCGCCGACCCCTACCTGCTCGGGGCGGCGGCCGGCGCGGGCTTCACCGCCACGCTGATGATCGTGCTGATCGAGGTGGACGCGCTGGTGCCCCTGGCGGCGTTCGCCGGGGCGGCCGGCGGGGTGATGCTGGCGTACGCACTCGGGCGCACGGCCGGGCGCGGCGGCGGTACGGCGACACTGCTGCTCGCCGGGGTCGCGGTGGCGTCGTTCCTGTCGGCGTTGCAGGCCTTCGTGCAGCAGATCAAGGTGGACCGGCTCCAGCGCATCTACTCCTGGATCCTCGGCGGCGTCGGCTCCGACTGGGCGCAGGTCCGCTTGATCGCCCCGTACGCCCTGGTCTCGGCCGCCGTCCTGCTCGCCCACGGCCGCGTGCTCGACGTGCTGTCCGTCGGCGACGACGAGGCCTCCGGCCTCGGGGTGAACGCCGGCCGGGCCCGCCTGGCGATCCTGTGCGCCGCGTCCCTCGCCACCGCGTCGGCCGTCGCGGTCGGCGGGCTGATCGGTTTCGTCGGCGTGGTCGTGCCGCACGCCGTACGGCGCCTCGCGGGCGGCTCGTACCGCGTGGTGCTGCCCCTGTCCCTGCTGGCGGGTGCGTCGTTCCTGGTGCTCGCCGACCTGGTGTCCCGCACCGCCCTCGCCCCCGCCGAACTGCCCATCGGCGTGGTGACCGCCTTCATCGGCGCCCCGTTCTTCGTCGCCGTCCTGCGCGCCACCAGATCGGCCGACCCGTGACCGGCGGCGTCGTCGTGCGTGGCCTGTCGGCGGACCTCGACGGGCGTGCGGTGCTGTCCGAAGTCGATCTCGCCGCCGCACCGGGGGAGTGGGTCGCCGTGATCGGCCCCAACGGCGCGGGCAAGACCACGCTGCTGCGCGCGATCAGCGGCCTGCTCGACGTCCGCGGTGAGGTGCTGGTGGGCGGCACTCCTGTGCGCGGCCTACCGGCGCGGCGGCGCGCCAGGCTCATGGCGTACGCGCCGCAGAACCCGCTGCTGCCCGCCGGCCTCACCGTGCGCGAGTACACCCTGCTCGGCCGCACCCCGTACATCCCCTACCTCGGCCGGGAGGGCAGGCACGACCGCGAGGTCACCTGGTCGGTCCTGGAACGGCTCGACCTGACGGAACTGGCGTCCCGGCCGCTCGGGCACCTGTCCGGGGGAGAACGGCAGCGCGTCGTGCTGGCCCGCGCGCTGGTGCAGCAGGCCCCGGTGCTGCTGCTCGACGAGCCCACCACCGCGCTCGACCTCGGCCACCAGCAGCAGGTGCTCGAACTCCTGGACGGCCTGCGCCTGGCCGACGGGCTCACCGTGGTCACGACCATCCACGACCTCGGCCTCGCCGGGCAGTACGCCGACACGATGCTGCTCCTGGCGGCCGGGCGGACGGTGGCGTCCGGCCCGGTCGGTCACGTGCTGACCGAGCCCCTGCTGGCCCGCCACTTCGGCGCCCGGGTGACCGTCACGCCCGGCCCCGACGGGCGCCCCCAGGTCCACCTCGTGCGGCCCGCCCACCGGTAGGATTCCGGATCCCCGGGCGCGAGGAGAGCCGATGTTGTCGCTGAGTCATCGGCACGAGGACGGCACCCGGCTGGCGTCGCTGCTGTGGCGGTTCGGGCCCGGCTGGCGCATGATCTCGTCCGCGGTGCTCGGGGGCGGCATCGGCCCCGGCGAGTGGGTGCTGAACGCGCAGGTGGACGCGGGGTACTCCCGCACCGACCCGGTGGAGCACCTGCGCGAGATGGCCCCGCCGGGCCCCGGCGTCGGCATGCTGACCGCGGCGTCCGTCGAGCGGTACACCCGGGCCGCCGACCGCGGCGCCGAGGCGGTCGCCACCGTCGGCCTGCGCGTCCCCACCTGGGCCGCCGCCCCCGAGGGCGCCGAGGACCCCGAGCTGCGCCCCCCGGTGCCGCGTCCCGGCACCGTCAACATCATCGTGGCCGTCCCCGTGGCGATGAGCGACGCCGCCCTCGTCAACGCCGTCATGACCGTCACCGAGGCCAAGACCCAGGCCCTCATCGAGGCCGGCTACGCCTGCACCGGCACCGCCTCGGACGCCGTCTGCGTCGCCGCGCCCGCCCACGGCCCGTCCGAGGCCTTCGGCGGCCCCCGTTCCCTGTGGGGCGCCCGCGTCGCCCGCGCCGTCCACGCGGCCGTCTCGACGGCGCCCGCGCCTGGGCCGAGACGCCCCAGGTGCCCTAGGTGCCCTAGGTGCCCCAGGTGCCCTAGGTGAACTTCAGCGTGCCGATCAGGTGGTCCATCGTCGTGGCGCTGCACTTGGCGGGCGGGCAGAAGAACGCGATCAGCGCCACCGGCTGCCCCTCGCCGCGGCTGACGATGTAGACCACCAGGTCCAGCCGCCCCTGCTGGGACGGGTCGTTGACCACACCGGTGAGCCTGAACGCCGGCCGGCCCCCCACCGTGGCGGTGGACGGCGCCGAGGCGAAGTCCGCCGGGCCCGGCAGGACGAAGCTCAGGCTGCGCTTCAGGGTGTCGGGGGAGTCCGAGGTGGTGATGGTGTCGCTGACCCGCGCGAACATTCCCGTCGCCTGGTCCGGGCTGCTCGCCAGCAACTGGTTGACGGCCGACCAGTCCGAGGCGATCGGCACCGAGAACAACGCGTCGAACTGCGGCGCCGCCGGGGAGACCACCACGTACTCGTCCGCGTGCGTCACCGCACCCCACACCCCCGGGTACTCGAAGGAGAACGGCGCCGCCGTCGTCCCTGGATACCGCTTGTCGGCCACGGCGAGCGGCGTCCCGTCCCTGAACAGCAGCCACCCCGCGACCGCCAGCGCCAGCACGACGACCCCCACCCCGGCGATCACCCCGACGGGCGCCCCGCGCCTCCTGCGAGCGGGTTCCGCACCGGGATGGGTGAGCTGCGCCGGATCACCGCCACCGTACCGGTCGTACCCGGCGGGCCCGTGCTCCCCGTAGCCGGCGGCGACCTGCCCGCCCCGCCCCGCCGGCACGTGCCGGGCCTGCTCGGCGCCGCGCTCTCCACGCCTCGCGGGGACGTGCCCTGCGTGGCCGGGAGAGGCGCGGCCCCCGTGCTCGGCGGGGGCATGCCCTGCGTGGCCGGGGGAGGCGTACCCGTCGTGGCCGGCGGGGGTGACGTCCCGGCCTCCGCCGGGGTGCTCGGCCGGTCCCTGCGGGTACGCCGGGGGGCGGCCCGCGGGCGCGCCGGCCGGGTGGCCCTGGGCCGGGCCCCAGGCGGGGCGGCCGTCCGGAGGCGTCCTGGCCGGGTGGTCTTCCACCGGTGTCCTCGCCGCCTGACCGTCGGGAGGCGACCAGGCGCGGCGGCCCTCGGGCGGGCTGGGGGCCTCGTCCTCGCCGCTGATCGCGTCGCGCAGCGCGGTGACGAACTCCCCGCAGGTGGAGAACCGCTCGCCGGGGGTCTTGGCCAGTGCCCGCGCCATGACCCGGTTCACCGGGTGCGGCAGGTCCTGCCGGTAGGGCGTCAGCGGCGGCGGTTCGTGCGACACGTGCGCGTACAGCAGCGCCAGCTCGGTCTCCCGCTGGAAGGGCGGCTGCCCGGCCAGCGCCTCGTACACCACGCACGCGAACGCGTACAGGTCGCTGCGCCCGTCCACCGCGAGGCCGCGGATCTGCTCGGGCGCCACGTACCGCGGGGTGCCCATGAAGTGCCCGTGGCTCGTCAGCCCCGCCTCGGAGAACGTGCTCTTGGTCAGCCCGAAGTCGGTGAGGTAGATGTGCTCGGGGTCCCGCTCCGACCCCTCCGTCACCAGGATGTTCGCCGGCTTGACGTCCCGGTGCACCAGCCCGCTCTGGTGGGCCGCGTCCAGCGCCGAGGCGATCTGCGTGAACAGCCGGTACGCCCGCGCCACCGGCAGCGGCCCCGCGGACTGGATCACCTTGCGGAGGTCGGCCCCCTCGACGTACCGCATCGCGATGAACAGCAGATCGTCGCGTTCCCCCGCCTCGTAGATCGGGATGATGTTGGGATGGTCCACCGCCGCCACCAGCCGCGACTCCCGCACGAACCGCTCCCGGAACCGGGGGTCCTGCGTGAGCTGCGGCGCCAGCACCTTCAGCGCCACCGCCCGCCCCAGCCTCCGGTCCCGCGCCCGGTACACCGTGGCCATCCCGCCCCGCCCGACCACGGCCTCGACGTCGTAGTCCCCCACCCGTGCCCCGACCAGCGGCGGCATCGGGAACCCCTGCTCGCTCATCGCTCCACCGCATGCCCGCAGAACCCGCAGAACCGATGCGCCTTCCCGAGCCGCATCCCACACTGTGTGCAGAATTGCACCTGACCGGCCGCCCCGTCACCGGCCGATCCGTCACCGGACCGCGCCGCGCCTGAGTGCGCCGCGCCTGAGTGCGCCGCGCCTGAGTGCGCCGCGCCTGAGTGCGCCGCGCCTGAGTGCGCCGCGCCTGAGTGCGCCGCGCCTGAGTGCGCCGCGCCGGCGGGTGCCCCGCCGGCGGACGTGGCGCCGGACGGTGCCTGGCCGGATTGCGCGCCGAGGTGGGCCTGGGCGGCGCGGGAGCCGACCGCGGGCTGGGGGGCGGTGCCGGGGCCGTCGGCGTCGTCCGTCCCGCTGCCGGGGCGGGCGGGGCCGGCCACCCAGGTGTCCGGCGGGCCGCCTGCCTCCGGTGTGCCGGCGCGTGACCTCGCGCCTGACGGGACGGGCCCGGCGGGTGGGCCCGCGGGTGGTGTGCCCTCGGAGGGGGCCGCGCCGGAGGGGAGGCCGGGTGGTTCCGGTGAACGGGGGACCGGGGGGTAGGAGCCGCCGGTGGTGACGGCGGGGAACTCGATGGTGTGGCTTCCCTGCGGGGGCCAGGTGGCGGCGGCGCCCACGGGCTCCAGCGGAGGCGGGGCGGCGGCGCGGCGCCGGCGGCGGATGGTCAGGGGGACGGCGACGGCCACCAGGGCGGCGGCGAGGATCACCCCCGCCGCGGCGAGCGTCAGCGGGGAGAGGATGGCGCGGCCCGGCACGGGTGCCCCGGCGGCGGCCGGGGTGCGGGACGCCGTGGGGGCGGCGGCGCGGTTGGCGCGGGCGAAGCGGAGGTGGTCCTGGGCGACGGCGTGGTCGGGTCGCTGGCGGAGCACCTGCTCCAGGATCGGGACCGCGTTGGCGTAGTACTTGTTGTGGTACGGCGCGAGCGCGGTCTCGTACAGCGAGTCCAGCGGCCCGCGGCGGGCCGTCACGTTCGCGGCGACCAGGGCCGCGCGGATGTCCTCCACGGGGATGAGGGTCTGCGCCGCGCCGCCGCCCCCGGCGAGCAGGCCGATGACCTCGCTCCTGCCGTCGTCGATCACGGCGCCGCCCTGCCCGTCGTCGTCGAGGAAGTCGTCCAGCTTGGCGCGCTCGGACTTCTTGAACGTCCGGCCGCCGGGCGGGTCGAGGTGCGCGGTCACCACCTTGGGCGGCGCCTTGGCGCTCGGCCGCGCGGGCAGCCCGATCACGTCCACCGACTCGATGCCGCTGCCGAGCGAGGCGCCGAGCGGCACGGTGGGCAGCGTGCCGTCCTCGCCGCCCTCGGTCATCTTGAGCACGGCCGGCGCTCCGGCGGAGGCCCCGGTGTGCAGCAGCTCGGCGGCGTACCCCTGCGGCGCCGGCGGGTCGGCGTACGGGAACACGGTGACCTTGGTGGACGCGGTGGCGATGCAGGTGGAGTTGCGCCCCTGCGGCGGGTAGCAGGCCTGGAGCCGCCGGTTGAGGCCGGGGTCGTCCAGCTTGTGCCGGGAGAAGTCGGCGGGGATGTCGACGTCGAAGTACTCGGCGAACGCCCGGTTCGCGGCGTACACCGCGGGGTCCTTGCCGGACTGCACGACCCCGGTCGCGGTGACGACGACCCCGTCGGGCGCCACCACGAAGCCGCTCCCCGTCCCCACCGGGGTGTCGTACTCGCGCACCACCTGCTGGATGACCCCCCGGTCGTCGAGCAGGTTGATCGTCACGTGGGACCGCGCCTCGACCCGGACCGTTCCAGGAGTCACGCGGTCGGTCGACCCGCTGGGGTGGGGGTGCACGCCGAGGGCGAGCGTTCCGAGAGCGCCTAACCCCGCGACGAGATGGTACAGGCGGGGCATCTCCGCCTCCTGTTCCCGATCAAGTGTGCTTCCAGCGTCGCAGCGCGCACGGGCCTCGACAAGCCTCGACAGGCCGCCGTCACGCAGTTGCAATCCGTCGTTGAGCGCCTTGCGACCGGCGCGGACGGCACGCCGATGTGCGCCCGCCGGCGCGGCGGGCGGGGGATCTCGCGCCCCAGGGCCCAGAGGCGACACGAGTTCCCGTAGCATGCTTGTCCCTGTGTATATTTTCCGTATATATCCCGGCGATGCCGAAGATTTTCTTTACTGAGGGACGGAGGATGACGACGATGACGGCTTTCCCGCGGGTGCTGTTCGACGAAGCGCACAGCGAGTCGTGGACGATCCGCCGCGAGGTCGCCGAGGCCATCAACCCGGCGCACCCCGACGACAACAGCTACGCCCGCGCGGCCGACGCGCTGCGCCGCCTCGGCCACACCGTCACCGCCCACACCGAGGGCCCCCTCACCCCCGCGCTGCTCGCCGCGCACGACGTCTTCGTCGTCGCCCACCCGGCCGGCGTGCGCTGGGAGCGCACCACCGGCCAGGGCAGCCCGGCGTTCCCCGCCGAGGAGATCGACGCCGTCGAGCGGTACGTCGCGGACGGCGGCGGCCTGCTCGTGCTGGCCGAGCACGAGCAGGACAAGTACGGCAACAACCTCGGCGAGCTGCTCGCGCGGTTCGGTGTGGGCGTCGAGCACACCACCGTCCAGGACCCCGCCGCCTGCTACAACGGCGTCGCCACCTGGGTGCTCGGCACCCCCGCCCTCGGCGGCGCCGGTGAGGACGTCACCGCGGGCGCCCGCGAGGCCTGCTTCTACCGCGCCGGCGTGCTCACCGCCCCCGACGACGCCATCGTCCTGTTCCGCACCTCGCCCACCGCCGACCCCGCGGGCCGGCCCCTCGCCGTGGCGCTGCGGCACGGCCGCGGCCGCGTCGTGGTGTTCGCCGACTCCGACCTGTTCGGCGACGACTCCATCGGCGACCTGCGCCACACCCGCCTGTGGGCCGACGTCGTCACCTGGGTGGCCCGCGTGCCCGAGGACGGCGCCGACCGCCGCCGCGACGACGACCCGGACTTCGCCGCGCTCGCCGCGGCCGTCGAGGAGCTGCGCCCCTTGACCGCCAAGGACGGCTCCATCGAGGACGTCCTCGCCGCCGGGCCGATCCTTTCGCGCGTGCTGGCCGGCGTGGAGCGCCTCGCGCCGCGGTTCCCCCACGACGCCGAGTACCTCGCCGCCGTCCGGACCGACCTGCGCAAGTGGCAGGCCGGCGGCTTCGGCGTGCCCGACTTCCTGGACTCCCTGAACGCCTTCCACCCCGACAGCCGGCGCGAGGACGGCCTGGAGCACCTGGTGGTGTTCCCGATGTACACCCAGAACGGCAACCCGTCCCGCCACCTGGAGGCCGTCTGGATCCGCACCGTGTGGCCGGAGTGGCTGGCCGCCCTGGAGCGGGACCGCTACGACAACCCGATGTTCGTGCCCATCGCCTTCGCCGGGTTCACCGCCGGGTACGACACCAACTCCGCCGTGCTGTTCCCCGAGACCGTCGCGGTGCGGGAGACCCCGCCCCGCTTCACCTGGGGCGCGATCTTCTGCGACCGCGAGGCCGCGCGGTTCCGCAGCGTGAGCCGCGCCGCCGCCGAGACGCTCAAGCTGGCGCTGCCGCCGGACGCCGCCCGCCTGCTGGACAGCCAGGAGCTCGCGCAGGACACCTTCGTGCTCTGGGACCTGGTGCACGACCGCACCCACAGCCACGGCGACCTGCCGTTCGACCCCTTCATGATCAAGCAGCGCATGCCGTACTGGCTGTACTCGCTGGAGGAGCTGCGCTGCGACCTCACCGCGTTCGGCGAGGCGGTCGAGCTGGAGGCCGAGGGCGTGCCGCAGGCCCGCTACGTGCAGTACGCCATCCTGTTCGACCGCCTGTTCCGCTTCCCGATCACCGGTGAGCGGGTGCGCAACTACGACGGTCTCGGCGGCCAGCTCCTGTTCGCGTACCTGCACCGCAACGACGTGGTGCGGTGGACCGACAACCGCCTCAGCATCGACTGGGACCGGGTGGCGCCCTGCGTGGCGGACCTGCGCGGCGAGGTCGAGAAGCTGTACCGCGACGGCATCGACCGCTCCAAGCTGGCCCACTGGCTCGCCGCGCACCGCCTGGTCGCCGCCTACGTCGCGCCGCACCCGGCGTCGGTGTGGGCGCGCGGCGTGGAGGCCCTGCCGGTGGACGGTTTCCCCAAGGCCGTGGTGGACGCCGTGCTGCCCGACGAGTTCCCGCTGAGCATGTTCTACGAGGCCCTGCGCCGTAAGCTGACCGCCGTGATCGAGGCGACGAAGGGAATCCGTCCATGACTTCCGTGCCCCAGCCCCGTGTGGTCGTCGTCGCCGGGGCCGGCGGCCCCACCGGGCAGGCCGTCGCCGGCCGCCTCGCGGCGCGCGGCGACATCGTGATCGGCGCCGGCCGGCACGCCGCCGAGGGGGTCGAGGCCGTCGACCTGACCGACCTCGCCGCCGTGCGGGCCTTCGCCGGGCGCATCGAGCGGGACCACGGCCGGGTGGACGGCGTCGTGCACCTGGTGGGCGGCTGGCGGGGGTCCAAGACCTTCGCCGAGACCGACCTCGCCGACTGGGACGCCCTGCACGCCCAGTTGATCCGCACCCTGCAGCACGTCTCGCTGGCCTTCGAGCCGCTGCTGCGCCGCAGCGGCCAGGGCCGGTTCGCCGTCGTCTCGGCCAAGGCCGCACAGAACCCCACCCAGGGCAACGCCGCGTACGCCGCCGCCAAGGCCGCCGCCGAGGCGTGGACCCTCGCCCTGGCCGACGCGCTGCGCGGCACCGATGCCGCCGCCACCATCCTCGTGGTGAAGGCCCTGGTCAACGACGCCATGCGCGCCGCGAGCCCCGAGAGGACCTTCCCCGGCTTCACCGACGTGACCGCGCTCGGCGACGCCGTGGCCGGGCTGTGGGACCGCCCGGCGGGTGAGATCAACGGCGAACGATTGGACCTGACCCCATGACCGACGCCCGACGACGCCACGACCCCCGGGTGCGCTGGTTCGCCAGCGACAACTACGCCGGGGCGCACCCGGAGATCATCGAGGCCGTGGCCCTGGCCAACGGCGGCCACCAGGTGGCGTACGGCGAGGACGTCTACACCGAGGCGCTCGGCGACGTCTTCCGCCGCCACTTCGGCCCCGACGCCGAGGTGTGGCCCGTCTTCAACGGCACCGGCGCCAACGTGGTCGCGCTGCGCGCCATGACCGCGCCGTGGGAGGCCGTCGTCTGCGCGTACTCCTCCCACCTCAACACCGACGAGGGCGGCGCCCCCGAGCAGAGCGGCGGCCTCAAGCTGCGCATGGTGCACACCCCCGACGGCAAGCTCACGCCCGATCTGGTCGACCAGGAGGCGTGGGGCTTCGGCGACGAGCACCGGGCCCAGCCGAAGGTCGTGTCGATCTCGCAGAGCACCGAGCTCGGCTCGCTGTACACGCCCGAGCAGATCGCCGCGGTCACCGCGCACGCCCACGAGCTCGGCATGGTCGTGCACCTCGACGGCTCCCGGCTCGCCAACGCCGCCGCGGCGCTGGACCTGCCGCTGCGGGCCCTCACCACCGACGTCGGCGTGGACGTGTTGTCGTTCGGCGGCACCAAGAGCGGCCTGATGTTCGGCGAGGCCATCGTCGTGCTGAACCGCGACGCCGCCCGCGGGCTGATCTACCTGCGCAAGAGCTCCATGCAGCTCGCGTCCAAGATGCGGTTCGTGTCGGCGCAGTTCGAGGCGCTGCTCGCCGGCGATCTGTGGCTGCGGGGTGCCCGCCAGGCCAACGCCATGGCGGCCCGGCTCGCCGAGGCCGTGCAAGGCATCCCCGGGGTCACCCTGACCAGGCCCGTGCAGGCCAACGCGGTGTTCGCCACCCTGCCGCGCGACGTCACCGAGCGGGTGCGCAAGCGGTACCGGTTCTACATCTGGGACGAGGCCACCGGCGAGGTGCGCTGGATGACGTCCTTCGACACCACCGAGGCCGACGTCGAGGCGTTCGCCGCCGCCATCGCCGAGGAGACGGCGGCGAGCTGATCCCGCCCCCTGCTAGCCGGTCGAGATGGACGGGTAGGGCTTGGCGCCGCGTGCCGTGAGCATCTCGGTCATCAACCCGATCTCGCCGTCCTGGGTGTTCACGATGTGCTGCGCCATCGTGCGGACCTCCGGGCGGTCCGACAGCCTCAGCAGGCCCTTCGCCATGTCGACCCCGCCTTGGTGGTGGCGGATCATGAGCTGCAGGAAAAGGATCTCGCCGTCCTTGCCCTTGGTCTCGTTCAGGCGTCGCATCTCGGCGTCGCTCGCCATGCCCGGCATACGCGGCGCGCCGCCGCCGGGCGCCGGGGACGCCGCGCCGTGCCCCCCGTGACCGGCCATCCACGCCATCGGGGGACGGTCGCCCGCCTGGGTCAGGCCCCACTGCTGCAACCACCCGCCGAACATGCCGCGCTGGGCCGTCTGCGTGGTGATGATGTCGTACGCCAGGTTCCTGACCGCCTGGTCCTGGCTGTTGTCCCGCACCGCGAAGCCCATCTCGGCCGCCTGCGCGTGGTGCACCGCCATGTCCCGGGCGAACCCCGCCTCCGGCGAGTCGTCCCCCGGCGGGCCCGCCGCCCGTGTGACGAACAGCGTGACCACCGCGGTCAGGGCGCACGCCACGAGCACGACCAGGATCATGCGGGTCCGTGAAAGATTCATGGCAGAGTGTGTCCAGAGGTGGGGATGTCAGGAGCGATAGACGCAAACCTTATTACGTACCCACTATCCTCCACATAAGCCAGGCAGCTTGAGAAAACGAAAACCTGACGCGGGTGGTGGAGGACCGGATGGCCAAGGAGAGGACGCAGGCTCGGCGGGAGCAGCTTGCCAAGATGCGCGCCGCGCAGCAGCGCAAGGAGCGACGCACGGCACTGCTCATGTGGGGTGCGGGCGGACTGGTCATCGCGGTGCTGGTCGGTCTGGTCGGCTACTACGTGATCAATGAGCGCGCCCGCTCGTCCCTGGACGGCGTCACCAGCTTCAAGTACGACGCCGGCGGGCACACCGCCGCCAGGGTCGCCTACAAGGAGAACCCGCCGGTCGGCGGGGAGCACAACCCCACCTGGCAGCTCTGCCAGGTGTACGACGAGCCGATCAACAGCGAGAACGCCGTGCACTCCATGGAGCACGGCGCGGTGTGGATCACCTACCGGCCGGACCTGCCGAAGGCCCAGGTGGACAAGCTCAAGGCGCTCGTCACCGGCGACTACCTCCTGCTCAGCCCGTACCCCGGCCTGTCCGCGCCTGTCGTGGTCAGCTCGTGGAACCACCAGTTGAAGCTGAACAACGCCGACGACCCGCGCCTGCCGAAGTACATCACCAAGTACAAGCAGAACCCGTCCACCACGCCTGAGTACGGCGCGACCTGCGGCGGCCAGGGCAGCACCAACCTGCCGGCCTCGCAGAACCCGCTGCCCACCGTGGCGCCCACCCCGGAGCCGAGCTCCACGGGCACCGCGCCGGTGCCGGACCCGACGCCGTCGGCCTCGGCGAGCGCCACGCCGTCGTCCTGACGCGGCGCTCAGCGCAGCAGTTCCTCCGGATCGACCGCCTCCAGTCCATGTGCCTGGCCGACGGGGCGGTTGGTGAGCCGGCCCGCGTGCACGTTCAGCCCGCGGGCCAGCGCCGGGTCGTCCGCCAGCGCCGCCCGCCATCCCTTGTCGGCGATGGCGGTGGCGTAGGGCAGCGTCACGTTGGTCAGCGCGTACGTCGAGGTGTGCGGCACCGCGCCGGGCATGTTGGCCACGCAGTAGAAGACCGAGCCGTGGACCCTGTACGTCGGGTGCGCGTGCGTCGTGGGCCGGGAGTCCTCGAACGCGCCACCCTGGTCGATCGAGATGTCCACCAGCACCGAGCCCTCCTTCATGCGGGAGACCAGCTCGTTGGAGATCAGCTTGGGCGCCTTGGCGCCGGGCACCAGCACCGCGCCGATCACCAGGTCGGCGTCGAGCACCGCCCGCTCGATCTCGTACGCGTTGGACGCCACGGTCTGCAGGTGGCCCCGGTAGATCGTGTCGGCCTGGCGCAGCCGGTCGATGTTCATGTCCAGGATCAGCACCTCGGCCTGCATGCCGAGGGCGATCGCGGCGGCGTTCATGCCGGACACCCCGGCGCCGAGCACCACGACCTTGGCCGGGTACACGCCCGACACCCCGCCCATCAGCACGCCCCTGCCGCCGCCCTGCCGCATCAGGTGGTAGGCGCCGACCTGCGGGGCGAGACGGCCCGCCACCTCCGACATGGGGGCCAGCAGGGGGAGCGCGCCGAGGGACGTCTGCACGGTCTCGTACGCGATCCCGGTGACGCCGGACTCCAGCATCGCCACGGTGAGCTTGCGGGACGCGGCCAGGTGGAGGTACGTGAACAGCACCTGGCCCTCGCGCATCAGGGCGTACTCCGCCGCGATGGGCTCCTTGACCTTCAAGACCAGCTCCCCCTCACGCCACACCTCCTCCGCCGAGTCGGCGATGGTGGCGCCCGCCCGCTGGAACTGCTCGTCCGGGATCGACGACCCCGCGCCCGCGCCCCGTTCCACGAGCACCTCGTGCCCGCGGGACGTGAACTCGTGCGCGCCCGCAGGGGTCAGCGCGACGCGGTACTCGTTGTCCTTGACCTCTCGGGGTACTCCGACCTTCATGTGGAAACTCCTCCGTCGACCCTGACCGGCGGGCCGCGGCTCGCCGTGACCCGCCGCGCCGCCCGTCGCTCTCCGGGCCGCCCGCGTGGCCGTTTCCCGGCGCCGGGGGTGAGGGCGCCGGACCCTGTTACCACTGTGCGTTCCCAGAAAAACCCTGGCCAAGGAGCATGTCGTCAGGAATTACCCTCTGGACGCAGCAAAATGTCCGGACATCTTCCGTCAGCCCGGTACCTGCCCGGCGTTCACGCGGTTAGCCCGATCACGTGACTCCTCGATAGGCTCACCGGAGCGCTTATCGGTCACAGGGGTGAGGATGCGTAACGATCCGGCGGTCCACGGCCACTCCGGCCCGCCACGCGATCAGGCCGGTCCACCGGCCGCGCCTCCCGCGTCCCTCGGCACCCACACCGACGACCCCGAGGTCCTCACCGGCCGCCCCATGGAGCCGGGCGAGGTCCCGCCCGCGGTCCGCCCGGAGGACCCGGAGGGCTGGTCCTCCGGCTGGCACGGCACCCCCACCTCGGACGGGACCGCGGCGGACCCGGCCTTCGACCGCCGCGCCGAGGCCGCGGGCCAGGACCAGGGCTCCCCGTGGGCGACCGACCGGCATACGGACCCTGACATGTTCCGCCGGCCCGCGGACCGGCACGGCGGCACGGATCCGGACATGTTCCGCCGGCCCACAGAGGGAGCGCCGTGGCCCGCGGACCGGCACGGCGGCACGGACCCTGACATGTTCCGCCGGCCAGCCGAAGGCACGCCGTGGCCCGCGGACCGGCTCAGTGGCACGGATGCGGATGTGTACGGCCGGCGTGCCGACGGATCGCCGTGGGCGGGGGATCGGCCCGGCGCGACGGACGCTGATGTGTACGGCCGGCGTGCCGACGGGCCGCCGCGGCCAGCGGACGCGGACGCCTTCGGCCGGCCCGCCGCAGGGGCGCCGTGGGCAGGGGCCGGTGGCGTGGGCCTGGATGACGGGCCCGTCACGGATCCGGCCGGGTTCGGCTGGAGTCCCGAGGGGCAGCCCGGGGCGGCCGGATGGCGGCACGGGGAGCAGTCGTTCGGCGCGGAGCGGCCGGGTGGGCTGAGCGAGCCTGAGGAGCTCTCGGGGCCGGGAGGTCCCGCGCCGGGGGAGCCGCGTCAGCCTGAGGGGCCGTTCGGGCCGGAAGGGCCGGGCGGGCCCGGCGGGCCGCCGCCGGGGCCGGGGGAGCCCGGAGGGGCCGGAGGGGCGCCCCCGGGGCCGCCGCGTGCGGCGCGGGCGACGACGATCGCGCTCGTGACGGCGCTGGTGGTCGTGGTGCTCGTGACGGGTGTGCTCGGCACGATCGCCGTCCTGATGACCCGCCAGCCGGACGTGCCGCTCGGCGCGGCCCCACCCCGCCGCCTGGCCACCACGATCCACTTCGCCCCGGTCACCGGCGTGCGCGCCGCGCCCTGCCCGGGCGCCGAGGCCGTCCTCGACGACGCCGGCACGACCTGCTACCAGGTCGCCCCCGGCGTCACCGTCACGTCCGTCCTGAAGGTCGAGGCGATCCCCGAGCAGGACCAGGCGTTCGCCGTCCGCGTCGTCCTGGCCCCCGAGAGCCGCGACCGCCTGGCCGACCTCACCCGTGACTCCATCGACCAGCAACTGGCCGTGGTCGTGGCCGACCGCGTCGTGGCCGCCCCCCGGGTGGCCCAGCCCCTGACCGTGGACAGCCTGAGCATCTCCGGCTTCACCAAGGACCAGGCCGACACCCTGGTCGCCCGCCTCCTCGGCACCGGTGCCGCCCCCTCGGTCTCCTCCGGCCCCGGCACCTGCCCGCCCACCGCCCCCGGCCAGGGCCAGCCGGGCGCCCCCACCGGCCAGCCCGGCGCACCGACCGCGTCAGGCCAGCCCGGCGCACCGACCGCGTCAGGCCAGCCCGGCGCGCCGACCGCCTCGGGCCAGCCCGGCGCCCCCACGTCCCAGGGCCAGCCGGGCGCCCCCACATCTCAGGGTCAGCCGGGCGCCCCCACATCTCAGGGGCAGCCGGGCGCCCCCACGTCCCAGGGCCAGCCCGGGGCGCCGACCTCCCAGGGCCAGCCGGGCAACCTCACGTCTCAGGGGCAACCCGGTGCGCCGACCGCCTCGGGCCAGCCCGGCGCCCCCACGTCCCAGGGTCAGCCGGGCGCCCCCACGTCGCAGGACCTCCCGGGCGCGCCCCTCTCCCCGGGCGGCACGAACACCTGCCCTCCGTCCACCGCGCCGTCCACCGGCCCCACCGCCCCCGGCGGCGTCCCGTCCACCGGCGGTTCCGTCGGCGCCCCCTCCACCGCCCCCACCGGTGCCGGAGCCGGCGGTGCCGTGCCGCTGGCGCCGCCGACCGGCTCGTCCACCCCGCCGAGTTCGGCGGGCCGGACCGACCCCGCCGCCCGCACACCCAGCGCGTCGGCTTCCCGCCCCACCGGCACCGCCACCCGCAAACCCGACACCCGCTTCGCCAGTTGCAAGCAGGCCAACGCCGCCGGCTACGGCCCGTACACCAAGGGCGTGCACCCCGAGTACCACTGGTATATCGACGGCGACCAGGACGGCGTCGCCTGCGAACGCGGCGACCTCACCTGACCCCGTCCGCGGCGGGCACCGCGATGTCGGACGGGCGGACCGGGATCCTCGGCAGGGCGAGCCCGGTTGCGTCGCGGACGGCGGCCGCGATGGCCGGCGTGGAGGACAGGGTGGGCGGCTCGCCGGCCCCGCGCAGCCCGTACGGCGCGTCCGGGTCCGGGTTCTCCAGGATGGAGATGGTCATGGGGGGCATGTCGAGAATGGTGGGGATCAGGTAGTCGGTGAAGGACGGGTTGAGCACCCGCCCGTCGCGGACCTGGATCTCCTCCATCAGCGCCAGCCCCAGCCCCTGGGCGGTGCCGCCGTGGATCTGGCCCTCCAGCGCGAGCGGGTTGAGGATCTTCCCGACGTCCTGCACCGCGGACAGCTCCACGACCTTCACCAGGCCGAGTTCCACGTCCACGTCCACCACGGCGCGGTGCACGCACAGGGCGAGCTGCACGTGCGAGTCGCCCTGCCCGGTCACCGGGTCCATGGGGTACGTGGGCCGGTGCCGGTACTCGCGGGTCTCCTCGACGGGCCCCGAACGTTCGAGGACCTCGGCCAGGGACAGGCCGGGGTACGCGGCCAGCAGGTCGTCCAGGCGCTTGCGCACCGCCAAGCATGCCTCGCGGACCGCGCCGCCGGTGACGTACGACTGGCGGGACGCGGACGTGGAGCCGGCGGAGCCGACGGTGGTGTCGGCCGGGGCCACTGTGACCCGTTCGACGCCGAGCTCGGTGCGCGCGATCTGGGCCTGCACCATCACCAGGCCCTGGCCCACCTCGGCGGCGGCGGTGTGCACCAGCACGTGGGGCTCCCCGCCGAGCAGCTCGATCCGCACCCGGGCCGTGGAGTGGTCGTCGAACCCCTCCGAGTAACAGATGTTCTTGATCCCGACGCCGTACCCGACCCCGCGCCGCACCCCCTCGCCGTGCGTGGTCTGCGCCACCCCGCCGGGCAGCGACCGCAGGTCGGTCCCGGGCCCGTCCGCGGGCAGCGGCGTCGCGGCGAGCTCCCGCAGCATCCCGGCCAGCGGCGCGGGCGACTCGATGACCTGCCCGGTGGCGAGGCGTGACCCCTGCGACACCGCGTTGCGCACCCGGACCTCCACCGGGTCGAGCCCGCATGCCTGCGCCACCCGGTCCATCTGCGACTCGTACGCGTAGCAGGCCTGCACCGCACCGAACCCGCGCATCGCCCCGCACGGCGGGTTGTTGGTGTACACCCCGTACGCGTCGATCTCGATGTTGGCGACCTCGTACGGCCCCACGCCGAGCGACGCCGCGTTGCCGACCACCGCCGGCGTGGAGGAGCAGTACGCCCCGCCGTCCAGCACGATCTCGGCCTTCACGTACACCAGCCGCCCGTCCCGCGTGGCCCCGTGCTCGTACCGCATGCGCGCCGGATGCCGGTGGACGTGCCCGTGGAACGACTCCTGCCTGCCGTACACGATCTTGACGGGCCGGCCGGTGCGCAGCGCCAGCATGCACGCGTGCACCTGCATCGACAGGTCCTCCCGGGCGCCGAACGCGCCGCCGACCCCGGCCAGCGTCAGCCGCACCTTCTCCGGGGGCAGCCCGAGGCACGGCGCGATCTGCTCGCGGTCCACGTGGAGCCACTGCGTCGCCACGTACAGGTCGACGCCGCCGTCCTCGGCCGGCACCGCGAGCCCCGACTCCGGCCCGAGGAACGCCTGGTCCTGCATGCCGACCTCGTACTCGCCCCGCACCACGACGTCGGCGGTGAACTCCCCGCCGACCCGCACCGGCTGGTACCGCACGACGTTCCCGCCGGGGTGCACCTTGGGGCAGTCCGCGTCGAACACCGCACGCCGCGGGTCGGTGACCGGCTCACGCGGCTCGTACTCCACCACGACGGCCGCCGCGGCGCGCCGCGCGATCTCCGGGTGGTCGGCCGCCACGATCGCCACCGGCTCGCCCTGGTAGCGGACCTGGTCGACGGCGAGCACCGGCTGGTCCTGCAGATCGAGGCCGTAGAACCGCTCCCCGGGCACGTCCTCGTGGGTCAGCACGGCGTGGACGCCGGGCATGGCGAGCGCCGGGCCCACGTTGAGGGACCGGATCCACGCCGAGGGGTGGGGGCTGCGCAGGGTGGCGCCCCACACCATGCCGTCGAGGTACAGGTCGGAGGAGTAGGCGAACTCGCCCGTCACCTTCAGATTGCCGTCCGGGCGGGGCGCGCTCGCCCCGACGCCCAGGCCGCTCGGCCTGGTCCGGCTCTGGCCGCTCGCGGTGTGGCTCACACCGGCAGTACATCAGCCCCTGGTGAGCCGGCCTATTGACGCCGCCGCGAAACGCGGCGACCCGCCGCGGCGGCCGGTTGTAGGTTCGTCCAAACCGCCCCACTTAGCCTGTACATGTGCGGATACGTGAGCTGATCGGGACGGAAGGCCTGGGCGCCGTGACCCTGCTGACCGGGGACCGGCACCTGGACCGCCGGGTGACCGGCGTCTACATCACCGACCTGCCCGACCCCGGCCGTTACCTGGCGGGCGGCGAGCTGGTGATGACGGGCCTGATGTGGCACAGGGACCCCGGCGACTCGCGGCGCTTCGTCGAGATCCTCGCCGCGGCCGGCGTGGGCGCGCTCGCCGCGGGCCGGGCGTGGCTCGGGCACGTGCCCGGCGACCTGGTGGAGGCGTGCCGTGAGCACGACCTGCCGTTGCTCGACGTGCCGGAGGAGGTGTCGTTCCGCACACTCAGCGACGTGGTGGAGACCCGCACGTCCGGCGTGGACGCCCTCGACCTGCGCGGCGAGCTCGGCCGGCACCGCAGGATCGTCGCCGCGGTCGCCGAGGGCGCGGACCTGGAGGAACTGTGCGCGCTGATCTCCGGGGAACTCGGCATGACCGGCGCGGTGATCTCCGCGGTCGGCACCGTCGTGGCCGGGGCCCTCGACGAGGGGACGGCGGCCCTGCTGGCCCGCGAGTACCTGGCGGCGACCCGGCTGCCCCACCTGGTGCGCACCCCGGGGGGTCCGTTCACGCTTTTCGCGGTGGACCGGGCGCACCGGGCGGCGGGCTGGGCGCTGGTCTGCGGCGGCGACCTGCTGGACCGCGCGGACACCGGGTACGAGCTCGCGGCGTGCGCCGCGCTGGAGCGCAGCCGCCGCGAGGAGGGCCGCCGGGTGGAGCGGCGGCTGGCCGAGCAGTTGATCGGCGCCGCGTCGTCGGGGGCCGCCGACACCGCCGAACTGGCCGCCCGCCTGCGCACATGCGGCGTCGATCCGACAGAATCGTATGCGGTGGTGATGGCGTCGGTGGTGCGCCCGGGCGCGACCGACGGGCCCGATCCGGCGGTGCTCGGCGGGCGGGTGATCGAGGAGATGCTGGAGCGCCGGGTGGTCGCGGCGGCGGGAGCGGACGGGGCTGTAGCCCTCGTGCCATTGCGCACGCTCGGTACTGATGAGATCGTGCATTTGCAACATTCTCAGCCCGTGCATGTGCAAGGACGGAATCGCGTGCAGATGCAAGTGCAGCGTAGCGTGCGAGCGTTGTCAGACCTGCTGAGCCGGCGGGTGGCGACGCTCCAGGCGGGCCTGCCCGCGAGCCGGGTGTCGGTCGGCGTCAGCGCCGTGTTGACCGGACCCGGCGCCGTCCGCGGCGGTGCCGAGGAGGCGGGTCATGCGCTTCGACTGGCTGAGGCGCGTGGCGGGGGAGTGGTGACCAGCGACGAGATCTACACACATGCTCTGTTGCTGGCCACCGTTCCCGACGATGTGCGGAGGTCCTTCGCGGACCGAATCCTTGCTCCGCTTTTCGTCTACGACCGTCGCCACCAGTCAGAGCTGGTCCGAACCCTCGGGACGTTCCTGGACTGCGCTGGGTCCTGGAACCTCTGCGCCGAGCGTTTGCACGTGCATGTGAACACTGTGCGGTACCGTATTCGACGCGTCGAGGAGTTGACCGGGCGAGATCTGTCCTCTATGGCGGACAGAGTGGATCTTTTCCTTGCGCTGAGGGCGGGTTGATTTTGATCAGCAGCAATAGTGCCAATCCGCGCGGACGTTGTACGTCGCTGACAAGGTGTTGGCGGACGCACCATTGCCAGCGAGGCCGAACATGGTTGTGAAGGTAACTACTAGGGCACATAGTGCGAGGCGGCGGCGACGCATGATGGACTCCCGTCTGTCGCAGTCTTCCGGGGCTTACATCTTCAAGGGGTACCGGTGAGCGGTCAAGATCTTATTGGACAGCGAATCAAGACGATCCGCCGCCAACGCGGCCTTTCGCAAGCGCAACTGGCACACCCTGAGTTGTCAGATAGTTATGTATCACTGATCGAGAGCGGGAAGCGAACTCCCACCGTGGCGGTGCTGGAACTGCTGGCGGCCAAGCTGGAGTGCTCGCTCACGTATCTGATCAATGGCGTTACCGCCGAGCAGATGCATGAGCTCGAACTGGGCCTGAACTACGCCGGCATGGCGCTGGAGAACGGCGAGGTCGCCGAGGCCAGGCGCCGCTACGCCGAGCTTCTCGACGACGGGAGCCTCGCCGGGCTCGCCCCCCTGCGGCAGCGGGCCGAGTACGGCTACGCGCTCGCCAGCGAGGCCTGCGGCGATCTGGACGAGGCGATCAGCGTGCTGTCGCGGCTGCACGACGCCGGCGACGGGCTCGGCGGCGAGCGGCCGGTGGCCGTGGCCGTCGCGTTGTCGCGCTGCCACCGCGAGCGCGGCGACCTCGCCGCGGCCGTGCGCGTCGGCGAGGACACGCTGCTCGGCGCCGGCCGTCCCGCCTGGAACGACGAGCTCGTGGAGCTCGGCGCCACCCTGCTCGCGGCGTACATCGTGCGCGGCGACCTGCTGCGCGCCAGCCAGTTCTCCCGCGAGCTGCTCACCGCGGCCGAGAACCTCAACACCCCGCGGGCCATCGTCGCCGCGTGCTGGAACGCGGCAGTGGTCGCCGACCAGACCGGACGCGGCGAGGAGGCCCTCAGCCTGGCCGAGCGGGCCCTCGCGGTGCAGTCCGAGACGGGCGAGCCGCGTAACCTCGCCCGGTTGCGCCAGGCCTACGCCCTGCTCCGGCTGCGTGTGCGTCCCGGCGACGCCCTCGCCTGCCGCGACCTGATGCTGCGCGGCGAGAGGGAGCTGCGCGAGTCCTCGGCCAGCACCGCGGACCTCGCCCGGTGCGTGGTGAACCTCGCCAAGGCCGAGATCGCTCTCGGCGACCCCGGCAAGGCGGTCGAGTACGCCCGCCGCGGCCGGGACATGCTCGACGAGCGCTCCGCGGTCCCGCTGGTGCAGGCGGAGGCCCACCTGGTGCTCGGCCACGCCCTGCTGCTGTTCCAGCGCAGCGAGGAGGCGTCCGCCGAGCTGGCCGAGGTGGAGCGCATGCTGGTCAACACGCCGCCGTCCCGCAGGGCCGCCGAGGGCTGGCTGACCGCGGCGGAGGCGCTGGAGCAACTCGGCGACGAGGAGGCCAGCGAGGACGCCTACCACCGCGCGCTGGCCTGCGCCGGCCTGTAGCACCGGGGGAGCCCGGCCCCCCGCGCGCCGGTCGTCCACAGGACGGCCACGCGCGGTGGGGACCGGGCTCCCGCGTGAGTAGCCTTAAGGGGTTATGAAGACTTCCCCGCTCGCCGCCGTGCTCGCGTTCGTGCTCGCCGCCGTGCTCGGCACGGCGCTCGCCACGCCTGCCCTGGCCCACACGGCTCTCAAGAGCAGCAGCCCCAAGAAGGGCGCCACGGTCGAGACCCTGGACGAGGTGAAGCTCACCTTCACCGAATCCGTGAAGTTTCCCGTGGTCCTCGTGCGCGACGCCGACGGAAAGCCCTACCACGACGGCAAGCCGCAGACCGACGGCCCCGTGATCACCCAGAAGGTCGCCGCCCCCCTCCCGTCGGGGAAGTACACCATCGCCTGGCGCGTCGTCTCCACCGACGGCCACCCCGTGGAGGGCGAGATCCCCTTCACCGTCTCCGCCCCCGCCCCGGCCATCGCCGAGACCACACCTGCCGCCACCCCGGCCCCCACCGACTCCGCCACCCCGGCGCCCGCGGGCTCCCCCGCCCCGGCCCCCACCGCCACCGCCACCGCCACTCCTCCGTCCGAGGTGACCGCCACCCCCGCCGCCGACTCCACCGAACAGCGCGGCGGCATCCCCGCCTGGGCCTGGATCGTCGTCTTCGGCATAGCGGGCATCGGCATCGGCCTGATGATCAGCATGCGAAAGAAGACATGACCACCCATACAGGCTGCGTGGACCACGGTACGGTGGCGGGGCGATGAGCAAGAGTTTCAGGCTGGCGCTGGCCGGTGCCTGTGTCGCGGCGGGCGCGCTCGCCGTGGCGTTGATCATGGGTGGGGCGGCCACGCCGCGCATCATCCCGGGGCTGCCCGACGAGGGTGCGCTGACCCGGTGGGCGCTGCCGCTCTCCAAGCTCGCCATGGACACCGCGGGCGTGCTGACCGTCGGCATGCTGCTCATGGCGTCGGTGCTGCTGCCGAACGACAAGGGGCTGCTCGGCAGGACGGCACTCACCTACACCCGGGCCGCGGCCTGGGGCGGCCTGGCCTGGGCGGCCGCCGCCGCGTCGACGCTGGTGTTCAGCCTGTCGGAGACGCTCGGCCTGCCCGTCACCGAGGTGCTCGGCGGGGACGAGCTGACCAGCTACGCCAGCCAGGTCTCCCAGGGCATCGCCCTGACCCTCGTCGTGCTGTTCGGCGCGGCCATCGCGCTGTTCAGCCGGGGCGCCATCACCGCCGGCGCCGCCGCGGGCCTGCTGCTGCTCTCCCTCGCCACCCTGCTGCCCCCCGCGCTCACCGGCCACTCCGCCTCCTCGCCCAACCACGGCCTCGCCACCACCGGCGTCGCCCTCCACCTGCTGGTGCTCGCCGTCTGGGTGGGCGGGCTCCTCGTCCTGTGCGGGCACGGCCTGCGCGGCGCCCCCGACCTCGGCGTGGCGGCCCGGCGCTTCTCCCGCGCCGCCACCTGGTGCTTCGTCGGCGTCGGCCTGTCCGGCCTGTTCAGCGCCGTCGCCCGCCTCACCACGCCCGCCGAGCTGTTCACCAGCTCCTACGGCCTGATCATGTCCGCCAAGATCGTCGCGTTCGCCGGCCTTGGCGTGTTCGGCTGGTGGCACCGCCGCCGCACGCTGCCCGGCCTGACGGCCGGGCGGTCCGGCGCGTTCGTGCGGCTGGCGGTGGGCGAGGCCATGGTCATGCTGGTCGCCGTCGGCCTCGCCGTCGCGCTGTCCCGCACCGCCCCGCCGCCGCTGGACCTGCCCGTGGACCGCGCGTTCGAGCTCCTCGGCTACCTGCTGCCGCCACCGATCACGGTGGCCGGCCTCGTGACCCTGTGGTGGTTCGACCTGTTCTTCGCGGCGCTCGCCGCCGTGCTGGCCGGCCTGTACGCCGCCGCCGTCGTGCGGCTCACCCGGCGCGGGGACCACTGGCCGGCAGGCCGCACCGTGAGCTGGGCCGTCGGCGTGCTGCTGCTGGTGCTCGCGACGCAGAGCGGCGTGGCGCGGTACGCCCCGGTGCTGTTCAGCGTGCACATGGCCGAGCACATGGTGCTTTCCATGATCGTGCCGATCTTCCTGGTGCTCGGCGCCCCGGTGACCATCGCCCTGCGGGCGCTCAAGCCCGCCGTCCGGCGCGGCGACCGCGGCCCGCGCGAGTGGCTCGTCACCATCCTGCACAGCAGGGCCGTCAAGGTGATCACCCACCCGGCCATCGCCACCGCGATCTTCATCACCTCGACCTACGCCCTGTACTTCACGCCGCTGTTCGGCGCGGCGATGGAGGAGCACCTCGGCCACATCGCGATGACCCTCCACTTCCTGGTCAGCGGCTCGCTGTTCTTCTGGGTGATCATCGGCGTGGATCCCGCGCCCACCAAGCTGCCGTACGTCGGGCGCCTGCTCCTGCTGTTCGTCACCATGCCGTTCCACGCGTTCTTCGGCATCGCCCTCATGAACATGGGCACGGTGATCGCCGCCGACTGGTACGACCAGCTCGGCCGCACCTGGGGCTCCTCCCCGCTGGCCGACCAGCGCGCCGGCGGCGGCATCGCCTGGGCCTTCGGCGAGATCCCCACCCTGATCGTGCTGATCGCGCTGGCCTTCCAGTGGTACCGCGACGACAACCGCAAGGCCACGCGCGCCGACCGCCGTGCCGACGCCCGCGCGGCCCGGGAGGGCGGCACCGGCGACGCCGAGCTGGACGCCTACAACGAGTACCTCGCGCGCCTGGACCGCGGCGGCCGGGGCCTCGACAAGGCCGACAAGGAGTAACCCCCGTCACGCTGCGCACCCGCGCATACCGGCGGGTAGCGTGGCAAGCGGTGTTAGCGGGCATAACCCTTCGGACGGGACTCAGCCGGTCCTTCCCGGTGAATGCCTCGTCCGCACCAAACCAATCTCAATCGCTCGTTGAGCACGCACCGGTAGCGTCGATCGTGGTTCCGCGGACCAGGGGTGGACGCGGTGGGGCCGGGGTCACGTCGCCTTGGAGCGGTGCTCCCAGGAGGGTTGGGGGACTTTGTACGAAGAACTGCGCATGCGCGGACGACGCGGTCTGTCGCAGGCGATCGAGGACTACCTCAGCGAGTGGTCCGACCGCACCGGCATCACGGTCGAAGTCTGGGCCCTGCCCACCGCCCGTGTCCCCACCCCCGTAGCCGACGCCGTCTACGCCGTGGTCCTGGAAGCCCTCTCCAACGTGGAACGCCACAGCGGCGCCCACACCCTGTCCCTGGCCCTGACGACCGGCCGCTCCGGCCTCAAGCTCACCATCAGCGACAACGGCGTGGGCTTCACCCCCGGCACCCGGACAGGCAGAGGCCTGGACGCCATGAAACGCCGCTTCAGCGACGTCGGCGGCACCCTCACCATCAACACAGTGGTCGGCGAAGGCACCACCATCACCGGCCAGATCTGATCGCTCCACACCACTCCCCTCGGGCCGACGTGACGGGGAGGTGGTGCGGTGGAGGCGTCGCTCAACCGCCGCACCTGAGGCCGGCCGTCTGCCGGCTGTACAGGCGACCGCAGAAGGCGATCGTTTTCTGGTTGCCCGCCGGGTCGATGGTGATCAGGAGGACGGGCCGGTCGAGGGCGTGCTGTCCGTCGCCGTGCAGTCTGAGTAGCCCACTGGCGCCGTAGACCTCGCCGGGGTTCTCCAGGGCGAGCAGGACTCCACCCCGGTCCACCACCCCGGGTTCCCCGTCCATGGACGCCGAACCGCCCTGGTCGTCGTAAGCGTCCTGTGCCGCTCCCATCAGCGCTCCCGCGGCGTCGTACGCCTGCACCGCGTACACCTCGGACGGCAGGTCGAGGGGTTTCTTCCCTAGTTCCAGCGACGCGACGAACTCGTCGAGATCGCCGTAGAAACTGGGGGGGTGCTGCTGGGCGAACGGCCACACGCTGGGTGACGCCAGCGCCACGTACACCACCCGCTGGCTGTTGCGCCCGATCCGCTGCGCGTTGTCGTTCACGTACTGTGTGACGTCGTCGCTGGCCATCACCGTGACCTGGTCGCACTGGAATGCCGCGAGCGCGTCGAGGAAGGGCCCGAACTCCCGGGAGCGGCCGGCGTAGTACGCGAGATCGGGCCGGCGGTCCGGGTCCGAGCACACATCCTTCACCTTCCGCCCCAGTTCCGCCGCGTCGGCGTACCCGACGGTCTCGGCCTTCTCCCCGAACGCCTTCGCGAACCGGTCGCCGAGGTCCTTCCCGAACAGGTCCTTGATCGACGTGTCGGCGAACACCGCCACCTTGTCCGCGGGAGCGATACCCGGCAGCGGGATGCCCTCTTTCGCCCACCGCGCCGCCGCGGTCGCCAAAGTGCTGTTGGGAGGCGCCAGGGGGAAGAACGACGGGATGTAGCTGTCCGGTCCCCGCGCCCCGAGGTCGTCGGACGTGGCCGTGGTTCCGACCACTGGCAGGGCCTTGCGCGCGAGGATCTGCAGTGCGTCCTTCACCTGCTGCCGGCTTTCCCCGAGCCCGACCACCCCCACGATCGTCGGGTCCTCGGTGACCCGCCGCAACACCTCACGCGCGACGTCCTCGGCGTACTCGTAGTCGGCCCCGGCGTTGGCGACGAGCACTCGCATCTGCAGTCTGCTGCCGTCGCCGCTGTGGCGGATGAGCTCCCGCTGCCGCACCGCGATGCCCGCCAGCTCGCCGTGGATGTCGGTGAGCGGGTCCTCGATGCCGCCGCTCGGGTTGGTCAGCTTGCCGAGGTACACCACCGTGGCGTACGGCCGCTTGGACGCGACGATCTCCCGGTTGGACTCGTCGATCGCCGCGAGCACCGGAGCCAGCCGCGGCGTGTACGCGAAGTTCTCGTGCCCGAGGCCGACGCACTCGCCGGTCGGCGTCCGCCAGATGGACGGCGCGCAGTTCGACGTGGCCGTGGAGACCACCCGCACCAGCGAGACCGCCAGCAACGCCACCACCGTCAGCACCGGCAGCAACGGGTGGGCGAGCAACGGCCGCCGCCGCGCACGCACCGGCACGCTGAGCTTCTGCAGCAGCGGCGTGTCCCCGGCCTCCATGTCGATCCGGATCAGCCGGTGCGAGCCGAGCGCCCGGTCCTTGGCCAGCTCGGCACGCCACTGCTCCCACAGCTCCTCGGCGCGCTCGGGCCGCCCCGCCAGCACCGCCGTGCCGTCCGCGGCCGGGCGCGGGGGCAGCGCCGGGCGGGCCACCGAGCCGGTGACCACGACGAGCAGCGGGTCGTGTTGCCGTGTCCCGGCCCGCACCTCCTCGATCAGCGTGACCAGCCGGGTGCCGCCGCCGCTGACCAGCAGCACCGGCAGCGACGTGCGCGCCCACGCGACCCGGCGCCAGAACTTCCACAGGCTGCGCTGGTACCCCTGCCGCAGGTCGTGCAGGAAGGCGTTCACCAGCAGATGCTCGATGCCCTGGACGGCCTGCAGCGCCTCCTGCCGCTTGCGTTCCTCCGCCGAGTCCCCGTCGTCCGCCCCGGTGATCGGGATGACCGAACGCCCGGGGGACGCCGCGGCCTCGGCCGCGGGCAGGGACAGCGCGCGGCGCCGCGCCTGGATCACCCGCACCGCGAACCGGATGAACTCGGTCGGCTGGTTGCGCCGCTGCCCCGGCATCAGGTACGGCTGCCGGCAGAACCACTTGTACCGGCGCCGTCCCGCCCAGCTCCGCGACAGCAGCAGCACGTGCAGCGCACCGATGACCGGGCCCGCGATGATGGCGCAGACGCCGAGCAGGGTGGTGAGCTGGTCGGCCCACGTGGCGCTGAGCAGGGCCGCCGCCGCCGCCCACGCGGGCAGCGGCCCCTCGGCGTACGCACGCACGTTGGCCCAGAAGTTGCGGCGGTCCTGGGCGTTGCCGGCCTTGATCTGCCGGCGTCGCTGCCGTACGGCCCGTTTGACGCCGTCGTGCAGGCGGTCCGGCTCGTCGTCGGCGATCTGCAGGTCCAGCAGCCACAGGACCTGCGCCAGCAGCGGGAACCGCAGGTGCGCCTCGCCGCGCGGCGCGATGGAGGCCAGGTCGCGGCTGGCCTCCCGTAACTGCGCCACCAGATCCGCGTACGGCGTGCCGCGTTCCCCGGGCGCCGGTGCGGCGGCCTCGGGGTCGGGGGAGGGGCCGAGGTGGGCGAACGGGGTGCCGTCACACCGTTCCTCCAGCGCCTGGGTGACGGCCGCCGTCGCCGTGTACGGCCCGGTCACCCACAACACCGGCACCGGCACGTCACCGCTCCGCCACGTCGGCCGGATGCGGATCTGGTCGAACACCCGCAGGAACTCACGCACGCCTTCGTAGGAGCGCCGGTAACTCTCCTCGGGGTCGCCGGGCCGCGCGGCCACGCCGGCCGTCTCCTCGGAGGACGGGAAGGACGGGGGGATCGACTTCACACAGCTCTCCTCCCGAAGCGACTGTGACGCTCCGATGTCAGGCGCTTACCACGCTATGGCGTTTTCGCGGAATGTGGCGGACACGATCCCATTCCGCGGACCACGACCCGTGCGGGCCGGGTCCTTCCGCACGCCGGCGTCTCCCGGAGACCGCGGCGGACACGGACCGTGTCCCCCGCGGGAACTCAGAGATCGCGCCGCATGCAGACCCTCGGCCACCGGTCCAGCCCGAGCTCCGCCTCGCGCCGCCGCCGGGCCCGCAGCCCCGGCGTCAGCTCCGCGTCGTCCAGCCCCCAGAACCCGCACCGCTCGTAGTACGGCGCGTTCCACGGCACCCGCGTGAACGTGATGAGCGTGAGCGCCGGCATGCCCGCGGCCTTGGCGTGATCGGCCGCGTGCTCGATCAGCGCACGCCCGAGCCTGCGCCGCGCCGCCGCCGGATGCACGGACACCTGCTCCAGGTGCAGGTTCCCGTCCACCTCCTCCGCGATCAGGTAGGCCACCGGCCGGTCGTCCTCGTCCACCGACACCCAGGCCCGCCCCTCGGCGTGGAACCTCGCCAGCACATCGAGGGGATACGGCTCGTCGTCCGCCACCGGCCCCATGCCGAAGCCACGGAAGGCCTCCCCCGCGGCCCGCTCGATCTCCTGCAACAGGGAAAGCTCCTCGGCGGTGGCGACTCGAATGCTCATCGGCACATTCTCACCCTGGGACCGGCCCATGAACAGTGCTTTACCCGCCTCAGCCCGCTGCTACGGCACCCCCGCCGCCCCGGTCAGGCGGACAGCTTGCAGTTGAAGATGAAACGTCCGACCTTGAGGTCGTCCAGGAACTGGGACCACCCCGCCGGCGTGGTCACCACCACCCTCGCGCTCGGCCGCTTGGAGTCACGGACCGCGACCACGCCGGCCAGATTGCTCGCCACCTCCACGCAGTGCCCCCCGTTGTCCCCGCTGAACTTGGATTTGTACCACTCTGCCGTGCTTAAATCCATTTGTCGGCAATTTCCTCGATTAATTTCAGCGAAAGCGACTGTGGCAGCGCCTCCGCTCGGATGGCGTCGTACCGGGCGGTGAGCAATGCGATCAAGCACCGTTCCGTCACCGTCCGCCCCTCGGGTATCGAATCCACATATACCGCGTAAGGCGCGCCACGCTGTTCCGCTATAACAAAAGCGGCAAGCAACCCGGGAACCGCTTCGGCCGCAAAAGGTACGATTTGTATGGTTACCTTGGGATGCCGTGCGATTTCCAGAAGATATGTCAATTGTTCACGCATCACGGCCGCCCCGCCGATGGGCCGCCGCAACACCCCTTCGTCGATCATGCTGAGGATGGCCGGCGGGTCCTCCTGACACAGCAGGTTCTTGCGCTGCATCCGCCCGTAGACCCGCTCCTCGACCTCCTCGGGCGCGATCCCCGGCGCCCGCTCGAACACCCGCCGCGCGTACGCCTCCGTCTGGAACACCCCCGGCACCAGCAGCGGATCCCAGATCTGCAGCGCCGACGCCCGCCGCTCCTCCAGCGTCCAGTTGCGGAAGTGCTCGGGAACGGGCGGAGGCGGAGGCCATCCCTCCAGGTGAAGGCCCGTGAACACCCCTTCGAGCCCGAACGCCTTGTCGCACCGCCGCGCGAAGTCGTCGCTCGGCGTCCGCTTGAGGTTCTCCACCGCCCCGATCAGGCTGCCCGAGAACCCGATGCGCCGCCCGAGTTGCCCCTGCGTGAGCTTGGCCAGCAGCCGATGCCGCTGCAACTCGTAGGCGAAGCGGGCCCGGGCGGAGTCCTCAGGGTCGATCCTCGTCATGTGCGGCATGCCCACTCCCGCGTCGTGCGGGGAGACGCCGTCGCCGTGGCCCGCCCACGCAGGCGTTACTCCCCGATGTGGTCGGACGGTTACCCAAGGTAGTGGATGCCGGTGGCCGGGCGGCGGCGAAATTCGCGGTCCCGCCCCGCCCGAATCGCCCCTGGTAAACACCCGATCGCCTTGACCGGGAGTTTTCGCCGCCTGGTCAACGCGTCCCGCGCGCCCGCCCCTGCCGCGCCAAGGCCTCGCCGCCGCCCCTGTTATAACCAACCCGCATCGCCGCAGGTGACACGTCCGCCCCTCAACTTTCCGCAGGCGGACGGTCGTTCCTATCAAGGATGAATGATCTCTAAACGACACCGAATCCGGAGAAATGGGTGACGAGGCCTGCTGTTGTCAGTAAAGCTCGCTGGTGGCCCCGTTCCGGGGCAGAGTCCGCAGACGTCACGGCAACTCCTGGAGGGCGAGTGTCCGTTCCCCGTTCGAGCATCGGCTTCTCACCCGAGACCGCCGCCGCGCTCAGCCAGGCCGACCGGGGAATCCGCAGCCGCATGGGCAACCACCACGCCCTGTTCGACTATTGGCGCTTCGCCATGAGCACCCTGTGCACGGTGAACGCGTTCTACGTCGGCTTCTACCGCGAGGGCAGGAAAATCGTCTATCCGTACACCTTCGACGACACCCTGCACACCGAGAAGTACATTTGGCCGGAGGTCTTCCCCTACGGCCCCAAAGGCCAGGCCGCCTGGATACTCCAGCACCGCCGCCCCTATGTGTACTCCTTCGACAACGGCCTCCTCCTCCGCCACGGCGTCGCCTTCGGCGACGAGAAACGCATGTCCGCCGACGCCGTCACCATCCCCGTCTACGAGACCCCCGAGGCCGGCTCCTCCGTGATCGGCCTGGCGTCCATCCAGGCGTACAAGCCCCACACCTACACCGACGAACACGTCCGCGCCTTCGAGTGGACCGCCCGCTCCGTCGCCACCGTCCTCAGCCGCGAACGCGAGGACGCCCTCAACCGCGCCGAACTGGCCACCCCCGACCCCGCCTCCGAGTCCGAACGCCTGTCCGTCGCCGACGTGGTGCAAGACGTCTCGGACCGCCTGCGCGCCCTCCACCGCGACATCTGCCGCGTGGAGGAAGCCCTCCCCGGGGACCGCCCCGACCTCGCCGCCCTGGTGACATCGCTCCGCCACCGCTGCGAACAGACCCAGACCGAGACCATGGACATCATCGCCAGGCCGTCCGTCCACGCCGAGACGCTGCTGAAGTCCCTCTCCAGCAAGGAACGCGAGATCGCCCTCCTCATCGCCCACGGCGGCATGACCAACAGGGAGATCGCCGCCCAGGTGTTCGTGACCGAGTCCACCATCAAAGGCCACGTCTCCAGAATTCTCCGCAAACTCGGAGTAGAACAACGCTCGGGTATCGCCGCCAAGCTCAGCCAATTCACCGAGTAGCCCCGGCGTGGTGAGCCCGGCCGATGTGTCACCAGAGGTTCACCTGTGTTCACCCTCCGACACAGGGTAGTACTAAGTACTGACGCCGCCTTCCGAAAACCCGTCCCGGACACCCCGGCCGACATCAATCAATCGCTATATCGTCCTATAGTCATAAGGGAGGGATTTGTCTGTAGCTGGCTGGCTTTTCGGGTCGCAAGACCCGGGGGGAAGCCCGTTCCAGGTACGGACGCGAGCCGAGGAGCTCGACATGGAAGGCCTGACGATAGCCATCCTCGCACTGACACTGTTTTCCACAGTGACATTCGGCTGGATGACCAGGAGGGGAAACCTGGCCCAGGCCCCGGTCACCGCCGAATTCCGACTGCCCCCGCAAACCGCGGCCCAGATCACTTGTCAAGCCGCCCTCACCACAAAGGAACGACTGACCCGAGACCCCGTCCCCATAATCCGAACCTCCGACGGATACCACGTGGAGATCGCCTGCCCCGCCGGCGTGATGACCTTCGACATCATCGGACCGATCGACTCCCAAACCTGCCGAGTGGTCGCCCGCGCCGACGACCTCACCCAAATAGGCCTCCCCGACATCGGCGGAATCGGCACCCCGTCAACCGACGTCCTCCACCTACGCATAGGAATGCCCCGCAACGCCGCCAAACTCATCCGCCGCCGCCACCGCGTCTTCCGGGCCCTCACTCTGGCGTCGTCGCGAGGCGCGATGTACGGCGACGTCCCGTGGGTCGCCCACGTGTGACCTGTAACCGCCGGCCGGCGCCGGATGCCGCACTCCGCCACGGCATCCGGCGCTCGCCCCTCTTGACGGCGATCACCGGTGGGTGTCCTCCTCGACAGGGAGCCGTTCGACCCCGTGACCGTCGAGTTCCCCCGGCTCGAACCTGCACAAGCCCGACACCCACCAGAAACGGCCGCTGCTGTTTCCGCGCATGCGGTACCGATGCTCACCGTAGATCGCCGCCCACCCCTGGTCGGGCAGGCCGATGAGGATCATTTCTGCATGGTGGTCGCGCACTTCGGTGAGGGCGTCCAAGCGGAGAATGAGCACGGTGCCGTCGTGGCTTGCGGTGGTGAGGTGGGTGCCGTCGGGAGAATAGGCCACGGCCCGGACCCAACTGGTGTGACCCGTGAGGGTGTGGAGCAGGGTGCCGGTGGCCGGGTCCCAGATTCGTACGGTCTGGTCGCCGCTTGCGGTGGCCAGGTGGGTGCCGTCGGGGGAGTAGGCCACGGCCAAGACTGCGTTGGTGTGGCCGGTGAGGGTGTGGATTGGGGTTCCGGTGGCCGGGTCCCAGATCCGTACGGTCTGGTCGTCGCTTGCGGTGGCCAGGTGGGTGCCGTCGGGGGAGTAGGCCACGGCGTTGACCCCGTTGGTGTGGCCGGTGAGGGTGTGGATTGGGGTGCCGGTGGCCGGGTCCCAGATCCGTACGGTCTGGTCGTCGCTTGCGGTGGCCAGGTGGGTGCCGTGGGGGGAGTAGGCCACGGCCCAGGCTGTGGCGGTGTGGCCGGTGAGGGTGTGGAGCAGGGTGCCGGTGGCCGGGTCCCAGATCCGCACGGTCTGGTCACTGCTCGCTGTGGCCAGGTGGGTGCCGTCGGGGGAGTAGGCCACGGCCCAGACTGTGGCGGTGTGGCCGGTGAGGGTGTGGATTGGGGTGCCGGTGGCTGGGTCCCAGATTCGTACGGTCTGGTCGTCGCTTGCGGTGGCCATACGGCTGCCGTGGGGGGAGTAGGCCACGGCGTTGACCCCGTTGGTGTGGCCGGTGAGGGTGTGGATTGGGCTGCCGGTGGCCGGGTCCCAGATTCGTACGGTCTGGTCGTCGCTTGCGGTGGCCAGGTGGGTGCCGTCGGGGGAGTAGGCCACGGCCCAGACTGTGGCGGTGTGGCCGGTGAGGGTGTGGATTGGGGTGCCGGTGGCTGGGTCCCAGATTCGTACGGTCTGGTCACTGCTTGCGGTGGCCAGGTGGGTGCCGTCGGGGGAGTAGGCCACGGCCAAGACTGCGTTGGTGTGCCCGGTGAGGATGTGGCCGGTGAGGGTGTGGATTGGGGTGCCGGTGGCCGGGTCCCAGATCCGTACGGTGTGGTCGTCGCTTGTGGTGGCCATACGGGTGCCGTGGGGGGAGTAGGCCACGGCCCAGGCTGTGGCGGTGTGGCCGGTGAGGGTGTGGATTGGGGTGCCGGTGGCCGGGTCCCAGATCCGTACGGTCTGGTCACTGCTTGCGGTGGCCAGGTGGGTGCCGTCGGGGGAGTAGGCCACGGCGTTGACCCCGTTGGTGTGGCCGGTGAGGGTGTGGAGCAGGGTGCCGGTGGCCGGGTCCCAGATCCGTACGGTGTGGTCGTCGCTTGCGGTGGCCATACGGCTGCCGTGGGGGGAGTAGGCCACGGCCCGGACCCAGTTGGTGTGGCCGGTGAGGGTGTGGAGCAGGGTGCCGGTGGCCGGGTCCCAGATCCGCACGGTCTGGTCACTGCTCGCTGTGGCCAGGTGGGTGCCGTCGGGGGAGTAGGCCACGGCCCGGACTGCGGCGGTGTGGCCGGTGAGGGTGTGGATTGGCGTGCCGGTGGCCGGGTCCCAGATCCGTACGGTTTGGTCCTCGCTTGCGGTGGCCAGATGGGTGCCGTCGGGGGAGTAGGCCACGGCCCAGACCCAGTTGCTGTGGCCGGTGAGGGTGCGCAGCACGGTGCCTGTGGCTAAATCCCATAGTTGTGCGTGGTTTCCGGCCGCTACGGCCAGGACCGCTCTCGTCGGATGCCATGCGACAGCGAGCGCGGCGGCCGCCCCAGTCTGAATTTGCAGACGAGGACGTTCATCAGGCAGCGCTGTGCCCCATCCCGTGAGGCTTACATGCTCGCTGGTGCGCATCGCTGTGGCCTTGGCGCGATGCCAGGTCGTTCCCGCTAAGGCGGCGTCCCGCAGGTCGGCGCCGATCAGGGACGCGCCGTCCAGTACCGCGCCGGTGAGGTCGGCGCCGGTGAGGTCGGCGCGGTCGAGAACCGCGCCGACCAGACGGGCCTGCGCGAGGTCGGCTCCCCGTAGGCGAGCTCCGGTTAGACGCGCTCCACTGAGATCCGCGCCGCGGAAGTTCGCGCCGTACAGATTCTCGTCCGGCAGGAAGACCTCACCACGTAGATTCTCCCCCGCGTAGTCGAGCAGTCGGGTGCCGAGGGCGAGGCCGTGGTCCTGGAACTCGCGTAGCAGCGCGCGCGCGTTCCGCTTACGCCAATCGCTCATCTATCCCCTTTTCGACGTTCCTCTTGGAGACGTTCCGTGTGCTGAGCCTGGACAGCCAAGCAGTGACGTGCTCCGGTGCGATGTCTCGGAGGAAGCGGGCGGTCAGGCCGGTGAGCTGCGCGTCGCCGAGCACCTCTTCGCCGGCCCGGAGCGACGCGGCGATGCGGACGGCGAGCAGGTACTCCCAGACGGACTGGTGGGCGAACTTCCACCGTTGCCCGTCCACCCGCAGCAAGGTCCGGCTGCCGGTGATCTGCGCGGCCTGGTCGACGGTCAGCTTGTGTGCAGGAAGGTCGATAACTTTCCGTGCGGCATCCTGGAGTGCGGTCTCGTTGACGTCCTGTTCCCCTGCTCGCCAGATCCGCAGGGCGATCTCCTCCAGCACCTCTCTCCGCTTCTCGTGGGAGACGTTGCTCTCACTCATCGGATCGAGTCGTACCGCCTCCTCGCCGAGCCAGCGGCCGACCAGCCGGTCGTAGAGGTCCGCGGCGGTCACCACCTCCTGTCCGGCAGCCGCCTTGATCTCGCGGAGGTCCAGGTCCTCGACGATGAAGGACAACATCCGAGGTGTTCTGGCCAACTCGGGCAGGTTGTCCACCGCGGCGAGTGCGGTCATCCACTCGTGGGCGAGCGCCGCCGGGTTCGCCTTGCCGCCCAGTTCGAAGTACCGGGCCAGGAAGGCTCGCTGCTGCTCGGTATCGAAGGGTTCGAGCAGGTGGACGCGCCGGTTGTGCACCGTCTGGAGGTCGGCGAAGAGCTTGCTGGTGACCTGGTCGGTACTGCGGAAGTGGCTCGGCCGCGTGGTGAGCAGGATCTTGGCCCGTCCCTCCATGGCGTTCAGGAACGTGTGGAGCTGGGCCGCCGCGTTGTCGTAACCGACCCGGACGGCGAACTCGTCGTAGCCGTCGATCAGCAGGGCCAGGGTGCCGGCCTCCAGGCTGTGCCGGAAATGGCGGAGGCGGAAGGTGGAACCGCTGGGGATGAGCACAGCCGACACCATCTCCTCCAGCGTCTGCCGTTTGTCGCGATCCCGCAGGTAGATCACGATCGGGGTGATACCGAGCCGGTCGTTGGCCAGCATCTCGTGCGCGAGCCGCCGGACCAGGAAGGACTTCCCGTAACCGGCGTCGCCGAGGATCAGGATGAACCGCCCGTCCTCGTGGAGCAGCTCCTGGTACACCGTGGCCCGCAGATCGCCGTGGACGTCGGGCTGGGCGCCGCCCCACCGGTCGATGTCGCGGTAGCGCTGGGCCTGGTAGAGCTCCTGCCGGTACAGCTTGTCCCCGGCGAGGGCTTGCCTGAGCCATTCCCGGTAGGCGCTCGCGTCGAGCAGGTCGGTGTACTCGGTCCACGTCTTGACCAGGATGCCGTTCTTGCGTGCCTCGTCACGCAGCGTCGGGTCGTCCGGGCCGCAGTGCACCACGATGCGTTCGGGCTGGTGATGACGGACGGGGTCGAACACGCGCCGGTCGAACTCGCCCAGGATCGCCGCGTCCACCGGGCCGTCCACGATGCCGATGTAGCGCAACGGCCGGCCGGCGGTGCTGGCCATCAGGTAGTGCAGCGGCGGATCGCCGATCGTGCGGACCTGGACCAGGGCCCCCTCGCCCAGGTCCCGGCGTGTGGTCAGCTCCACCTGGGCGACGAAGTCCGCCGTACGTCCGCCGTAGCCCTGGCGGATTTCGTGCCGTGCGTCCTTCTCCGGTTCCGGCCTGGGTTTACGCCAGCCTGGCACGCCGTGCCGGATCGTCACCTTGGTGCTGCGTCGCTCCGGGTCGGCCCGAAGGTCGGGGATCCACTCCCGCTGCCCGTCCCACTGCCGTGCCCAGCGGGTGACGGTCCGGGGCCCCACACGGAAGATCTGGTACTGGTTCGGCGTCTCCCCCGGCCGCCAGTCCGCGGTGACGGCGGCGGAACCGGTGGCCAGCACCAGCGTGCCGTCCGGTAACCGGTCCTCCTTGCCCTCGTGGGTGTGGCCGTGCAGCACCAGGTCGATCCTCCCGTGCAGGATGGCGCCGAGGCTCTCCTCGTCGCGGAGGTTCTCGTTGTCGGCGTCGGCTTTGCGGCGCGCGTTGTGGTGCAGTACCGCGATCCGCAGCATGCCCTCCAGCCCGCCGAGCTCTCTGGCGAACCAGCGGTACTGCTCGTCGCCGCACCAGCCGTAGTGGTCGTCGTCCCGGTGGCTCTCCATGATCGTGGAGTTCATCGCCGCGACGGCCACCCGCAGATCCTCGAAAAGATGCAGCCGATAGGGCCGCTCCTCGGTGAACGCCGTCGGGCCATGAAGCCGGGCGACGAAGTCCTGATAGTTCCGCCACTTCAGGCTGTAGGGGACGGATGGTTCCTTTTTGCGCGCCCGGCAGTCGAAGAAGTAGGACTCGCTCCACGGCCAGCTCACGTCGTGGTTCCCGGGCACGACCACCACGCGTTCGCGTGCCAGTCCGGTGACGGCCCTGATCTCGTCGATGAAGGCGAGTGCCTCGGCGAACTCGTCCTCGTCCGCCCGTTCGGTGATGTCGCCCGAAAGGATCATCAAGTCGGGCTTCGGTACCTTCTCGACGGACGTCAGCCGGTCCAGGTCGCGGATAAGACTCCGGGAGAGCGAATCCTCTGTCCCAAATCGGTGGTAATTCCCGAATTGCGTATCCGAGACATGAAGGATTGTCGCGCTTGGGGGGTTGTTTCCCGTTGGCACCGTTTTGTGTCCTACCTGGCCGACCGTTATTCCGTTGAGGAGCTACTGTGAGGCCATACTCGCATAAGGAGGGAAACGGGTGCCTGGTCATTCCCCCGACAAGCTGACTTCAGTCCCTCTCGCTCCCCGGCGCAGGCGCCGCTGGGGGCGGGGAGATCTCCCTCCGCTGCCACGGCCCGAGGTGGAGCAGTGGGTGGACCCGGGAATGGCGCTGGACGACCTGCGGGACTGGGCGGAGGGGCGTGCGCTTGAGCTGATCGACTGGTACGCGCGGGACAAGAAGGTGCGGCGGGTGGCGTCGCGGGCTCTGCGGGCGGGGGCCGTGATGCTGGCCGTGGCGGGTGGCGTGTCGCCGTTGGTGTTCCGGGAGGGGGCCGGGGCGAATCTCGGGTACGTGTTTCTGGCGTTGGCGGCGGGGTGTGTGGCGTTCGATCACTTCTTCGGGATCTCTTCAGGGTGGATGCGGGACATCGCGGCGCTCATGTCGCTGCGGGGACGGCTGACGCGTTTTCATCTGGACTGGGCGGCGTGGCAGGCGGAGGGAACCGGGCCTGATCGGACCGCGGGAGGGCTGGCGCTGATCGACGCGCTGGTCACGGACGTCGTGCGGATCTCGGAGAGAGAGACGGCGCAGTGGATCGCGGAGTTCGACAACTCCATGGCGTCGCTCCGGCAGCAGTCCACTCCGGCGGTCACGTCGACCTCCGATCTGATGACGTGGAGCCGCAAGGGTGATCTGTCGGCCTAGCGGTGGTGCGGGCGAAGACCCAGGTGCGCAGCAGGAGGAAGCGCAGGCAAGTGGTGGCGAGGTTGGCGGCCGTCAGTACGCCGAGCTCCAGGGTGCGGCTGGGGAGTGGGTGAGCGTGTGGAGCGGGGCGAGGACAGCCGCGCCACCAGTTCCTCCGAGCTGAACGGCTTGACCACGTAGTCGTCGCCCCCCCCGCCGTCAGCCCCGCGATGCGGTCCTCCACCGAGTCCCGCGCTGTCAGGAACAACACCGGCACGGCATTGTCACCGCCAGAGGATGCAGAAGGAGGACACTCGATCATTGAATGTGTTGTAACCGTAGAACGAGTTGTCCTGGTTGTAGATCGGCACGTAGTCGAGTCGGGAGAATCCTCCGCCGGTGGGCACGAGAACGTACTTCCCCAGCCAGTTGTAGTGCTGATACAAGACCAGAGTCATGTCGGTGTAATTAATCACCGATGACATCGTGTCGTTGATCGGCTTGTCCAGGTTCTCGCAGGTGGTTGCGTTATCCCTGGTCAGCTCCTTGAACGTGTACTCGAAGTTCTTGTAGAAGCAGGCGAATTTGTGGAAACAGTCGTCGGGGGCCGCGTTCGCCGGAGCCGCCGGGAGGAGTACGCCGCCGACGGCCAGAGCTGCGGCTGAAACGAGGTTGAGCAGGCGTGATCGCACGGCAGAACTTCCTCTCGTAGTTGGGGTCGTACGTTTCGACGAACTCGCGTGGCGCTTTGACGCCTGAAGAGAGGCGACGCCACGAGACGCCGCGATCCCGCGGAGGTCCTTCACGGTCGCGGACAAGGCGTCATGCGGGGCGCCCCGCCGACGGGGATCGGCGACGTCTCCGCCGATCGCGTCGTCACTTGCTCGCGGCCCTGTCCAAGAGCATCCTGCCCGGCGGCAGTGGACTTTCAGTAGATCGCGGGCCGGGGGGACGACGTGACCGGGAACTCCTCATCCACTGCGGTGACGAGTCAGGGCCGATGGCAGTGCTGAGAGGGCCGGCGATCACGTCGGAGGCCGTTCGCCGCCGTCCTTTCGCCTACCTGGACCTCGCTGCGAGTGCGGGACTTCAGCGCGGAGCGCCCGGACGGGAGACGGGCAGCTCGCACCAGACGGCTTTCCCGCCGCTCGGCGGGCGGCGGACTCCCCACCGGGAGGTGAGGGCGGTGACGATGTGGAGCCCTCGGCCGTTCTCGCCGTCCCAGGTCGCCGGAGCGAGGACCGGGCATCCGGGGTTTCCGTCCCAGACCTCGATGACGAGGGTGGCGAGCGTGCGGAACAGCCCCAGGTACACGACGTCCAGTCGGGGCGCGTCCCGGGAGTGGCGGGGCGGGGGGACGGTGGCCGCTTTGGTGGCGTTGGTGACCAGTTCGGAGACGATGAGCTGGGCGTCGTCGGAGTGGTGGGGCAGGTGCCATTCGGTGAGGGTTTGGTGGACGTGTCGCCGAGCGATACCGGGGGCGGTTGGCAAAACGGGCAATTCCCACCACATTGAATCTACTGCCGCCCGCATGACGTTTCCTTTCGACGTTTTATCGATCCGCCTCACCTGGGGGTATTCAGCGTCGTAAACTGCGGGGGAAGGCGTCGTCCGTACCCACGCAATGTGAGTGCGGAGTTTCCCCCGTGAGCGTCTGTGAGGAAAACGTGAGCGGTAATCGAATGACGGCCCTGGAATTCTTCGCAAGGGAGCTGCGCCGGGCCCGGGAGACGGCCGGGATGAGTCAGGCGCAACTCGCTACGGCGATCGTCGGCTACTCCGCCTCGTTCGTCGCGATGGTGGAAACCGCCCGCAGGGTCCCCAAGCCGGACTTCGCGCAGCGTTGCGACCAACTCTTCTCCACTGACGGCATCCTCGCTCGCCTGGCGGAGGATCTCGTGTGCCGGGACATGCCGCCGGAGTGGGTCGGACAGTGGCTGTCGATCGAGGGCAACGCGACATCGTTGCTGTCGTACCAGCCGCTTGTGGTGCCCGGATTGTTGCAAACCGAGTCATACGCGCGAGAGGTTATCGCGACCTCCGGTAGAGAGTTCGCGGTCGAAGAACAAGTCGAGGCACGGCTGGAACGGCAAGGCATATTGTCCCGGCTGAATCCGCCGATGCTGGTGGCCGTCATGGACGAGGGCGTCCTACGTCGTCCTGTCGGCGGCGCCAAGGTGATGGAGGAGCAAATCACGCGCCTTCTGGAAATGGCGGAGCATCCAAGGATTCTGATCCAGATTGTGCCTTTTGCGGCCGGTGCTTACGCTGGACTCGCCGGTCCGTTCGTCATCGCCACAACTGACGACAGGGACGTCGTCTATGTGGACAGTGCGTTCAGCGGGGACACCACGAAACGCTCCGAGGACGTCGCCACCATGAGGCGCCTGTGGGAGGCGGTGCGGGCTGAGGCGCTGCCCAAAAGGAAGTCGATCGACCTGATGGCGAAGGTGGCCGAGACATGGACATGACCGAGATGCACTGGCGCAAGTCGTCCCACAGCAGTGGCAATGGCGGGGACTGCGTCGAGGTCGCGGGAGCGCCTGGGGTCGTCGCCGTACGGGACAGCAAGGACCCAGGGCGCGGCATGCTTCGTGTCCCCCCTGGTGAGTGGCATCGATTCCTTGGCGCGGTGGGTCGCAGCAAGCTCGACGGCTGACGGCCACCGGCTGACCGCCGTACAAAGGCGCCGGATTCGCCGTACCACGTCCCGCCGCGTCGGCGCCGTTCGAGTGTCTGGAGAACGGGAGCGGTGGACGGGGCGCAGCCGCGCTTGGCGCGCTAGCCGTGCCGGGCCGCGTCGCGTCGGCCGTGCCGGGCCGCGTCGCGTCGGCCGTGCCGGGCCGCGTCGCGTCGGCCGTGCCGGGCCGCGTCGCGTCGGCCGTGCCGGGCCGCGTCGCGTCGGCCGTGCCGAGTCGGGCCGTGCCGAGTCGGGCCGTGCCGCGTTGCGTCGGCCGTGCGGGGCCGCCTCGCGTCGGCCGTGCCGTGCCTGGTCGTGTCGGGCCGGGCCGCGCCGGCCGGGTTCGCCGTACCCGTGCCGCCGATGGAGAAAGCGCTCCTGCGGCGGCGCTTCCCATGAGGCCGTAGCGCCCTGCGGACGGAGGGCGCGCCGCGCGAGTGACGCGCGGCGGCTGGGGGAGGCGCGTCTCGCGGGGAGGGGTGTCTGGCGGGCGGTACGCCCGCAGGGCGCGGGGTGGATGTTGCGTGCGGCCGTGGCTGGTGGGGGTTGAGTGGGCGGGTTCTGATGGAGTGGGCAAACTCAGGCGGGTGGGCAATGACCACAGCAGCCGAAGTCGGGGTTCAGAGGTGATTGGCCGGAAAGTTCCGGTTGGTGGGTACGCCGGTGGGCCGTCGTATGGTGGCGCCGGTTTCGGCGTACCACGTCCCGCCGCGTCGGAGCCAATCCCGAGAGACGGCTGGGAGAGGGGAGGGTGCCGGGAGTCGGGAGACGCTGGGAGGGGGAGACGGCTGGGAGAGGGGAGGGGGG
>NZ_JBDPMD010000047.1:0-75786 GCF_039871875.1 Sphaerisporangium sp. B11E5 | reverse complement strand
ACCCCGTACGCGGCGAACTGCGCCTGACCGGCGTCACCCACGCCGGCCTGCGCGACCTGACCCTGAAGGTCTCCCCCGGCGAGTTCCTCGGCATCGCCCCCACCGACCCCGCCGACGCCACCACCCTCCTGCGCTGCCTGTCCCGCGAGACCGACCCCACCACCGGCACCATCGAACTGGACGGCGTCCCCCTGCACTCCCTCGACCCGTCGGCCCTGCGCACCGCCGTCCTGGTGGCCCACCACGACGCCGCCCTCTTCGAGGACACCCTCCTCGCCAACATCGCCCCGCCGCCGGACACGACCCCGTCCGGATCGACGACCGTCGAGGCCGCCATGGCGGCGGCCGGCGCGGACGAGGTGGCGCGCACCGCGGCCCGTGGCATGGAGACCCCGCTCAGCGAGGGCGGCCGGTCACTGTCCGGCGGCCAGCGCCAGCGAGTGGCCCTCGCGCGAGCCCTGGCCGCCGCCCGCCCGGTCCTGGTGGTCCACGACCCGACCACCGCCGTGGACGCGGTGACCGAAGCCCGCATCGCCTCCGGCCTGCGCGACCACCGCCGCGGCCGCACCACCATCGTGGTGACCACCAGCCCCGCCCTCCTGGCCGCCACCGACCGCGTGGCCCTGCTGGACGACGGCCGCATCGTCGACACCGCCCCCCACACGGAGATGATCCGCCGCCACGCCACCTACCGGACGGCGGTCCTGTCATGACGACCGATCCCCCTGTTTCCCCCGGCCCCTCGATCCCCGGCGAGACCATGCTTCCCGACTCCCCCGGCCGCTCCCCCGAAGCCGGCACCACCGCACCGTCCACGGACACGGACGGGCGGGAGTTGTTGCCTGTCGCGGACGGCCGCCGTACCTGGGCGGCGGTGCGTGAGCTGGTGCGGCCGTACCGTGGGCGGGCTGCGGCGGGGTTCGCGGTGATGGTGGCGGCCACGACGGTGGGGTTGCTCACGCAGCCGCTGCTCGGGCACATCGTGGATCTGGTGGCGCAGCGGCGGGGAGTGGAGGCGCTCACCGTGCCGGTGGTGGCGCTGGTGCTGGTCGCGCTCACGCAGGGTGGGGCCACGACGCTCGGGCTGTCGATGATCGCGCGGCTCGGGGAGACGGTGCTCGCGCGGCTGCGGGAGCGGTTCGTCGAGCGGGCGTTGCACCTGCCGCTGGAGCGGGTGGAGAAGGCCGGGTCCGGTGACCTCACCGCTCGGGTCACCGCGGACGTCACGCAGGTGGCGGAGGCGGTGCGGACGGCGCTGCCGGAGCTGGCGCGGTCGCTGCTGGCCATCGTGCTGACGCTCGGCGCGCTGGCCGTGCTCGACTGGCGGTTCCTGCTCGCGGCCCTGGTCGCGGTGCCGGTGCAGGCGCACACCGCGCGGTGGTACGTGCGCAACGCCGTCCCGCTGTACGCCAGGCAGCGCGTCGCCGCCGGGGCCCAGCAGCAGCAACTGCTGGACACCATCGGCGGCGCGGGGACCGTGCGGGCGTTCCGCCTGGAGGCCGGGCACACCGAGCGGGTCACCCGACGGTCCCTCGCCGCGGTGGACCTCACCATGCGCGGTGTCGGCCTGGTCCTGCGGTTCTACAGCCGCCTGCACATCGCCGAGTACGCCGGGCTGGCCGCCGTGCTGATCACCGGGTTCCTCCTGGTGCGCAGCGGTTCGGCCTCCATCGGCACCGCCACCGCCGCGGCCCTGTACTTCCACAGCCTCTTCTCCCCCGTCAACACCGCACTCGTGCTCCTCGACGACGCGCAGTCCGCGGGCGCCGGGCTCGCCCGGCTCGTCGGCGTCGCCACCCTCCCGCCGCCCGAGCCGCACACCGCCCCGGCCCCCGGGCCGCAGGAGGCCGCGGTGGACGCGGTGGTCGCGGTGCGCGGCGCGGGGCACGCGTACGAGCCGGGCCGGCCGGTGCTGCACGACGTGGACCTGGTGCTGCGCGCCGGGGAACGGGTGGCGCTGGTGGGGGCCACCGGCGCGGGGAAGACGACGCTCGCCAAGCTCATCGCGGGCGTGCACCGGCCGTCCGCCGGCTCGGTGCGGGTGACCGCGGGGAACGGCCACGGCCGTCCCGTGGGCCTGGTCACCCAGGAGCTGCACGTGTTCGCCGGCCCGCTCGCCGAGGACCTGCGGCTCGCCAAGCCCGATGCCACCGACGCCGAGCTGCGTGACGCCCTGGCCCGGGTGGACGCGCTGACCTGGGCCGAGGCCCTGCCCGACGGCCTCGGCACCGTGGTCGGCGAAGGCGGCCACCGCCTCACCGCCGCGCAGGTCCAGCAGGTGGCACTGGCCCGCCTGATCCTCGCCGACCCCCCGGTGGCCGTCCTGGACGAGGCGACCGCCGAGGCCGGCAGCAGCGGCGCCCGCGCCCTGGAACGCGCCGCCGAGAACGCCGTCGAGGGCCGCACCGCCCTGGTGGTCGCCCACCGCCTCACCCAGGCCGCCACCGCCGACCGCGTCGTCGTGCTCGACCAGGGCCGCGTCGTCGAGTCCGGTCCCCACGAAACCCTCCGCACAGCCGGCGGCCCCTACGCCACCCTGTGGTCCGCCTGGTCCGGCACCCGCCTCCCGGCCGCCTCGGAGACCCCCCCGGCCGCCGGGCCCCACGCCCCCGCACCGGAGGCACCCACCGAGCCTGGAACCACCGACCCCACGACACCGCCGGACAGCGGCACCCGCGCCTCCGCACCAGAGCCGTCCGCCGGCCCCGCAACCACCGACCCCCGGACACCGCCGGACAGCGGCACCCGCGCCTCGGCGCCGGGAGCCGGCACGGCCGGACGTCCGTAGACCCCAGCCCTTGACCGTCCACCATCCGCGCCGGCCGTCACCTGCCGGCCGGGCGACGCGAGCCGCCGAGGCGGTCGCACCTGCGAGGCCCCGCCGCGGGCGTCGCGATGTTCCATCCGAACCGATGAAGGACCTGTTGATGTTCCGCTCCCGCAGAGGCGCACGGCTCGCCGTGGCCCTCGTTTCCGTTCTGCTGACCGGCATGGCCGCCGCCTGTGGCTCCGGCTCCCCCGAGCCGGCCGCGTCCGGCGCCGCGCCGGCCTCGCCGGCCGCCGGGGCCTATCCGGTGACCATCGCGCACAAGTACGGCAGCACCACCATCGAGGCCGAGCCGCAGCGGATCGTGGCGGTCGGGCTCACCGACCAGGACGCGGCGCTGGCGCTCGGCAAGGTCCCCGTGGGCACCACCGAGTGGCTCGGCGGGTACCCGGGCGCCATCGGGCCGTGGGCGTCCGCCAAGCTGGGCGGCGCGGCCGTGCCCACCGTGCTCAAGGACACCGGCACGGGGCCCCAGCCCGAGAAGATCGCCGCGCTGGCCCCGGACCTGATCCTCGCCCTGTACTCGGGCATCACCAAGGACCAGTACGAGACCCTGTCCAAGATCGCCCCGGTGGTGGCGCAGCCCAAGGAGTTCGTCGACTGGGGCATCCCGTGGCAGCAGCAGACCGAGACCATCGGCAAGGTGCTCGGCAAGGAGGCCGAGGCCAAGGCACTCGTCGCGTCCGTCGAGGCGAAGTTCGCCGCGGCCAAGAAGGAGCACCCGGAGTTCGCCGGGGTCACCGGCCTGGTCGCCACCCCGTACGAGGGCATCTTCGTCTACGGGCCCCAGGACAACCGGACACGGCTTCTCACCGAGCTGGGCTTCGTGCTTCCCCCGGACATGAAGCAGGCCGTCGGCGAGGAGTTCGGCGGCAACATCAGCAAGGAGCGCACCGACCTGCTCGACACCGGCGTCCTGCTGTGGCTGGTCCCCGACCCCGCCGCCGACAGCGCCAAGATCCGCAAGGACAAGCTGTACGCGGACCTGAAGGTCGTGTCGGAAGGCCGTGAGTTCTACGTCAAGGAGACCGGCGACTACGGCAACGCCATCTCCTTCGTCTCCGCCCTGAGCCTCCCCTACACCCTGGACCGCCTGGTCCCCCAACTGGCCGCCGCCGTGGACGGCGACCCCGCCACGGAGGTCCCCCAGTCCACCGACTGACCTTCCCCTGGAGGCCGGGCCGCGTCGACGCGGCCCGGCCTCTGTGCTTTCCGGCGTGCTCCCACCGGAACGCGGAACGGCCCCGCGATCGCGATCGCGGGGCCGTTCCGGGGCTGGTGCGGGCTACGCGCGGTTCGCCGGGGCGGTGTCGCGGGCGGCGAGGCTCCTCGGCCGCATGTCGGTCCAGTTGGCTTCGACGTGGTCGAGGCAGGACTGACGCGAGGCGGGGCCGTGCGCGGTGGTCCAGCCGGGCGGGACCTCGGCGAACTCGGGCCACAGGCTGTGCTGGCCCTCGGCGTTCACCAGCACCAGGTAGGTGCCGTCCGGGTCGTCGAAGGGATTGGTCATCGTGTTCCTTTCGTTCCTTGTTGTCATGACGCTCGGCGCACCAGGGCCTCCAGCGCGCGGAACCAGGTGGTGGCCAGGTCGTGGACGTCCCGCTCGGAGAGCAGTTCCGCGGCGTAGGCCCAGTGGGCGGTCAGGCGCGGCCCGTCGCCCCGGTCCTCGGTGAGGGCGGTGACGGTGAGGGCGTGGGACAGCGGCATGCCGGGGTCGGCCCCCGGGTCGGCGGCGTCCTCCTCCGGCGCGTAGGACCAGTCGGCGGCCTCGGGGTGCGTGAAGCGGCCCAGGTAGTTGAACTCGATGTCCGCCCCGGGCAACGCCGCCAGCGCCGGGCCGGTGCCGGGGTTGAGGTGGCGCAGCAGCCCGTGCCCGAGGCCCGCCGCCGGCAGTGCGGCGAGGTGCTCACGCACCCGGGTCAGCACCTCGTCGAGAGCGGGGCCGCCGGCGAGCGCGTCGTCCAGGTCGGCGGGCCCGGTGTCCAGGCGGACGGGGACGACGCTGGTGAACCACCCGACGGTGCGCGACAGGTCCGCGCCGCCCGCCGGCTCCTCCGCACGCCCGTGCCCCTCCAGGTCCACCAGCACCGACGTGCCGCCCCCGGTCCTGCGGCGGCGCCAGTCGGCGACGGCCAGGGCGAGGGCGGTGAGCAGCACGTCGTTCACGCCGGCCGCGAAGGCGGCGGGCACCCGGGTGAGCAGCGGGGCCGTACTGCCGGCCGGCAAGGTGAGGGACACCTGGCCGGTGGTGGCCACCACGTCCCTGGCCGGGTCGAGCGCCCGGGGCAGCGGCAACGGCTCGGCCCCGGTGAGGACCGACGTCCACAGCGGCACCTCGTCCTCCGTGGCCGGGTCGGCGGCCCGCTCGGCGAGCAGCTCCGACCAGCGGCGGAACGACATGCCGGCGGGCACCTCCGGCCCGCGGCGGGACGGCGTCCCGGCGGACGCCGTCGCGGCAGGCCCGCCGGCCGCGACGTCCGCCCAGGCGGCGGCCAGGTCCGGGAGCAGCACGCGCCACGACACCCCGTCCACCACCAGGTGATGGATCATCAGCAGCAGCCGCCCGGGACGGCCGGGCCCCGCGTCGAACCACACGGCCCGCACCATGCGCCCGGCCTCCGGCGCCAGCCACTCCCGGGCTTCCCGCGCGTGCCGCGCGACGGCGGCCCGCAGCCCTGCCTCGCCGGCCCCGGCCACGTCCACCCGGCGGATCCACCCGGCGGCGTCGACGGTGCCCGGCACCTGGAGCACCCAGTGCTCACCGGAGCCGGGCCGGGCCGCCGTCCCCGCCGGTGCACCCGGCGTGGGGGTGCGGTGGAGGCGGGCGCGGAGCATGTCGTGGCGGTCGGCGAGGGACTGCAGGACGGTGCGCAGAGCCGGCTCGTCGAGCGCGGCGGGGGTCTGGACCAGCGCCACCTGGTGGTAGCCGTCGATGGGGCCGCCGCGTTCCCGCAGGGCGTGCATGACAGGCGTCAGCGGCACCGTGCCGGTGCCGTCGTCGTGCGGCCGCTCACCCGGGGTCCCGGCGACGGCGGCCAGGGCGGCGACGGTCCGGTGCCGGAACACCTGGCGCGGGGTGAGCCGCAGCCCCGCCGCGCGGGCCCGGCCGACCAGCCGCATGGCGACGAGGCTGCTCCCGCCGAGGGCGAAGAAGTCGTCGTCGGGCCCGAGCCCGGTGACGCCGAGCACCTCGGCGAAGACCTCGCACAGGACGCGCTCGGTCTCGGTCCCGGGGGCACGGCCCCCGCCACCGGTGAGGTCAGGCGCGGGCAGCGCCGCCCGGTCCAGCTTGCCGTTCGGCAGCAACGGCAGCCCGTCCAGCACCACCACGGCCGCCGGCACCATGTAGTCCGGCAACGCCGCGCCCGCCCAGGCCCGCAACCCGGCCGGGTCGACCGGCCCCGCCGGAGCACCGGCCCTGTGCGCGGGCACCACGTAGGCGACCAGGCGCTTGAGGGACGGGGAGTCCTCGCGGGGGACGACCACGGCCTCGGCCACCGATTCGTGGCGGCGCAGGACCGCCTCGATCTCGGCGGGCTCGACGCGGAAGCCGCGGATCTTGACCTGGTCGTCGGCGCGGCCGGCGTACTCCAGGCGGCCCTCCTCGTCCCAGCGTGCCAGGTCGCCGGTGCGGTACATCCGGGCGCCGGGGTCGCCGGACAGCGCCGCGAACGGGTCGGCGACGAAGCGTTCTGCGGTCAGGTCCGGGCGGCCGAGGTAGCCGCGGGCGAGGCCCGCGCCCGCCAGGTACAGCTCACCGGTGACACCGGGCGGCACGGGGCGCAGGGCGCCGTCGAGCACGTAGGCGCGGGTGTTGGCGACCGGGCGGCCGACCAGTGGCCGGTCGCCGTCGCCGACCCGGGCGACCAGGGCGTCCACGGTGGCCTCGGTGGGGCCGTACAGGTTGAACGCCGCGGTGCCGGGCAGCGCGGCCAGCCGGTCCCACAGCGGGCCCGGCACGGCCTCGCCGCCGACGCCGGCCACGGCCAGCGGGCACTCGCCGTCCCTGACCAGGCCGGCGTCGGCCATCTGGGCGAACATCGACGGGGTGACCTCGATGAAGTCCAGCCGATGCTCGCGGACGTACGCGGCGGCCAGCTCGGGATCCCGGCGCGTGTCGTCGTCCATGACGTACAGCGCGTGCCCGTCCAGCAGCCAGCACTGCGGCTGCCAGGAGGCGTCGAACGAGAACGACCACGCGTGCCCGACCCGCAGGTGCCGCCGCCCGGTGGCCTCCTTGGCGGGGTCGTGCAGCGTGCGCCGGTGACTGTGGAACAGGTTGGCCACGCTGCCGTGCGACACCACCACACCCTTCGGCCGGCCGGTGGACCCGGAGGTGTAGATGACGTACGCCGGATGCGCGGGGTCCGGCACCGTGACGGGGTCCCCGCCGTCCGTCGCGGCCAGCCGCTCCTCCGTCCCCGGCCCGTCCAGCACCAGGCGCGGGACACCCGGCGACGTCCCGGTGCGGCCGAGCAGGGCGGTGGTGGTGACCAGGAGGCAGGGGCGGGCGTCGGCCAGGAGGGCCTCGGCGCGGGCCTCCGGAAGGTCGGGGTCGAGGGGCAGGTACGCCGCGCCGGACTTCAGCACCGCGAGGATGGCGGTGATGTGGTCGGCGGTGCGCGGCAGGGACAGGGCCACGACGCGCTCGGGGGCGGCGCCGTGGGCGGCGAGAAGGCGCGCGAGGCGGTTGGCGCGGTCGTTCAGGTCGGCGAACGTCCAGGTCTCCGCGCCGCAGACCACGGCCACCGCGTCCGGCGAGGCCGCGGCCTGGCGCTGGAACAGTTCGGTGACGGTGGACGGCGTGGCGGGGAGCGCCGTGTCGTTCCAGGTGGACAGGACGGTGTGGCGTCCGGCGGGGGTGAGGATGTCGATCGCGCCGACCGGTCGCGCGGGACCGGCGGCCATCGCGGTCAGGACCTGGGTCAGCGCGGCCGACACGCGTTCGGCCGCCGCGCGCTCGAACAGGTCGGGGCGGTACTCGGCGGTCAGCGTGAGCCGTTCCCCGGGCTCGATCGCCCATGTGAAGGGGTAGTGCGTCGCGTCCCGGTGCTCACGCACGGCGACCCGCGGCATGCGGTCCGGGGCGCCGCCCACCGCGTCCCCGGCGTCCTCGTGGTCCTCGTGGTCCTCGTGGTCCTCGTGGTCCTCGTGGTCCTCGTGGTCCTCGTGGTCCTCGTGGTCCTCGGCGACCGGGTAGGACTCGAAGACGAGCAAGGTGTCGAACAGGTCGCCGTGGCCGGCGTGGCGCTGGATCTCGGCCAGGCCCAGGTGCTGGTGGGCGATGAGCGCGGACTGCTCGTCCTGGAGGCGGGCGAGGTACGCGGTCACCGGCTCGCTGTCGCGCACGCGGACGCGGACCGGGACGGTCGTGATGAACAGCCCGATCATCGACTCGACGCCGTCCAGCTCGGCGGGCCGGCCGGAGACGGTGGCGCCGAACACCACGTCGTCCCGCCCGGTGAGCCGGGACAACACGACGCCCCACGCCCCCTGGACCAGCGTGTTCAAGGTGAGCCCGTGCGCCCGCGCGAGCCTGGTCAGGTCCGCGGTGAGCTCGTCGCCGAGCTCCGTGGTGAGCATGTCCGGGATGACCGGCCGCCGGTCCGGGTCCGCCGGCACCAGATGGGCCGGCCCCTCCAGCCCGCGCAGCGCCTCACGCCAGACGACGCCGGACGCCTCGGCGTCCTGCCGCGCCAGCCAGGCCAGGTAGTCCCGGAACGGACGTGCGCGGCCACCCGCCGGGCCCCCGGGGAGCGGGCCGCCGGCGTACAGCTCGGACAGTTCGCGGACCAGGCGGGGCAGCGACCAGCCGTCCAGGAGCAGGTGCTGGTGGGACAGGACGAGGCGGTGCCGGTCCTTTGCCAGGCGTACCAGCATGAGGCGCAGCAGGGGCGGCTCGGCCGGGGTGAAACGACGGCGCTCCTGGGTGAGGTACCGCTCGAAGCGGGCCGCCGCGGCCGCGTCGTCCAGCCCGGACAGGTCGGCCTCGCGCCACGGCAGCGTCACCACCGGCGGGACCACGGCCACCGGGCGGCCGGAGGACAGGTAGCGGAACCCCGCACGCAGGTTCTCGTGCCGGTCCAGCAACGCCTGCCCCGCCGCGCGCAGGCGCGCGGGGTCGAGCGGGCCGTCGAGATCGTAGGTCACCTGGACGGTGTAGACGTCCGGCCCGTCGTCACCGGAGTCGAACGAGGCGTGGAACAGCAGCCCCGCCTGCAGCGGCGTGAGCGGCAGCACCTGCCCCCCGGCCGCCGGCGCGGCCTCGGCCCACTCCTCCTCGGTGAGCGCGACGAGCGCGGCCCCCGGCGCACCTGTCGCGCCGGCGGCGTGGATCGCCGGCGCACCGCCCGCGCCAGGAGCCAGGGCCCCCGACACACCTGCCGCTCCTGGGAGGAGCGCGGCCAGTGCGGCGGGTGTCTTGTGGCGGAAGACGTCGCGGGGGGTGAGGGGCAGCCCGGCGGCGCGGGCCCGCGCGGACAGTTGCATGGCGACGATGCTGTCCCCGCCGAGGGCGAAGAAGTCGTCCTCCACCCCCACGCGGCCGATCCCGAGCACGTCGGCGAACAGTCCGCTCACCAGCTCCTCGGCGGGCGTGCGCGGCGCCTCCTCCCCCGCCTCGGCGGCGAAGTCGTACCGGGGCAGCGCCTTGCGGTCCAGCTTCCCGCTCGGGGTGAGCGGCAGCGCGCCGAGCACGGCGACGGCCGCGGGCACCATGTGCTCGGGCAGCACCGACCGCACGTGCTCACGCACAGCGGCGGGGTCCACGGCGGCCCGCTCGACCGTGCCCCCTTCAGCGGGGACGGCCGGCGCGGGAGCGGCCCCGGCCGGGGGCGTGGGGACGACGTACGCGACCAGACGCTGGTCCTGGACGGTGACCGCGGCGTGGGACACGGACGGGTGGGCGGTGAGGGCGGCCTCGATCTCGCCGAGTTCCACGCGGAAGCCGCGGATCTTGACCTGGTCGTCGGTGCGTCCGAGGTACTCGAGCGTGCCGCCGGGGAGCCAGCGCGCCAGGTCACCCGTGCGGTACATGCGAGTGCCGGGCGGGCCGTACGGGTCGGCGGTGAAGCGTCCGGCGGTGAGGGCGGGCCGGCGCAGGTAGCCGTGGGCGAGCTGGACGCCCGCCAGGTACAGCTCGCCGGGTGCGCCGGGGGGCACGGGACGCAGGGCGGCGTCCAGCACGTAGGCGCGGGTGTTCCACACGGGACGGCCGATCGGCACGACGGCGGAGCCGGGAGGGATCTCGGTCGCGGTGACGTCCACGGACGCCTCCGTCGGGCCGTACAGGTTGTGCAGTTCCGCGGGCAGCACGGCGTGGCAGCGGGCGGCGAGCTCCGCGGGGAGCGCCTCGCCGCTGCAGAGCACGCGGCGCAGGGCCGTGCACCGGGCGGCGGCGGGTTCGCCGAGGAAGGCCCGCAGCATGGACGGCACGAAGTGCACCGTGGTGACGGCCTCGTCCTCGATGAGGCGCGCCAGGTACGCCGGGTCCTTGTGCCCGTCCGGCCGGGCCATCACGAGCGCCGCCCCGGTGACCAGCGGCCAGAAGAACTCCCACACCGACACGTCGAAGCTCGACGGCGTCTTCTGCAGCACCCGGTCGTCCCCGGTGAGCCCGTAGGCGTCCTGCATCCACAGCAGGCGGTTGGCGATGCCCGCGTGCGGCACCACCACCCCCTTCGGGCGCCCGGTGGACCCCGAGGTGTAGATCACGTACGCCGGGTCCCGCGGGTCGTACGACGCGGGCAGCTCCCCGGGCGGGCCGTCGGGCAGCCCGTCGCGCAGCACCAGCACCGGCCGGGCGTCCTCCAGCATGAACGCGACGCGCTCGGCCGGGTACCCGGCGTCGAGCGGCAGGTACGCCGCCCCGGCCCGGTGCACCGCCAGCAGCGCGACGACCAGCTCCGCCGAGCGCGGCAGCGCGACGGCGACCGTGCTGCCGGGTCCCGCGCCGAGCCCGGCGAGGACGCGGGCCGTGCGGTCCACCCAGGCGTCCAGCTCGGCGTACGTGAGCCGCCGCCCGCCGTCCACCAGCGCCGGCGCGCCGGGGGTGCGGGCCGCCTGGGCGGCGAACAGCTCGGGCAGCGTGACCGGCGGCACGTCGCGGCCGGTGGCGTTCCAGTCGCGCAGCACCAGGTCGCGCTCGTGCGCCTCCAGGACGTCCAGCTCGCGCACCGGCCGGGCGGGGTCGGCGGCGGCCTGCTCCAGCAGCCGCACCAGGCGGCGGCCGAGGCCCTCGGCGGTGGCGTGGTCGAACAGGTCGGCGCTGTACTCGATCCAGCCGTCGATCTCGTCGCCCCGCTCGACGAAGTCGAAGCTCAGGTCGAACTTGGCGGTCGCCTGCCCGAGCGGTTCCGGCCGCGCGGCGAGCCCCGGCAGCTCGGGCGTGGCGCCCCCGCCGGGCAGGTACACGACCATCACCTGGAACAGCGGGTGCCTGGCCGGCGACCTGGCCGGGTTGACGGCCTCCACGACCCGTTCGAACGGCAGATCCTGGTGCTCGTACGCGGCGAGGTCGGTCTCGCGCACCCGGTCGAGCAGCTCCGCGAACGTCGGCGCGCCGGACAGGTCGGTGCGCAGCACGAGCGTGTTGACGAAGAACCCGACGAGATCCTCGAGCCGTTCGTCGTCCCGCCCGGACACCGGCGCGCCGAGCGGGATGTCGTCCCCGGCACCGAGGCGGTGCAGCAGCGCGGCGACGGCGGCCTGCGTGAGCATGAACATGCTGACGCCGTGCGCGCGGGCCAGGGCGCGCAGGTCGCGCTGCAGGTCCGCCCCGATCGTCAGGCCCGCCGCGCCGCCGCGGTGGGACGCCTCCGGAGGCCGTGGCCGGTCGGCGGGCAGCGCCAGCTCCTCCGGCAGCCCGGCGAGTGCGCGGCGCCAGTGTTCCGTCAGGCGGGCCTGGCGGGTGTCCGGGTCACCGGGGTCGCCCAGCAGCGCGCGTTGCCACACGGCGTAGTCGCCGTAGGTGACGGGCAGGGGTGCCCACTCCGGCGCGCGGCCGTCGAGGCGGGCGCGGTAGGCCGTGGCGAGGTCGCGCCACAGCGGCGCGTCGGACCACTCGTCGGTCGCGATGTGGTGTGCGACGAGCAGCAGCACGTGCTCGCGCGGCGCCAGGTGGAACACGTGGACCCGCAGCGGCGGCTCGTGCTCCAGCGCGAAGGGACGCCCCGCGGCCTCGGCGAGCCGGGCGGGCAGCGTGTCCTCGGTGACGTCCTCGGCGTGCACGGCGTCGCGCAGGGCCCCGGGGGCGAGCAGGAGCCGGTGGGCGCGGCCGTCGCGCGAGGGGAAGGCCGTGCGCAGGGGCTCGTGCCGTTCGGCGAGGTCCTGGACGGCGGCGGCCAGCGCCGTCACGTCCAGCTCGCCCTCCAGCCGCCACGCGGCGGGGAGGTTGTACGCCGCGCCGGGCCCCTCCACCTGGTGCAGCACCCAGAGGCGCTGCTGGGCGGACGACAGCGGCGCGTCCTGATCGCCGCGGGGGAGGAGGGCCGGCCGGTCGCCCTCCGGAGCACGCAGGCGGCCGGCGAGCCGGGCCGGGGTCGGGGCCTCGAACACCGCGCGCAGGTCCACCTCGGCGCGCAGGGCCGTCCTGACCCGGCCGATGAGGCGGGTGGCGAGCAGGGAGTGCCCGCCGAGGACGAAGAAGTCGTCGTCCGGCCCGGCCTCCGGCACGCCGAGCACGGACGCGAACAGCTCGCAGAGGATCTCCTCGCGGGCGTCCCTCGGGCGGCGCGCGGCGGCGGGCCGGTCGTCCGGCGCGGGCAGCGCGCGATGGTCCAGCTTCCCGCTGACCGTCCGCGGCAACGACGGCACGGTGACGTACGCGGACGGCACCATGTACTCGGGCAGCATGCCGGCCACGTGCGCCCGCAGACCGGCCCCGTCACCGGCCCGGCGACCGCCCCCATCACCGGACCCGTCATACGCGGCGCCGGTCCCGCCGCCGGTCCCGCCGCCGGTCCCGCCGCCGGTCCCGCCGCCGGTCGCGACGCCGGTCGCGGCGCCGGTGGTGGGCACGGTGTAGGCGACCAGGCGCCGTGCGCCGGGGGTGTCCTCGCGGACCAGGACGGCGGCCTGGGCGACGGACGGGTGGGTGCGCAGCGCGGCCTCGATCTCGCCGAGTTCGATGCGGAACCCGCGCAGCTTCACCTGGTCGTCGGCGCGGCCGAGGAACTCCAGAGTGCCGTCCGCGCGGCGGCGCACGACGTCGCCGGTGCGGTACAGGCGCTCACCCGGGCCGCCGTAGGGGTCGGCGACGAACCGCTCGGCGGTGGCGCCGGGGCGGCCGAGGTAGCCGCGGGCGAGGCCGGCGCCCGCCAGGTACAGCTCGCCGGGCACCCCGGGGGGCACCGGGCACAGCGCGGCGTCCAGCACGTGGGCACGGATGTTGGCGAGCGGCGCCGCCCACGGCTCGGGGCCGCCGTGCCACGCGTAGGCGTCGACGGCGCACTCGGTGGGGCCGTAGATGTCGTGCGCGACCACACCGGGCAGCGCGCACAGCCGTTCCCACAGCGAGGCGGGGAGCGCCTCGCCGCCGAGGGTGACGACGCCGGGCCTGTGACCGGGCCCTCCGGGGTCGAGGAAGCCGAGGTGGGCGAGTTCCTGCAGGTAGGTGGGGGTGAGGTCGAGGTAGCCGATCCGGTGTTCTGTGACGTGGCGCAGCAGCGCGGCGGGATCGGTCATGGTGGCCTCGTCCACGACGTGCAGCTCGTGGCCGGCGAGCAGCCACAGCAGCGGCTCCCACGAGCCGTCGAAGCTGAAGGACGCGGCGTGGACGGCCCGCACCGCGCCCGGCCCGGCGGGCGGGATGAGGTCCGCGGCGTGGGAGCCGTACAGGTTGCTGAGGCCGCCGTGGGTGCCGAGCACACCCTTCGGCCTGCCGGTCGAGCCGGAGGTGTAGATGACGTAGGCCAGGGACTCCGGCGACAGCCGCGGCCGGGGCGCCGGGCCGTGCCCGGCCTCCGGCCAGGTGTCGAGCAGCACGGTCTCGGGCCGGTCGTCCGGCAGGGACGTGGCCAGGGCGGTGGTGGTGAGGACCAGGACCGGGGCGGCGTCGTCCAGCATGTACGCCAGCCGGTCCGCCGGGTGGGCCGGGTCGAGCGGCAGGTAGGCGGCGCCGGCGGCGAGCACGGCGAGGATCGCGGGCACGGTCGCGGCGCGGGGCAGCGCGAGGCCCACCACGTCCTCGCCGGTGACGCCGCGCGCGGCGAGCAGGGCGGCGAGGGCGTCCACGCGGGCGGCCAGCTCGGCGAACGTCAGCGTGCCGTCCGGGGTGACAAGCGCGGTCCGCCCGGGGTGGGCGGCGGCCGCGCCGGCGAGCAGTTCGGGCACCGTGCGGCGCTCCACCGGCCGCGCGGTGGCGTTCCACTCGCCGAGGGACGCGCCGAGCTCGCGCGGCGTCAGCACCGGGAGGCCGCCCACCGGGCGCCCGGGTTCGGCGGCGAGGGCGTCGAGCAGGAGCACCGCCCGGTCGGCCAGCGCCTGGGCCGTCCGGGGGTCGGTGCGGTCGGCCGCGTACTCCAGCAGCAGCGTGAGCCGGTCCTCGGCGACGTGGTCGACGAAGGCGAAGTCCAGGTCGAACTTCGCGGTCTCGATGCGGGCCGGCCACCACTCGGTGGGCATGCCGAGCACCTCGGGGTCGCCGTCCGGCCGGTGGTGGTAGGCGATCATGACCTGGAACAGCGGGTTGCGTCCCGGCACCCGGGGCGGGTTCACCGCCTCCACCAGCCGCTCGAACGGCAGGTCCTGGTGCTCGAACGCCGCGAGGTCGGCGTCGCGCACCCGGGCGAGCAGCTCGGTGAACGACGGGTCGCCGCTCAGGTCGGTACGCAGCACCAGGGTGTTCACGAAGAACCCGACCAGGTCGTCCAGCGCCGCGTCGGTCCGCCCCGCGATGGGCGCGCCGAGCGGGATGTCGTCCCCGGCGCCCATGCGGTGCAGCAGCGTCGCCACCGCCGCCTGGAGCACCATGAACATGCTGGTCCCCGTGCGCGCGCTCAGCGCCCGCAGGGCCCGCGTGGTCCCGGCGGGCACCTCGGCGCGCACCGTGCCCCCGCGCCCGGACGGCACGGCGGGCCGGGCCCGGTCCAGCGGCAGCGTGATCTCCTCCGGCGCCCCGGCGAGGGCCGCGCGCCAGAAGGCGAGCTGCCGCCCGGCCTCTCCCCCGCCGGGTTCGCCGCCGTCCCCGAGCAGCGTGCGCTGCCAGAGCGTGTAGTCGGCGTACTGCACGGCGAGGGGCGCCCAGTCCGGTGCCCGTCCTTCGGCGCGGGCCCGGTACGCGATCCCGAGGTCGCCGAGGAACGGCCGGTCCGACCACTCGTCGGTGGCGATGTGGTGCAGCACGATCGCCACGAGGTGCTCGTCCGGCGCCACGCGGAAGATCTCCACCCGCAGCGGCAGGTCGCCCGCGAGGTCGAACGGCCGCCGCACGACCTCCGCGACCAGCGTGTCCGGCGTGTCCGGCCCGGCGTCCGCTCCGGGGGCCGTGAGGTCGGTGACGGCGAAGGGCACGGTGACGCCGCCGGCGGGGTGGATGTGCTGGTAGGGCTCGCCGTCGTGGCCGGGGAAGGTCGTGCGCAGGACCTCGTGGCGCTCCACGACGTCGTGGACCGCCGCGCGCAGGGCCGCCACGTCCAGGGGGCCGGCGAGGCGGAAGACCAGCGGGAAGTGGTAGGCGTCGCCGCCGCTGATGCGTTCGGACAGCCACAGGCGGCGCTGCGCCGGGGAGACGGGGACGCGCGCGGGACGGCCGGCGACGGGTGCCACGGCGGGGCGGGCGGGGCGGGCCGTCTCGACCTTGGACGCCAGCAGGGCCGGGGTGGGCGACTCGAACAGGTCGCGGATGGCGAGCTCGGCACCGAGGGCGGCGCGGGCGCGGCTGACCAGGCGGGTGGCGAGCAGGGAGTGGCCGCCGAGGTCGAAGAAGTCGTCCTCGGGACCCACCTCGGGCAGGCCGAGCAGGTCGGCGAACAGGCCGCACAGGGCCTCCTCGGCGGGGGTGCCGGGGGCGCGGCCGCCGCCGGAGGACGCCACCGGCTCCGGGGTGGGCAGGGCCCGGACGTCGAGCTTGCCGTTGTCGTTCATCGGCAGGCGGTCCAGGGTGACGAACGCGGCGGGCACCATGTAGGCGGGCAGGCGCCGCCGCAGGTCCTCCCGCACGCGCCGCACCAGGTCGTCGGCGTCCTGCCCGGCCGCGGGGGTGCCGGCGTACGGCGGGGTGCCGCCGCCGGGCACGTACAAGCCCGCCACCGCCCCGTGGCCGTCCCAGTCGCGCACGAGCACCGCGTCGAAGGCGCCGGGAGTGGCGGACCAGGTGGTCAGCAGGCGGTAGCCGTGCCCGGCCGCCGCCTCGTGCAGCGTCTCGGGGTCCACCGCGGCGTCCGCCCCGGGGCCGCCCGGCTCGGTGGCGAGGCGGGCGTCGGGAACGCCGGTCACCCGCAGCCGCACCGGGGCGTCCGCCCGCAGGTGGCGGGCGAGCCGCTCCCCCGCCGGCCCGGCGTCCGGCAGGGACACCCACTCCACGGCGGGCTCGTCCCCCAGCTCGACGGCGGGTGTGCCGGAGTACAGCACGACGTCGTAGCGGTAGCGGGTGAGCTCGTTGTGGAACACGCCGCGCTTGGTGCGCACGTCGGCGTGGTGGCCGAGCGTGGTGAAGAAGTCGGGGTCGAGCAGGAGCTCCTTCTCCAGGGACAGGCCGCGCTCCGCGGCGCGGCGCAGGCGGTCGGGGTCGGCGGCGGGGCCCATGCGGGTGCGCTGGATCGCGGTGTGGAAGTCGCGGGCCAGGCGCAGGTTGCGTACGTCGCCGACGAACAGGGCTCCGCCGGGGGCGAGCAGGGACATCGCGCCCTGGATCACGTCGGTGAGGTAGCCGGCGCTCGGGAAGTACTGCACCACCGAGTTGATCACGATGGTGTCGAAGTAGCCCTCGGGCAGGCCGGTGACGTCGTGCGCGGCGCGGTGGCGCAGCTCGACCTTGGCGGCCAGCGCCGGGTCGCGGCGCAGGTCCTCGCCGAGCTTGCGGATGACGGGGGCGGCGAAGTCGGTCGCCCAGTACGCCTCGGCGCGGGGCGCCAGCCGGGACAGCAGCAGGCCGGAGCCGACGCCGATCTCCAGGACCCGGCGCGGGTTCAGATCGAGGACCCGCTCGACGGTGCGGTCCCGCCATTCGCGCATGTGCTCCACGGGGATGGGGCGGCCGTCGTAGCTGCTGTCCCAGCCCGCGAAGTCGTCCTCGGTGAAGACGGCGGTGCCGATGCGCTCGTACTCGTCGGAGTAGATCTCCCGCCACTCCCCGATGCGCGCACGCTCGGCGGCCTCGCGGTCCTCCCCGGTGAGCGCGGCGGGCACCAGGTAGGCGACGAGCCGCCGGGCGGCGGGTTCCGCGGGGTCCACGGCCGCGACGACGGCGGCCTGGGCGACCCCGGGGTGCGCGGCCAGCTCGGCCTCGATCTCCGCGGGCTCCACCCGGTGCCCGCGGATCTTGACCTGGTCGTCGGTGCGCCCGAGGAAGTCCAGCTCCCCGCCGGGACGGCGCCGCACCAGGTCCCCGGTGCGGTACATGCGCTCCCCCGGCTCGCCGTAGGGGTCGGCGACGAACCGCTCGGCGGTCAGCCCGGGACGACGCAGGTAGCCGCGGGCGAGGCCGGTGCCCGCGAGGTACAGCTCACCGGGCACGCCGTCGGGCACCGGCCGCAGCCAGGCGTCCAGGATGTGCGCGCGGGTGCCGCGGATGGGCCGGCCGATGGTCGGGGTGGCGCTGTCGTGGGTGCCGCCGCCGAGGGCGTTGATGGTGTACTCGGTGGGGCCGTACAGGTTGTAGCCGTAGGTGCCTTCGGTGTCGCGCAGCACGCTCCACAGCGCGGGCGGCACCGCCTCGCCGCCGAGCAGCACCAGCGGCGGCCGGTGCCCCTCCAGCAGGCCCTGCTCGATGAGCAGGTGGGCGTAGGTCGGGGTGACGTTGACGACGTCCACCTCGTGGGTGTCGCAGTACGCGACCAGCGCCTCGGCGTCGCGCCGCAGCTCCTCGTCGCAGACGTGCACCTCGTGGCCCTCGACCAGCCAGAGCAGCTCCTCCCACGACATGTCGAAGGCGAACGACACGGTGTGCGCGATGCGCAGCCGCCGCCCGCCCGCCGAGGCCACCGCGGGCGCGAAGATCTCCGCGCGGTGGTTGAGCTGCATGTTGGTCAGTCCCCGGTACGGCGTGACGACGCCCTTGGGCTGCCCGGTGGACCCGGAGGTGTAGATCACGTACGCGGGGTGCTCCATGCTGAACGGCGGCCGCTCGGCCGCGGTGACCGGCCCGCCCGGCAGGGCGGCCAGCTCGGCCCGCACGGCCGGGTCGTCGAGCAGCACCCGGGGCACCCCGGGCACGGCGCCGTCCAGCCGGGCGGCGACACCGGCGGTGGACAGCAGCAGCATGGGGCGGGCGTCGTCCAGCGTCGCGGCGAGCCGGTCGTCGGGGTGGTCGGTCTCCAGCGGCAGGTACGCGGCGCCCGCGCGCAGCACGGCGAACAGCGCTACCACCATGTCGATGGAGCGGAGCAGGCCGAGCGCGACGATGCGCTCCGGCCCGGCGCCCCGGGACAGCAGCAGCCGCGCCATCCGGTCCACCCGGTCGTCCAGCTCGGCGTACGTCACGGACTGCTCGCCGAACACCAGCGCGGTCGCCCCGGGGGTGCGGGCGGCCTGGGCGGCGAGCAGGCCGGCGATGGTCTCCTCGGGGACGGGCACCCGGCTCGCGGCCTGCCGCCGCTCCAGGGCGGCGCGCTCGGCGGCGGGCATCGGGTCGAGCCGGCCGGCGGGCATCGTCAGGTCCGCGGTGAGCCGGTCCAGCACCACGGCGACGCGGCCGAGCAGGGCGGCGGCCTGGTCGCGGTCCACGACGTCGGGGCGGTGCGCGACGGTGACCCGGATCCGGCGGCCGGGGGTCACGACGACGTTCACCGGGTAGTGGGTGGCGTCGACGTTGGCGACGGCGCGGGCGCCGTACCGTTCCTCCAGGTCCGCGAGGCGCCGCTCGGTGTCGCCGTCGCGCATCACGAACAGCGTGTCGAACAGGCGGCGGTGGCCGCTGCCGGCCTGGATGCTCCCGAGGCCGTGGTGCTCGTACGGCAGCAGCGCCAGCCGTTCGTCCTGCACGCGGCGCAGCAGGCCGAGCACCGGCTCGGCGGGGTCGAAGGCGATGCGGGCGGGCACGGTGTTGAGGAACATGCCGATGACGTTCTCCACGTCCGGCACCTCGGCGGGCCGGCCGGCCACGGTCGTGCCGAACACGACGTCGGTGCGGCCGGTGGCGGCCCCCAGCACCAGGCCCCAGGCGGTGGTGAACACCGTGTTCAGGGTCAGTCCGTGCCGCCGGGCGGTCTCGCGCACGCGGTCGCCGAGCTCCTCGGGCAGCAGCAGGTCCAGCGTCGCCGACAGGGCCGCGCCGCCCTCCTCGACGGCGCCGGCGAGCAGGGTGGGCTCCTCCAGGCCGGCGAGGGCCGCGCGCCAGGCGCCGTCGGCGGCGGTGAGGTCCTGGGCGGCGAGCCAGGCCAGGTAGTCGCGGTAGGAGCCGGGCGCGGGCAGGCCGCTCGCGTCGCCGCCGGAGGCGTACAGGGCGAAGAGCTGCTCCAGGAACACCCAGGCCGACCAGCCGTCCCACAGCAGCAGGTGGCGGCCGACGACGAGCCGGTCGCCGCGGTCCTCGCCGAGGCGGACCAGCAGCAGCCGGAACAGGGGCGGCCGGTCCAGGGCGAACCGCCGGGTGCGCTCGGCGTCGGTGAGCTCGCGCAGCCGGGCCTCGCGCTCGTCGTCCGGCAGGGCGGACAGGTCGGCGACCTCCAGGGGCACCGTCACGTCCCCGGCGACGAACTGCACGGGGCGGCGCAGGCCGTCGCTGGTGAACCCGGCGCGCAGGCCCGGGTTGCGGGTCAGCAGCGCCTGCGCGGCGGCGCGCAGGCGTCCGGCGTCCAGCCCGCCCGGGAAGTCGAAGGTCTCGTGGACGGTGTAGACGTCCAGGGAGGTGGCGTCGAAGGTCGAGTGGAAGAACAGGCCCTCCTGGAGCGGCGCGAGGGGCCAGACGTCGGTCACCGCTCCCCCGGCCAGGCGGCGCACGCGGGTGAGCTCGTCCGCGGTCAGCGTGAACGACGCGCCGAACGCCTCGTCCGCGCCGGGGGCGCCGGCCTCGGCGGGGCGGGCGGCGGCGGCGAGGGCGGCCGGGGTGCGGTGGGTGAAGACGTCGCGCGGCGTCACGTCCAGGCCGGCGCGGCGGGCGCGGCTGGAGATGCCGATGGAGGTGATGCTGTCGCCGCCGAGCATGAAGAAGTCGTCGTCGGCGCCGACCTCGGTGAGCTTCAGCACGGCCGCGAAGATGCCGGTGAGGCGCCGTTCCTCCTCGGTGCGCGGCGCCCTCGCGGGGGCCCGCACGGCCGCCGGGGCGGGCAGGGCGTCGCGGTCCAGCTTGCCGCTCGGCGTCAGCGGCAGCTCCTCCAGCGTGACGTACGCCCCGGGCAGCATGGCCGCGGGCAGTGTCTCGGGGAGTGCGGCCCGCAGCTCCTCCTCCACGTCCCGCGCCCCGGCGGCCGGGACGACGTAGGCGACGAGCCGGTCGCCGCGCACGGTGACGGCGGCGCGGGCGACGGACGGGTGCGCGGCCACGGCGGCCTCGACCTCGCCGAGCTCGACGCGGTTGCCGCGCAGCTTGACCTGGCGGTCGGTGCGGCCGAGGTACTCGACCACGCCGTCCTGGCGCAGGCGAACCAGGTCGCCGGTGCGGTACATGCGCTCACCCGGCCCGCCGTAGGGGTCGGCGACGAACCGTTCGGCGGTGAGGCCGGTGCGGGCGTGGTAGCCGCGGGCGAGCTGCACGCCGGTCAGGTACAGCTCACCGGGTGTGCCGGGCGGCACCGGGCGCAGGCGGGAGTCCAGCACCCGCAGGCCGGTGTTCCACACGGGGCGGCCGATCGGCACGGCGGCGCCCGGCGTGCCGTCGCAGGGGTGGTAGGTGACGTCCACGGCGGCCTCGGTGGGGCCGTACAGGTTGTGCAGCGGCACCCCGGTGAGCTCCAGCCAGCGGGCCGCGGCGGCGCCGGGCAGCGCCTCGCCGCTGCTGAACACCCGGCGCAGCGACACCGCCCACGACGGGTCGGCGGTGATCTCGTCCACCTGGAGGAACGCCTCCAGCATGGACGGCACGAAGTGCAGGGTGGTGACCGCCTCGGCGCGGATGAGCCCCGCCAGGTACGCCGGGTCGCGGTGGCCGTCCGGGCGGGCGAACACCACGGCCGCGCCCTCGCGCAACGCCCAGAAGAACTCCCAGACGCTGACGTCGAAGCTGGACGGCGTCTTCTGCAGCACCCGGTCGTCCGGTGTCAGCCCGTACTCGCCCTGCATCCACGCCAGCCGGTTGACGATGGCGCGGTGGGTGACGACGACGCCCTTGGGGCGGCCGGTGGAGCCGGAGGTGTAGATCAGGTACGCGGGGTCGTCCGGGCCGGCCGGCCGGGCGGCCGTCTCCCCGGTGCCCTCGTCGCCGGCGTCGTCCAGCAGCAGGAGCGACGAGGCGCCGCCCGGCAGGCGGGGGGCGGTGGCGGCGGTGGTCACGACGGTGGCGGCGCCGGAGTCCGCGAGCATGTGGGCCACCCGGCCGGCCGGGTAGTCGAGGTCGAGCGGCAGGTAGGCGGCGCCCGACTTGAGCACGCCGAGCAGGGCCACCATCAGCTCGTTGGAGCGGGGCACGGCGACGGCGACGACCCGCTCAGGCTCGGCACCCCGGGCGCGCAGGCGCCGGGCCAGGGCCTCGGCGCGGGCGTCCAGCTCCCGGTAGGTGAGGGTCTCCCCCTCGTAGGTGACGGCGGCGGCGTCCGGGGTGCGGGCCGCCTGGGCGGCGAACGCGGCGGCGAGGGTGGTCGCGGGCACGGCGCGCGTGTCGCCGTGCGGCAGCGCGAGCGCGGCCTCGGGGGCGGACAGCACGTCCACCCGCGCCACGGGGCGGCCGGGGTCGTCGGCCATCGCGAGCAGGACGCGGGCCAGCCGGTCCGCGAGCAGCCGCGCCGCGGCGGCGTCCAGGCGCTGCGCGTGGTACTTCAGGCGCAGGTCCAGCCTGCGGCCCGGCTTGACGATGAGGGCGAGCGGGTAGTGCACGGCGTCGTGGAACTCGTGCCCGGTGATCCGCACCGTCCCGGCCGGGTCGGCCGGGCCGGTGCCGCCGGGGTAGTTCTCCACGACGACGAGGCTGTCGAACAGCCCGCCCGCGCCCGCCGCCCCGGCGAGCCGCTGCACCTCGGCCAGCCCGAGGTGGTGGTGCCCGAGCAGCCGCGCCTGCTCCTCCTGGAACCGTTCCAGCAGTTCCGCGAGGGTGTCGGACGGCCGCCACCGGACCCGGGTGGGCAGCGTGTTGATGCACAGCCCGACCATCGACTCGATGCCGGGCACCGCGACGTCACGGCCGGACACGGTGGTGCCGAACACGACGTCCTGCCGCCCGGTGAGCAGGCCGAGCAGCAGCCCCCAGGCGCCCTGCACGACCGTGCCGGCCGTGACGCCGAGGGCCCGCGCGTGCGCCGCCAGCCGGGCGGTCGCCGTCTCAGGCAACTCCACCCGCACCTGCGCCGGCCTGATCGCCTGCCCGTCCCGCGGGGCCTCCACCAGGTGCGTGGGTTCCTCGACGCCGGCCAGCGCCTCCCGCCACGCCGCCAGCGCCGCGTCCCGGTCCGCCGAGGCGAGCGCCCGCAGGAACTCCCGGTAGGGCGGCGCCTCGCCGGGCGCGTCCTGCGCTCCGTAGGAGGCCATCAGCTCGCGGTGCAGCACGGGCAGCGACCAGCCGTCGGCCACGATGTGGTGGAACGTCAGGACGAGCCGGTGGTGCTCCGCCCCCGCGCGCACCAGCGCGCACCGCACCAGCGGCGCGTGCCGCAGGTCGAACGGCCGCGACCGCTCCTGCGCGGCGACGGCGTCCGCGTCCTCGGTGGTGACCTCGCGCCACGGCAGGTCGAGCCGCGCCGCGACGATCTGGACGGGCCGCCCGTCGCCCAGGCGGCGGAAACACGCCCGCAGCGAGGCGTGCCGGTCCAGCGTCCGCTGCGCGGCCCGCCGCAGTGCCGTGCCGTCCACCGGCCCCGACAGCTCGATCACCTGCTGCACGACGTAGGCGTCCGCGTCCGCGCCGTCCAGCTCCGCGTGGAACAGGAAGCCCTCCTGCAGCGGGCTGAGCGGCAGCACCTCCGCGACCTCCAGCGGGTCGCCGTCCAGCACCTCGGCCAGCTCGTCCCCGGTCAGCTCGACCAGCGGCCCCGCCGCGCCGCCGTCCACGTCGGTGACGGCCTCCGCCAGCGCCGCCACCGTCCGATGCCGGAACACGTCACGCGAGGTGAGCCGCAGCCCCTCCTCCCGCGCCCGCACCAGCAACCGGATCGCCACGATGCTGTCCCCGCCCAGCGCGAAGAAGTCGTCCTCCGCCGTGACGGCCGCCACCCCGAGCACCTCGGCGTAAAGCTCGCAGAGCACCTCCTCCCGAGGGCCCCGCGGGGCCCGCCCCGCGCTGAGCTGCCCCGGCTCCGGCACCGGCAACGCCGCCACATCCAGCTTCCCGCTGGCCGTGACCGGCAGCCTCTCCACCGCCACCATCGCCGCCGGCACCATGTACTCCGGCAACCACTCCGCCGCGAACCCCCGCAGGCTCCGCATCAACGCGTTCACGTCCCGGAACGGCACCGGCCGGTTGGCCGTCGGATACCTCCCCGTCCCCCGGTACACCCCCGTGGGCACTCCGTCCGCGGCGAACACCGCGTCCACGGCCCCGTCCCCCGCGCCACCGTCCCAGGTGACCGCCACCCGGTACCCGTGCCGCTCCCCGAGCGCGTACAGGCCCTCCGGGTCCACCGCCGCGTCCCCCACGGCGAGGTCCTCGGCGAGGCGCGCGTTGGGGATCCCGGTGACACGCAGCCGGGCCGGGTGTGCCTCCAGCAGCGCGCCGAGGTCGTCCATGCCGGCCCAGGGGACCTCCGGGGCCTCCTCCTCGGGGGCCGCGGGGGAGGTGCCGAGGACGACGTCGTACCGGTAGCGGGTCAGCTCGTTGTGGAACGCGCCGCGCTTGAGGCGGATGTCGGCATTCAGGCCGAGAGTGGTGAAGTAGTCCGGGTCGAGGAGGAGCTCGCCCTCCCAGCGGACGGCGCGGTCGACGGCCCGCGACAGGTCGGCGGTGCCGCGGCGGGTCTCGATGGCGGTGCGCAAGGTCCTGAGCAGGCGCAGGTTGCGGACGTCGCCGACGAAGACGCGACCGCCGGGGGCGAGAAGCGCGGCGGCGCCACGCAGAACCTCGGTCAGGTACCCGGCGCTCGGGAAGTACTGGACCACCGAGTTGACGACGACGGTGTCGAAGAACCCGGCGGGCAGACCGCTGAGGTCGTGCGCGGGGCGGGAGAGCAGCGACACCCGGCCCGCGAGCTCGGGCCGGGACGCCACGCGGGACCGCAGCGCACGGATCGCCTCCTCCGACAGGTCCGTCCCCCAGTACGCCTCGCACTCCCCCGCGAGCCGGGACAGGATGAGCCCGCTGCCCACCCCGATCTCCAGCACCCGGCGCGGACGGAGCTCACGGATCGCGGTCACCGTCGCGTCCCGCCACTCCCGCATCTCCTCCAGCGGGATGGGACGCCCGTCGTACATGCTGTTCCACCCGGCGAACTCCTCCGCGGACGCGGTGTACAGCAGCTCGTGCAGGTCCTTCCACGCCGCGACACGCTCCCCGGGCTCCTGCGCGGACGTCGCGGGCACGACGTACGCGGCGAGCCGCCGGTCCCCGGGGCGGTCCTCCCGCACCACGACCGCGACCTGGTCGACGGCGGGGTGACCCCGCAGCACCGACTCGATCTCGCCGGGCTCGATGCGGAAGCCCCGGATCTTCACCTGCGCGTCGGCCCGCCCGAGGAACTCCAGCCGCCCGTCGGCCCGCCACCGCACCAGGTCGCCGGTGCGGTACAGCCGCTCCCCCGGCCCGCCGAACGGGTCGGCGACGAACCGCTCGGCCGTCAGCCCGGCCCGTCCGAGGTAGCCCCGGGCCAGGCCCTCGCCGCCGAGGTACAGCTCACCGGTGACCCCGGCGGGCACCGGGCGCAGGCGCGCGTCCAGCACGTAGGCGCGGGTGCCGGGGTCGGGCACGCCGATCGGCACGATGGACCCGGGCGCGATGTCCGGGTCGCACAACCCGAGGGTGGAGTTGGTGGTGGCCTCGGTGGGGCCGTACGCGTTGAACATCATGCGGCCCCTGGCGTACCGGGCGACCAGCTCGGGCGACACCCGCTCGGTCCCGGCCAGCAGCGTGGCCCCGGCGGGCAGCCGCACGTCCTCGGGCATGGCCGCCAGCAGCGCGGGCGGCAGGATCATGAACGTGACGCCGTTGGCGTGCGCGTAGTCCGCGAGCGGAGCGGCGGGCACCCGCAGCTCCGACGGCACCACGACCAGCCGCCCGCCGGACAGCAGCCCGAGGCACAGGTCCCAGAACGCGACGTCGAACCCGGGCGAGGCGAACTGCAGCACCACGCTGTGCGGCCCGATCCCGAACCGCTCGCTCTGGGTGGCGACCAGCTTGGCCACCCCGGTGTGCGACAACACCACACCCTTGGGGCGGCCGGTGGACCCGGAGGTGTAGATGACGTACGCGGCGTTGAGCACCGACAGCTCGCCCTCGGGGGCGTGCGCGGGCCGGCCGGACAACTCCCGCGCGGTCTCGGGGGCGTCCAGCACCAGCACCGGCATCCCGGAGCCCTCGGGCACGTCGCCCGCGGTCTCCCGGGTGACGACGGCGCAGACGGGGGCGGCGTCGCCCAGCATGTAGGCGATGCGGTCCGGCGGATAGTCGGTGTCCACGGGCAGGTAGGCGGCGCCGGACTTCAGCACGGCCACCTGCGCGACGATCATCTCGGCGGACCTGGGGACGGCCAGGGCGACCACCCGCTCGGGTCCCGCGCCGCGCGCCACGAGGGCGTGCGCGAGGCGGTTGGCCCGCTCGTCCAGCTCGGCGTAGGTCAGCCGGGTGTCCTCGAAGACCAGCGCCACCGCGTCCGGCCGCAGCCGCACCTGTTCGGCGAACATCTGCGGCCAGGTCAGCGGCGGCACGTCGTGCGCGGTGGCGTTCCACTCGGTGAGGATCCTGTGGCGCTCGGCGTCGTCCAGCGGCTCCAGGTCCCCCACCGGGGTGCCGGGCCGGGCGAGGCCGTCGCGCAGCAGCGCCGTGTAGTGGCCGAGCAGCCGGTCCACGGTCGCCGCCTCGAACAGGTCGGCCCGGTACACCGCACGCGCCTCCCCGGCCGCGGCGGTCACCGTCAGGTCCAGCGTGCCCTCGTCCGCGCCGTCGGCCCGCTCCGTGCGGAACGCGGTGTTGAAGAACAGGCCCCCGCCCCGGGTGGGCTCGGGCGACAGGTCGGCGGCGAGCGTGGCGAGCGGCACGCGGTGCGCGCGGGCCTCGGCGAGCGCGGCGCCGACACCGGCGCGCAGGCCGGCGAAGGTGGTGCTCCCGTGCACCTCGACGCGCAGCGGCAGCCCGTCGTACCCGAAGGTGACGTCCGGCGTGCCGGCGTACCGGTACAGCAGCGCGGCGTACCCGGCGAGCAGCGCGTCCTCGGGCGCGGTGACCGTGAGGGGACGGGTGCGGGTCTCCACCTTCACCGTGGGGGACGGGGGGTACGGGCGGTCGGCCGGGAGGGGCGTCTCGCGCGGCGCCGGGACCAGCCGGTGCCGCCAGTACGTCATCGTGTCCTCGAGTGCCGACACAGGTGCCCCCGCCTCCCAGATTGCACGAAACAGCTCACTCAAGCCGTGATCGCCCCACATACTAAGGTAAGGTTTACCTAAGTAACAGCCCCCCGGGTCACTCTGGGGCACGCCGCCGGCGGACGTTACAGTTAAGGCTTGCCTCACCTAAAAGGAATTCGGAACGTGGAGACAGCCCGGTGACCCGGGGCCGGCGGGCGCGCCCCGCCGCCCTGCTGGTCCTGATCGGCGCCGCCCTGCTCGCGCTGTGCCTGTTGTCGATCGCCGTCGGCGCCCGCGCCATCCCGCTCGACCAGGTCGTCCAGGCGCTGACCGGCCACGTGCCCGGGCCCGGCGGCCGGTCCGCCGAGAACGTCGTCTGGACGGTCCGCGTGCCGCGCACCGTCCTCGGCCTCGCCGCCGGGGTCGCGCTCGGGTTGTCCGGCGCGCTCATGCAGGCGCTCACCCGCAACCCGCTCGCCGACCCCGGGGTGCTCGGCGTCACCGCCGGGGCGTCGTTCGCCATCGTGTTGTCCATCGCGCTGCTCGGCGTCGGGTCGTTGTTCGGGTACATCTGGTTCGCCTTCGCGGGGGCCCTGACCGCGAGCGTGCTCGTGTACCTGCTCGGCGGGCTCGGGCGCTCCGGGCTGACGCCGGTGAAGCTGGCGCTCGCCGGGGTCGCGATCACCGCGCTGCTGTCCTCGCTGACCAGCGCCATCGTGCTGACCGACCCCGAGCCGCTCAACCGCTACCGCTTCTGGGCGGCCGGGTCGCTGGCGGCTCAGGACGCCGAGGTGGTGCGACGGATCCTGCCGTTCCTCGCGGTCGGCACGCTGCTCGCGCTGGCCTGCGCGCCCGCGCTGAACAGCCTGGCCCTCGGCGAGGACGTCGCCACCGCGCTCGGCCGCAGGCTCGGGCTGGTGCGCCTGCAGGGCGTCACGGCCATCATGCTGCTCACCGGCGGCGCGGTCGCGGTCATCGGCCCCGTCGTCTTCATCGGCCTGGTCGTGCCGCACGTCGCCCGGGTGCTCGCCGAGCGCGCTGGCATCGGGCCCGACCACCGCTGGCTGCTGCCGCTGTCCGCGCTGCTCGCCCCGATCCTGCTGCTCACCGCCGACATCATCGGCCGGCTCGTCGCCCGCCCGTCCGAGATCCAGGCCGGTGTGCTCATCGCCTTCATCGGCGGCCCGTTCTTCATCGCGATGGTGCGCAGGCGCAAGCTGGCGGAGGTGTGACGATGCCCGATCTGCGGACCAAGAGCACGGCCGCCACGCCGCGACGGCCGGGCACCGGTATCGCCCGGCGGCCGTTCCGCCTGGCCGCGCCGCCCGTGTCCGGCATCCTGCGGCCGCGGCTGATGCTGGTGTGCGGGGGGCTGGCCGCCGTCACGTTCGTGGTGTTCTGCTGGAACGTGGCGGTGGGGGACTACCCGATCACGCTCATCGGTGTGGCGAAGGCGCTGGCCGGTGCCGGCGACCCCGGCACGCTGCTGGTGGTGCGGGAGCTGCGGCTGCCGCGGGCGCTCGTCGGCCTGCTGGCGGGCGTCGCGTTCGGCGTGTCCGGCGCGGTGTTCCAGACCTTGACACGCAACCCCCTGGCCAGCCCCGACATGATCGGCCTCACCCAGGGCGCGGGCACCGCCGTGGTGGCGAGCATCGTGCTCGGCTGGGACGACGGCCTCGGGCCCGAGATCCTCGGCCTGCTCGGCACGCTGGTCACCGCCCTGGTGGTGTACACGCTGGCCTGGCGGGGCGGCACCACCGGCTACCGCATCATCCTGGTCGGCATCGGCGTCTCGTGGATCTGCACCAGCGTCACCGACTACCTGGTGGCCCGGGGCGGCAAGTTCCAGGCCCAGGCCGCCCTCGGCTGGCTCGTCGGCAACCTCAACGGCCGCGACATCGACGAAGCCGTCCCGCTGGCCGTGGCCCTGGCGGTCCTGCTCCCCGTGACCCTGGCCCTGACCCGCCACCTGCGCACCCTCCACCTGGGCGACGACGTGGCCACCGGCCTGGGCACCGCCGTCCAGCCGACCCGGCTGGCCCTGCTGCTGGCCGCCGTGGGCCTGGTCGCCTTCGGAGTGGCCGCCGCCGGCCCCGTGGCGTTCGTCGCCCTGGCCGCCCCCCAGATCGCCCAGCGCCTCGCCGGCACCGCCTGGCCCCCCCTGGTGACCGCCGGCCTCACCGGCGCCCTGGTGGTCCTCGGCGCCGACCTCGCCACCCGGACCCTCATCCCCGGCACCGAGGTCCCCGTAGGAATCGTCACCGGCGTCCTCGGCGCCCCCGTCCTTCTCTGGCTGCTCATCCGCGCCAACCGCGCCGGCTCAGGAGGCTGAACCATGACCACCCCCACCCACACCGAGTCCACGCAGCTTCCGCCTCCCCTCCAGGCCGCGCCCCCGTCGTCCCCCGCACACGACCTGCCCCCGGAGGGTCACATCATGGCCGACGACACCGCCGTCATCCCCGAGAGCCACACCGGCCGAAGCACCGCCACCCCCCAGGACCACACCGGCCACGGCACCGCCGCCCCCCAGGACCGCACCGGCCGAAGCACCGCCGTTCCCCAGGACCGCACAAGCCAGGGCACCGCCGCCCCCCAGGACCGCACCGGCCAGGGCATCGTCCTCCCCGAGGACCGCACCGGCCACGGCACCGCCATCCCGGCAGGGCGCGTCCCCGCCCGCCCCTTCCTCCCCGCCCGCCCGGCGGAGCCGGGTGGGCCTGAGTTGCGGGCGGACGGGTTGCGGCTGGCTTATGACGACCGGGTGGTGGTGCGGGACCTGGATCTCGTGGTGCCGCCGGGGCGGGTGACGGCGATCGTGGGGGCCAACGCCTGCGGGAAGTCGACGTTGCTGCGGGCGCTGGCGCGGTTGCTGGCGCCGCGGGCGGGGGCGGTGCGGCTGGACGGGCGGGCGGTGCACAGCATCCCGACCCGGGAGCTCGCCAAGCGGCTCGGGATCCTGCCGCAGGCTCCCGTCGCGCCCGAGGGGCTGACCGTGGTGGACCTGGTGACACGGGGACGGTCGCCGCATCAGACGTGGTGGCGGCAGTGGTCCAAGGCCGACGAGCAGGCGGTGCACGGGGCCCTGGAGGCCACCGGGCTGACGGACCTGGCGGACCGGCCGGTGGACGAGCTGTCCGGGGGGCAGCGGCAGCGGGCGTGGATCGCGATGGCCGTGGCGCAGGGCACGCCCGTCCTGCTGCTGGACGAGCCGACGACGTACCTGGACCTGGCCCACCAGATCGACGTGCTGGACCTCGTCACCGACCTCAACCGGCGGGAGAACCGCACCATCGTGATGGTGCTGCACGACCTCAACCACGCCTGCCGGTATGCCGACCACGTCATCGCCATGAAGGCGGGACGCATCGTCACCGAGGGGCCGCCCGCCGAGGTCGTCACCGCCGGGACGGTGGAGGACATCTTCGGCCTGCGGTGCCAGGTCACCACCGACCCGGTCAGCGGAACCCCGCTGGTCATCCCGGTCGGCCGCCACCACGACGTCGCGGCCGCCACCGGATAACCGCCGCGGGGGCCGCGAGAACGGCGGCGGGCCGCCGCGAAGGGCGGCCCGCGCGCGGGGCGGTCAGGGGTGCGGTGTCAGGTAGTCGCCCATGGTGCGGAAGTAGTCCGTGGCGGCGTGCTCGGCGCCGTCGTCGGTGCGGACGCGGCGGACCAGCAGCCCGGGGTGCCGGCCGGTGCGGGCGTCGGCGCCCGCGACGACGACCACGCCGTCACCCTCGCGGATGAACACCCGCCCGGGGGTGCCGCCGTAGCGGGCCCGCGACAGGGCCGCTGACACGATGCGGACGCGCTGCCCGCGGTGGTAGGTGAAGGCGTTCGGGTAGGGGTCGCACTGGGCGCGGACGAGGCGTTCCAGGGCCTCGGCGGGCCAGGTCCAGTCGATGCGGCTGTCCTCCACCGACCGCTTGTGGAAGAAGCTCGCCCGGCTGCGGTCCTGCGGCACCCACACCGCGCGGCCGGACGCGATGAGGTCGAGCGACTCGCGCACGATCGGCTCGATGAGGTCCACCGTGCGGTGGAACAGGTCGGCCGCGGTGTCGTCCGGCCCCACCGGCACGGCCCGCTGCAGCACCACGTCCCCCGCGTCCAGCTCGGCGTTCATGCGGTGCGCGGTGACCCCGACTTCCTTCTCTCCGTTGATGAGCGCCCAGATCAGCGGCGAGAAGCCCGCGTAGGCGGGCAGCAGCGAGTCGTGCACGTTGAGCGTGCCGTGCGGCGGCAGGTCGAAGATCTCCGGCGGCAGCCACGTGCGCCAGTTGTTGGCGACGATGATGTCGGGCGCCGCGTCCCGCAGCGCGGCGAGCAGTTCGCCGTCACCGGGCCGCTGCCGCAGCAGCACCGGCAGGTCGTGCTTGGCGGCCAGCTCGGCCACCGAATCGTCCCAGATGCGCTCGTACGCGTGGTCGCTGGCGGGGTGGGTGACGACGAGCACCACCTCGTGGCCGGAGTCCAGCAGGGCCCGCAGTGTGCGGTGACCCCACGTCTGGTAGCCGAACATGGCGACCCGCATGGTGTTTCCTCTCCTCAGGAGGGCGATCTTGGAGACCTTGTCAGGTAAGGCTAACCTTATCTAACATGTGGGCCCGAGAGGGAGGCGATGCCGCGGTGGACACACTGGACAGTGAGCCCGACACCATCTACGACATCCTGGGAGTCGGCTTCGGGCCGTCCAACTTGGCGCTGGCGATTGCGATCGAGGAGCACAACGCCGATGCCCCCGCGGGAGAACGGCTCACGGCCGTCTTCCTGGAACGCCAGCCGGCGTTCGGCTGGCACCGGGGCATGCTCATCGACGACGCGACGATGCAGGTGTCGTTCCTGAAGGACCTGGTCACCATGCGGAACCCGGCGAGCGACTACAGCTTCCTGTGCTACCTGCGCGAACGCGGCCGGCTGGTGGACTTCCTGAACCAGAAGACGCTGTTCCCGCTGCGCGCCGAGTTCCACGACTACTTCGAGTGGGCCGCCGCCCGGGTGCGCCACCTCGCGCGGTACTCCGCCGAGGTGGTCGCCGTCGAGCCGGTGACGGACGAGCACGGCGAGACCCGGTGGTTCGACGTGGTGAGCCGCGACCCGGAGGCCCCGGGCCGCACCACGGTGCGCCGTGCGCGCAACATCTGCGTGGCCGTCGGGCTGGAGCCGCACCTGCCGCCGGGCACCGTGCTGACCGACCGGGTGTGGCACAACAGCGAGCTGGTGCCCCGGGTCGCGGGGCTCAGCGCGTCCGGCGCGAAGGTGCGCCGCGCGCTGGTGCTCGGCGCGGGGCAGAGCGCCGCCGAGGCGGTCGACTACCTGCACCGCACGTTCACCGACGCGGAGGTGTGCGCGGTGTTCGCCAAGTACGGCTACACCCCCGCCGACGACAGCCCGTTCGCCAACCGCATCTTCGACCCCGAGGCGGTGGACCTGTACTTCGCCTCGCCGCCGGAGGTGAAGCGCTCCCTGTACGACTACCACCGCGGCACCAACTACTCGGTGGTGGACATGGACCTCATCGAGGCGCTGTACGCCACCACGTACCGCGAGAAGGTGCACGGCCGCGAGCGCCTGCGCATGCTCAACGTGTCCCGCATCCGCGACGTAAGCTCCGTGGGCGACCACCTGGAGGTGACCGTCGAGTTCCTCCCCACCGGGGAACGCACGGTGCTCACCGCCGACCTGCTCGTGCACGCCACCGGCTACCGCCCGCAGGACATCGGCACCCTGCTCGGCGAGACCGCCAAACTGTGCCTGCGCGACGAGGAGGACGCCGTCCGCGTCGGCCGCGACCACCGCGTGGCACTCCCCCCCGAGGTGAGCGCCGGCCTCTACCTGCAGGGCGGCACCGAGCACACCCACGGCCTGACGTCGACGCTGCTCTCCACCACCGCCGTCCGCGCCGGCGAGATCCGCGACTCACTCCTCACCCACCGCCGCCTCACCCGCCAGTCCCACCCGCAGGTGTTCGCCGCCCGGTGAGGGGCACAGCCGGCCGGGTTCGGTCTCCGGCCGGCTCGCCGTCAGGCCAGCGGGACCGGCTCGGCCGCGAAGTCGACCTCGGCCCAGACCACCTTGCCGGTGGTGAGGCGCTCGTAGCCCCAGCGGGACGCCAGGGCGGCCACCACGACCAGGCCCCAGTGGCTCTCGTCGGAGCGGCCGGGGGCGAACAGCGTGGGCGGGCGGACGTCGCGGTCGGTCACCTCGACCCGGACCGCGGCGCCGCCCCGGGTGCGGATGCGCACCCCGAGCGTGGTGCCCGCGTGGGTCACCGCGTTGGCGACCAGCTCACCGGTGACCAGGCACAGCTCGTCGGGGTCCACGGGGAGCGACCAGGCGAGCACGGCGGACAGCGCCATGTCGCGCGCCTGCTGCGGCGCGGACGGCAACGGCGGAGTGGTCAATGTGAGCGTCTCCGCGCCTCTCCCGCCCGAGCGGCGCGCCTCGCGATCGTTCAGTAGCACTCCGCGCGCCCCCACGTCTCCGGCGGCATCGTCGCCCTGGTATCGGACTTGCATTATGCAACGTTATGCCGTCACGGGGAACCCGCCGATGGGGACCAGTTGGGGGATTCACCGATCCTCCGGTTACCCGGGGACCTGCCGGCAGGGCCGGTCGGGGGATTCACCGATCCTCCGGTCGCCGGCATCCGCCGGCGGGACCGGCCGAGAGGATTCAGCGGCCGTCCAGGTGCCCGAGCATCTGCCGGATCTGCGCGGTGCGGGACAGGTCGATGCGCCGGGCCAGGTCCCTGGCCTCCGGGTTCACCCCGTTCCCCGATTCGTCGCGTGCCATCTCGACGGCGTTGTGCTGGTGGGCGATCAGCAGGGTGAGGAACGCGTGCTCGAAGCGTGCGCCGGAGAGCCCGCCGAGCGCGTCGATGTCCGCCGGGTCGGTGGCGTGCAGCCGGGCGTGCTCGTCGTGCGGGGCGGCGTGCACGGGGCGGTCCCACGCGAGCAGCCACATCGTCATCGAGCGCACCTCGTCGCCCTGGGTGGCGGCGACGGCGGCGCCGAGTGCCCGCAGCTCCGGGCGGGTGGCGCGCTCGGCGGCGAGCCCGGCGATCCGCATGCCCTGACGGTGGTGCGGGATCATCATCCGCAGGAACGCGACGTCCGCGTCGTTGAACGCGGCCCGCGCCGGGGACGGGGCCACCGGCGCGGGACGCGGGCGCGGCGCCCCGGGCGCGACGGTGGCCGTCCCGCACCCCGCCACCAGGACCAGGGCGGCCAGGGCGGCACGTCTCATGCGGGCTCCGCCTCTCGGTCTCGTCGTCTCGGGGGCCGGCGCCCCGGCGGGGCCAGGTCCCGCCGGGGGCGCCGGAGATGGGCGCCGCCCGGCGGCGCCCATGTGAACGGTCAGACGCGCTGCCAGAGGGCCGGGACGTTCGGGGGCTCCCAGCCGGTGAGGGCCGTGTGGGCCTGCAGGCACCGGTAGCGCAGGCCGCCGTAGGTGACCTGGGCGCCGACGGCGTAATAGGTGCCGGCGGCCCAGGTGCCGCCCGGCGAGGTGACGGTGGGCGTGGGGGTCGGCGTCCTGGTCGGCGTCGCGGTCGGGGTGGGCGTCGGGCCGGGGCCGCCTCCGCCGATCTGCAGGTCGACGCAGGCGTAGAACGCGTTGACGGTGTCGGCGATGTTCCAGATCGCGAGCACCTTCTGCCGCCCGCTGAAGCCGGACAGGCTCACGGTGTGCGACACGGTCGACCCGGGCTGGCGTCCCCCGTCGTTGAACACGGCGACCCGGGTGTTGCCGATGTAGTACTCCCAGGTGCTGGTGGCGTGGCGGGCGGTGAGGATCCAGTTGAAGCTGACCGTGGAGCCCACCGAGGTGGCGGGCCAGTTCTTGCTCTCGTCGCTGAGCTGCGCGAACCGGGCGACGCCGCCGTGGCAGTTGCGCTGCCCCTTGGGCCCCTCGACGCTCTGGGGCTCGTAGATGATGTCCCCGCAGTTGGCGACGCGGCCCTGGGCGCACATGGCCTGCCTGCTCGGCGGCGAGGAGATGTAACCGTGGGCGAGGGCGGGGGCGGCGGAGAACACCGTTACCCCCACGGTGAGCAAGGCCGTCGCCACCACCATGATCGTTCTTCGCATACCGTACTCCTTTTGCTGGGGGGATGCCGTGAATATAAAAGAAAGTTTACTAAGAGTAAAGAGCTCCACCGGAACCTCGGCGGACGATCTGTCAAGACCCCGGTGGAATTTCCGCCCGCGGGACGAGCCCCCCACCGGGCCGCGTCCCGCGCGCCGCCGCCGCCTCACAGGCCCCTCGGCCACTCCCGCCCTGCGGAGGCCGGGCACCGGCTGTGCGCGTTCACCCACGCGGCGTCGCGTCGTGAGCGTGAACGATCTCCCAAAAACGCGGAAACGTTCGGCAGGAACGGCCCTACCGGGGCTCCGACCTCGGACGACCAGGTCAGTGGTAGGTTAAGCCACTGTTTCCGAGACGTTATCGGCTGGCGTTGACATGCCAATTGTTAGCGATAACACTTCACAACCAAGGTGCCTAACACGCACGACCGTCGCGATTGGGCGCGGAGGTCCTCCGGCCGTCGATCATGCCTCCGTGCGGGCGCCGCGTGCCATCCCCTTCTCTAGGAGACCAACCATGAGGCTTGGACGGATCGCGACGATGGTGTCCGCCATCGCGCTCGCCGCCACCATGAGCGCCTGCGGATCGAGCCAGAAGACCGGCGGCGGGGGCAGCGACACCGCGTCCGCGGGTGCCGGCGCCCTGGTCGGCGTCACCATGCCGACCAAGTCGTCCGAACGCTGGATCCACGACGGGGACAACGTCAAGTCCCAGTTGGAGAAGCTCGGCTACAAGGTCGACCTGCAGTACGCGGAGAACGACATCCCCACCCAGGTCAACCAGATCGAGAACCAGATCACCAAGGGTGCCAAGCTGCTCATCATCGCGTCGATCGACGGCACCGCGATCACCACGCAGCTCCAGCAGGCCGCGGACAACAAGATCCCGGTCATCGCCTACGACCGGCTCATCCGCAACAGCCCGAACGTCGACTACTACACGACGTTCGACAACTTCAAGGTCGGTGTGCAGCAGGCCACCTCCCTGCTCGTCGGCCTGAAGGTCAAGAACGCCGACGGGTCCGACGGCAGCGAGAAGGGCCCGTTCAACGTCGAGCTGTTCGCCGGGTCCCCCGACGACAACAACGCGACCTTCTTCTTCAACGGCGCCATGTCCGTGCTCAAGCCGTACATCGACAGCGGCGTGCTGAAGGTGAAGAGCGGCCAGACCGACTTCAAGACGGTCGCCATCCTGCGCTGGGACCCCGCCACCGCGCAGAAGCGCATGGAGGACATCCTCACCAAGACCTACACCGGCGGCGACAAGGTGGACGGCGTGCTGTCGCCGTACGACGGCCTGTCCATCGGCATCCTGTCGGCGCTGAAGAGCAACGGCTACGGCACCTCCGGCCAGCCGTACCCGATCGTGACCGGCCAGGACGCCGAGCTGGCGTCGGTGAAGTCGATCATCGCGGGTGAGCAGTACTCCACCATCTTCAAGGACACCCGCGACCTCGCCGAGGTGACGGTCAAGATGGCCGACACCGTGCTGAAGGGCGGCAAGCCCGAGGTCAACAACACCACCGACTACGACAACGGCAACAAGGTCGTCCCGTCCTACCTGCTCGAGCCGCTGATCGTCGACAACAGCAACTACCAGAAGGCCCTGGTCGACACCGGCTACTACACCGCGGCGCAGCTCGGCGGCTGACCAACCGCCTGAGGGTCCCGGGGGCGCGCTCCGCCCCCGGGACCAGCGTGAGGGGACGTGAGAATGACCGACGACATCCTGCGCATGCGGGGCATCACCAAGACCTTCCCTGGGGTCATGGCGCTCAAGGACGTGAGCCTGTCGGTGCGCCGCGGTGAGATCCACGCCATCTGCGGCGAGAACGGCGCCGGCAAGTCGACGCTGATGAAGGTGCTGTCCGGGGTGTACCCGCACGGCACCTACGAGGGCGAGATCGAGTACGACGGCGAGGTCAGCCGTTTCTCCGGCATCCGCGACAGCGAGCACGCGGGCATCGTCATCATCCACCAGGAGCTCGCGCTGTGCCCGCAGTTGTCCGTCGCCGAGAACATCTTCCTCGGCAACGAGCGGGCCACCCGCGGCTTCATCGACTGGAACCGCACCAACCGCGACGCGGCCGCGCTGATGGCCCGGGTGGGCCTGCGCGAGAGCCCGACCACGAACATCGCCGACCTCGGCGTCGGCAAGCAGCAGCTCGTCGAGATCGCCAAGGCGCTGTCGAAGGAAGTACGGCTCCTCATCCTGGACGAGCCCACCGCCGCGCTCAACGACGACGACTCGGCGCACCTGCTGGACCTGCTGCGCGGGCTGCGCGACCAGGGCATCACCTGCGTGATCATCTCGCACAAGCTCAACGAGATCATCGCCATCGCCGACTCGATCACCGTGCTGCGCGACGGCCGCACCATCGAGACCCTGCGTACCGCCTCCGGCGACGTCACCGAGGACCGCATCATCTCCGGCATGGTCGGCCGCGACCTGGAGAACCGCTTCCCCCCGCACGAGCCGCACATCGGCGAGGAGGTCCTGCGCATCGAGGACTGGACGGTGTACAGCCCCGCCCAGCCCGGCCGCAAGGTGGTCTCCGGGGCCGGGCTCACGCTGCGCCGCGGCGAGATCGTCGGCCTGGCCGGGCTCATGGGTGCCGGGCGCACCGAGCTCGCGATGAGCGTGTTCGGCCGGGCGTACGGCGTGAACATCTCCGGGCGCATCTTCAAGGACGGCCGCCAGATCGAGCTGCGGAGCGTCAGGGACGCCATCAAGCACGGCATCGCGTACGCCACCGAGGACCGCAAGCGGTACGGTCTCAACCTCATCGAGGACATCAAGCGCAACGTCTCCGCCGCGGGCCTGCCCCGCCTCGGGCGGCGCGGCTGGGTGAACGAGAACGAGGAGTACCGGGTCGCCGAGGAGTACCGCAAGAGCATGAACATCAAGGCGCCGAGTGTGGCGAGCGTGGTGGGGCAGCTCAGCGGCGGCAACCAGCAGAAGGTCGTGTTGTCCAAGTGGATCTACACCGACCCCGACGTGCTGATCCTCGACGAGCCGACCCGCGGCATCGACGTCGGCGCCAAGTACGAGATCTACACGATCATCAACCGCCTGGCCGACCAGGGCAAGGCGGTGCTGGTGATCTCCTCCGAGCTTCCCGAGCTGCTCGGCCTGTGCGACCGCATCTACACGCTGTCGCAGGGCCGGGTGACCGGTGAGGTCCCCCGCGCGGAGGCCACCCAGGAACGGCTCATGCACTACATGACAATGGGACAGGAGTAATCCCGATGAGCAGCGTCTCGCCAACGGGCGTCGCGGTGGGGCCGCAGGACGGCGGCGGACAGGGCGAGGTACGACCGCCGCGCCGCATGGGGTTCGGCGGCTTCTCGATCAACGTGCGGCAGAGCGGCATCTACATCGCGTTCGCGCTGATCGTGGTGCTGTTCTCCGTGCTCACCGACGGAGCCCTGCTGCAACCGCAGAACATCTCCAACATCATCGTGCAGAACTCCTACATCCTGATCCTCGCGGTCGGGATGATCCTGATCATCATCGCCGGGCACATCGACCTGTCGGTGGGGTCGGTGGTCGCGGTCACCGGCGCGGTGTCGGCCGTCCTGATGGTGAACTACGGCGTGCCGTGGCCCGCCGCGCTGCTGGTCACCCTGTTCGTCGGCGGCCTCATCGGCGCCTGGCAGGGGTTCTGGATCGCGTACTTCGGCATCCCGTCGTTCATCGTCACGCTGGCCGGCATGCTGCTGTTCCGCGCCCTCACCCTCACGGTGCTCGGCAACCAGGGCATCGGCCCGTTCCCCGACGCCGTCCGCACGCTGTCCAACGGCTTCACCGACGGCTACCTCGGCAACATCGGCCTCGGCCCCCTCGGCGGCGCCGACCTGTTCAGCCTGCTGGTCGGCCTGATCGCCGTGGCCGGCATGTCCGCCGCCCAGTGGCGTGCCCGCTCGGCGCGCCTCAGCTACGGGCAGACCGTCGACCCGTTCCCCGCCTTCGTGCTGAAGCTGGCCGTCGGCGCCGCCGTCATCCTGTTCCTCGTCGTGCAGCTCGCGCGCTTCAAGAACCTCCCCTGGGTCCTGGTCCTGCTGGCCGTCCTGGTGCTCGGCTACTCCCTGCTCGCCAACCGCTCGGTCTTCGGCCGCCGCATCTACGCGGTGGGCGGCAACCTCCAGGCGGCGGTCCTGTCCGGCGTCCGCGTCAAGTCGGTCGTCTTCTGGATCTTCGTCAACATGGGTGTGCTCGCCGCCATGGCCGGCATCATCTTCGCCGGCCGCCTCAACCAGGCCGGCCCCACCGCGGGCGGCAGCTTCGAACTGGACGCCATCGCCGCCGCCTTCATCGGCGGCGCCGCCGTCCAGGGCGGCGTCGGCAAAGTGGTGGGCGCGATAACCGGCGGCCTCATCATGGGCGTCATCAACAACGGCATGAGCCTCATCGGCTCCCCCAGCGAACGCGTCATGCTGGTCAAGGGCATCGTCCTGCTGGCCGCCGTCGCCTTCGACATCTGGACCAAGCGCCGCTCGGGCACCGCCGCCCGCTGACCTGGCAGGGAAAGGCCGGTGGCTTCCCGCCACCGGCCTTTCTCCGGTTGGGGAGGTGACCGCCGCGCTCCGGCGAGTCCCGGGTGGACGATGGCGACCGCCGCTCCTTCCAGCGCGGGCACGTCCATGCTCCGTGCTCGACCATCCGCCACCGGAACATGACAGACACCGGCCGGCTAGCGGACGGAGGCGATCGCCGATTCGATCACCGAGGTGACCGCGCCGGGGTGGGAGATCAGGGTCAGGTGGGAGCCGCCGGGGAAACGGGTGACGCGCGAGTGGGCGCGCCGGGCCATGGACACCTTCGAGGCGGGGGTGATGACGCGGTCGCCGGTGCTGATGAAGTACCAGGAGGGGATCTTCCTCCAGGCGGCCGACGCCGACGGGGTCGTGAACGCGCTGGTCGAGGCGGGACGCTGGGAGGCCCACAGGCGTACGGCGGTGTCCTTCGGGAGGTCGGAGGCGAAGGAGCGGAGGAAGACGTCCTGTTTGAGGTACAGGTCGGCGGCGCCGGCCGGGGCTTGCGGGTAGGGGACCCTGTCGTAGAGGGAGGAGGGGGGCGCGGCGAGGGCGGAGTCCCGTCCGCTGAGGGCGCCGGTGGTCTCTCCGACGTCGGGGGCCGCGGCGTCGACGTACACCAGGGCCTTGACGGCCGGGACGTCCGCCGCGGCGTTGGTGATCACCGAGCCGCCGTAGGAGTGCCCGACGAGGACGATCGGGCCGCACAGGGTCTTCAGGAAGTCGGCGACGGTCCTGGCGTCCCCGGTCAGGCCGCGGAGCGGATTCGCCACGGCCCGCGCGGCGTGGCCGGCGCGGCGCAGGGCGTCCAGTTCGCCGTCCCAGCTCGAGGTGCCGGCCCAGGCCCCGTGGACCAGCACCACCGTCGGCTCGGACGACCCCGGCGGGGGGCACGGGGCGGAGGCCCGGCTCGCGAGGGCGGATCGTGCTCCCGGCGTGGTGTCCGCCTCCGCGCCTGGCAGGGGCGGTGCCCACGCCGTCGCGACGACCATGCCGAGCGCCGCCAACCTTCTGATCATTCCCGCCCCCTGGGCCTGCGGTGACCATGGTCTGATGCCTCGAAGGTGGTGAAAGTAACTCATATAGGTCTAAAGAAGGCGCAAACCAGACGCGCTGCCGGCCACTGAGGCGCGGACCGGCCGACCGCCTTTACGAAGTAAGGTGCGTTCTGGAGGCAGATCAGTCCCAGGTCACCTTCGGCCGGTCGTCCCCGAGGACCCCCACGACGAGCTCCGCGTTCCTCTCCGCCTCCGCGCGCCTCGCGGGCGTCACGCGCTCGAACGCGGTGACGGCGACCTCGTGCCTGCCGCGGCGGTAGCGCCAGGTTCCGGCCACCTCGCCGTCCACCAGGAGCGTTCCCGGTCCGGACAGGGCACGCAGCGCCTCCTGGCGGCGTTCCCTGTCGGGGACGAGCAGGGTGCGGTCGGTCTGGCGCACGTAGGGGTCGTTGGGCGGGACGAGGGCCACGCCGGTGGCGCCGGGGGCGGCGCGCAGCGGGTCCAGCAGCTCCTCGGGGAGGTCGTAGCGGTGGCCGTCGATCTCGACGCGCACCAGGTCGCCGAGGTCCTTCCACAGGTCCGCCACCGCCGCGGCGCCGCCGAGCCAGTCGCGGTACACCGGCCTGCTCACCGGGCCGTTCACCCGGAGGTACGTCGTCAGCAGCGCCAGGCGCGGACGGTCCACCTTCTCCTGCGGGTGGTCCGGTGGCGGACGCAGGACGGTGCCCGGCCGCCGGTCCGGGTCGAGCACGAGGCGGGCCTGGCGTCCGGCCTCGCGGAACAGCCTGTCGGGAACGTGCCGGGCCTCGCACCTCGGGCACCACTCCACCAGAGCCGGCCGCACCCGCCCGGTGACCTCGCCGCTCGCTTCGCCCTTCGGCATGGGGGCGCGCACGACCGCACCCAGCGCGGCCGCCACCTCCTCGACCGCCTCCACGTGGGCGGGGCCGCCCTCGTCGGCGTCCCGCGGCGCCAGGGCGTCGCGCACGAAGTCCAGCCGGCCCGGCCGGTAGGCGTGGGGCGCCACCCGGACCGACCACAGGGCGACCAGCGGGCCGTCCGCGGAGACCGCGTCCGCGACGCCGGTGCCGTCGACCTTCGTGGTGCGCTGGGCCAGCGCCTGCACCGCCCCGACCTGCCGGGTGTCCTGGAAGCCCAGCGTCAGCAGGCGGTCCAGCGCGGCGTCGCCGCACCGGCCGCCGAGGCCGTGCTCGCGCCACCGGTAGCCCAGCCAGCGCGCCCTGTCCACGACGATCGGCCCGGTCACAGGGGTCACTCATGCCCGTGAGGCAGAGAATTAACTTTTCCCGCCTGCTTCCCACCTTCCGGCCGTAGCCTGAAATGTGCTCTTACGCTGGGCGGCGCGCATCGTCATAGGCACCGGCGCGGTACTGGTGGCCGTGGCGAGCTGGGTCGCGGCACAGGAGGCGGCGCGGGCCAACGGCTCCTGGCAGGAGGGGGTCAGGGCCCAGGTCCGCTACACCGGGAGAACGCTGGAGAACGTGCGGGCGGTGTACCTGGACGAGGCGCCGCAGGCACTGCAGGTCTGGACCGCGGTGATCCGGGCGGAGGAGCTGTCGCGGCGGGCCGCGCGGGGCGGCAGGGTCGTGCGGGCCGAGGCGGCGGCGGAACGCGCCACAGCGCGCGAGTACCTGGAGAACTACGGGTACACGATTCCGCCGGTGAACCCGCTGCTCACCGATCCCCGGTACGGCGGTCACACCGCGCCGCGGGTCGGCAGGCGGCTCGCCGACCTGCAGGCCGGGAACCTCGGGGCCGCCAAGGCCACCGCGGGGGCGTTCGCGGCCGGCGACCGGTCGGGCCGCGTGGTGGGGCCGGCCGGGCAGACCATGATCGGTGGAGCGGTGCTCGTGCTGCTGGGTGTGCTCCTGGCGCAGAAGGCCGCCACCGGGAACGGCGCCGTGTCCCCGGAGGCCCCCTGGGAGCCGGGGACCGGCCCGTACGGTTCCCACGAGGTCCGGCGGCCGGGAGGCCGGCGTGCGGCGGGCCTCGTGCTGGCGGTCGTCCTCGTGGCCACGTCCGCGGGCCGGCGGACGTGGCGTGTCCCGCCGGTGCCCGCGTTCCTGTTGACGGTGGGCGGGCTGGCCGCGGGGTTCCTGCTCCGAGGCCGGCCAGGGCTGAGGACCGGCGCCGCGCCCCGGCCAGGAGAGAACGGCGGGAACGCCGAGCAGGCCGTGGTGCCGGCCGTGCCGCCCGGTGTGCCGCCGGCCGCTCCGGAGGAGAAGGCGGGGCGGTGGTGGGTCCCGCCGTGGGCCGTGCTGCTCGGCGTGCTCGTGACGGTGGCCACCGCGCTGCAGATCCAGGCGGGCACCGGCGAGAGCCGCGCGCTCGGCGTGGCCGCGCGCGACGCCTCGCTGCTGTCCACGGCCGCGATCGGCCACGTGACGCGCAAGGCGTTCGAGACCAACGGGACGCAGATCGCCCTGATGACCGGTCACCGCGGCGACGCGCTCTCCCGCGCCGCCCGCCGGGCCGGCCCGGCGACGCGCACGGCCGCCCGGGCCCGCGCGGCGGCGGACCGGGCCACGGCCAGGCGGATCGGCCTGCTGACCGTGGCCATGAGCGCGCGTCCGGCGGACCGGGACGGCATGGACGCCACCACCCGCCTCGTCGTGGGCGGTATCGGTCCCGAGCAGCAGGCGGTGCAACGGGAGCACGACAGCGCCGTCCTGCGTGCCGAGGCCGCGGGGACCCGCTCGGACCGGCTCGTCGTCGTCATCCTCCTGCTCAGCCTCGCCGGCATCTGCGCCGAGATCGCCCGCGCGTCCTGGGCCCGCCGCCTCCGCCGCCCGCTGGGGCTCGCCGGGGGGACCCTGGGCACGGCCGCCGCCGTCCTCGCCGTCCTGGCCTTCACGTGACACCACCGGGAAGGAGCGCCCCCGTGCGTCACCGCCACGTGATGCCGCTCGCCGCGGCCGCCACCTTCAGCCTCGCCGCGGCGTGCGGCGGGCCGGAGCCGCCACCCCCTGTGCCGGAGCCGCTGATCGGCGCCTGGCTGATGATCACCGAACGGGGCAACGCGTTCAGCTACGACCTGCTCGCCGACGGCCGGTACCGGTACAACGCGATCATGCCGGACGGCAGCCTCCGCTACACCCTGCAGGAAGCAGGCGGCTTCAGCGTCTCCGGCACCCGCGTCACGTTCACCCCCCGCACCTCGATCCTGACCCGCACCGACCCGAAGGACCCCGTCGAACCCAGCGTCCGGAGCACCCCCCGCCGGCCGCCGCGCACGTACACCTGGGCCGTCGCCGGCGACGTCCTCACCCTGACGTCCCCGGACGGCGCGTCCCGCTTCCGACGGGAATGAGTCCACGGCCCCGATGCCAGGCGTCGCAGCGACAGACGTTCACGCCCCACGGGCAAGCGCCGCGGTCAGCCGATGCGGATGGGGAGGGTGCGGGGGCCGCGGACCTGGCCGGTGGCCCAGGTGACGGCGGACGGGTCGGCGAGGGTGAAGGACGGGAAGCGCTGGAGCCAGACCTCCAGGGCGACGCGGAGTTCCATGCGGGCCAGGTGGGAGCCGACGCAGCGGTGGATGCCGAGGCCGAAGGCGGCGTGGCGGTTGATCTCGCGGTCGATGACGACCTCGCCCGCGCGGTCGAACTGCGCCGGGTCGCGGTTGGCGGCGGGGAAGGACAACAGGACCCAGTCGTCGGCCTTCATGTCGACGCCCTGCCAGTGCATGTCCTCCTTCACCAGGCGCGCCATCGTGACGGGGGCGTAGGCGCGCAGCAGCTCCTCCATCGCGGTGGGCAGCAGTTCCGGCTCGGCGACGAGGCGTTCGCGGTCGGCGGGGGTCTTGGCCAGGTGCCACAGGGACGCCCCGATGGCGCTCCAGGTGGTGTCGATGCCGGCGACGAGCAGCAGGGCCATGGTGCCCGCCACGTGGGCCGGTTCGAGCTTGCGGCCGTACAGCTCGACGTTGACGAGGTACGTCGTGAGGTCGTCGCGCGGCCGCTCCACGTGGTCGCGGACCTGGTCGAGCAGGTAGTCGAACAGCACGCCCATGCGGGCCCTGCGGTCGTCGGGCGGCAGGTTGACGCCTTCCAGGGCGTCGTCCACGAACTCCCGGAACCGGGGGCCGTCCTCGGGCGGGAAGCCGAGCATGTCGGCGATGACCCGCATCGGGATGTGCTGGGCGTAGTCGCGGGCGGCGTCCACGACGTCCTGCCCCTCCAGCGCGTCGGCGAGCGAGTGGCAGTACGCCCGCGTCGGCTCCTCGTGCCGGGCGATCGCGCCCTTGGTGAACGCCGGCAGCAGCAGCTTGCGCGCGTCGTGGTGGAACGGCGGGTCGGACGAGATCGGCGGGACGCCGCCGATGGGGGCGGTGTCGCGCGGCGGCCGGAAGTTGCCCACGATGATGGACCGCGAGGAAAAGTGGTCGGTGTCGTACGCGATGTCCGCGACGTCCGCGTAGCGGGTCGGCAGCCACGCGCCGCCGAACCGCTCGGTGCGCGCGATGGGGCAGCGCCCGCGCAGGTCGTCCTGGATGGCGTACGGGTCGGCGGCCCACTCGGGCTCGGTGTGGGAGAAGTCGGTCGCCCAGTCCGACACCGGGCCGGTGATGATCTCGTTGCGCGTGCCCTGGTACGGGTCGCGCAGGATGTCCACCGGCCCGCTGAAGCGGTCGTCCACGGTCATAGTCACACTTCCTAGAGGATCTCGATCGCTCGTTCCGGGCAGTTGGCGACCACCCGCCGCGCCGTCTGCTCCTCGTCCCGAGGGACGACGCCGTCGCCGGTGACCTGCCCGTAGCCTTCCTCGTCGTCGCCGAACAGCTCCGGCGCCAGTTCGTAGCAGCGGCCGTGCCCCTGGCAGCGCTGGGGATCGATGCGTACCTTCACTTCGGTTGCTCCGCTTCTGTGTGCGGGGACGCCGCCGGCGGGGCGAGGGCGCCCACCACGCGGGTCAGCAACGCGGACCACTCCGCGTCGTCGACGGTGTGCAGGTCCGGCGTGACGAGCGCGCTGCCCATCGCCAGCAGCAGGCAGAAGTGGGCCAGTGCCTCCGGCGACACGCCCGGGTCCATCTCGCCGCCCCCCTGCGCCGCGCGCACCAGGTCCGCGAGCCACCCGGCGCGCTCGCCGAAGTAGTCGCGCATGGGCCCCGCGACGTCCTCGTCCCGGCGGGACGCGACCAGCGCCTCCACGACGAGGTGCCGGTGCAGGTCACGGCGGCGCGGCAGCCAGCGGCCGATGGCCAGCAGCAGGTCGTTGATCGACCGGTCCGGCGCGGCGGCGATCAGGGTGGCCATGAGCTGCGGCCCGTACGTCCGCAGCGAGGCGACCAGCAGCTCCGCCTTCGACCCGAAGTGCGCGTACAGGGCCCCGTTGCTCACCCCCGCGGCCGCGGCGATGTCCGCCACCCGCGTGCCGTCGTACCCGCGTTCGGCGAACACCCCGGCGGCCGCCCGCAGCAGCCGTTCCCGGGTCTCGGCGGCGGTGACTCCGGCGATGCGCCCCATGGGACAAATTAAAAATTCGTTCATTTTCTCTGTCAATAGGGGCGTTCTGCCGCCGTGGATGCCACGATGCGGCCCATGGCAGAGCCCGGCGCCCCCCGCCCCGCACGATACCCGGGCCCGGCGGTCCGGGCGGCCGTCATGATCATGGGGGTGCACGGCGTCCTGCGCCTCAAGCCGTGGATCGACCCGGGCACCCTGGAGGAGGACGTCTTCAGCCTGGTGGTCAAACGCTCCACGGCCTACGACTGGAGCTCCTTCGGCCACGGCCCCACCGCGACCCGATGGGGTCACAACGACGCCGGCGGCGACTGGCACCAGGACGGCCGGGTCCGCGAACTCGCCTGGCTCCAGGCCGACGTCTCCGGCGTCCAGGGCCACCGCCTCCCCGTCCTCCCGATGGCCACCGTCCTGTCCGACACCCTCACCCGCGTAGGCGACGTCACCCTCACCGGCCTCCACACCCTGCTCCCCCTGGACGAGGCCCCGGACGCCCGCCACGACCTCGCCTCCATCGAGCCCTGGTACGCCCTCGCCGACCCCGCCGCCGCCACCCCCCTGACCGTCTCCGCCCGCACCACCTCCCCCATCCACCCCCACATCCTCGCCATCGCCGCCGAGGACCGCGCCTCCGGCCGGATGACCGCCGAGCCCTCGCCTCCGGCCCCCACCGGCGGCCTGGCCCGGCCGCTCGCGGGCGGCGTCCACCTCGCCGGCCTCACCCACGAGCACCACTTCCGCTGCCACGCCGCCGAGTGGTCGCTCGACACGGCCACATGGACCACGGAGGTCTTCGCCGAGGCCCTGCGCGCCACCGGCACGACCGGCCCGGCCCTGCTCACCGTCTCCCCCGCACACGGCACCGGAGGGTGACCCCGGCCCGCGGCGCGCCGGCGGCGAGTCCCGCCACGGGTCCGCGCCCTGTCACGGCAGACGGGAGAGCTCTCTCCGGACGGCGAGGAGGGTGGGGTGGGTGGGTTCGACCGTGGCGCCGAGGATCCGCTCGGCCCTGGTGTAGAGAACGCGGGCCTTGCCCGGCGCGCCGGTACGGGTGTGGAGGACGGCCAGGTTGACGAGGGTGGGGGTCAGGCCGGGATGGGCCGGGCCCAGGAGGTGTTCCTTCAAGGCGAGGCTGCGGTGGAACAGAACCGCGGCCTTCTCGTGGTCGTGCCGGCCGAAGGCCAGGGCGGCCAGGTTGTGGAGGGTGACGGCGACGTCGTGGAGGTGGGAGTCGCCGGCCTCCTCGAAGATCCGCAAGGCGTCCTCGAGGAGGGCGGCGGCCTCCTGCGGCTCGCCGAGAGCCATCAGGATGGGGGCCAGGGCGGCCCGGTCGGCGGCCACGTCGACGTGGGCGGGCCCGAGGGCGCGTTCCCGGATGGCGACCGCGCGGCGGGCGGGCCCCTCGGCGTCCCGGTAGTCGCCGCGGGCGTGCGCCAGCCCGCCGAGGTTGTGGTAGATCGTGGCGACGTGGACGTGGCCGGGCCCCACGGTGCGTTCCAGTATGCCCAAGGCCCGTTCGTACAACCGCCGGGCCTCGTCGAACCTGCCGCTGTACTTGAACGTGACGCCCAGCTCGTTGCACGCCGAGACGAGCGCCGCGGACGCCTCCGCCGACGGCGCCGCCCGCAGGTGAGCCTCGGCGTCCCGCAGCGCCGCACGCAGCAGCCGCCCGGCCTCCGCGTAGTGCCCGCGGACCCGGTGCGCGTGCCCGAGGCGGATCGTCTCGTCGATCCGCACCCGCCACGCCTCCCCGGCCCCCGGGCCTGAGCCGGGGGCACGGGTGAGGGCGAGGACCGGGCCTCGGGCGGGGGTGGACGGGTGGAGGGGCATGTCCGTGCCTTTCTCCGGGCCGGTGGGGGCTAGTGCAGCAGCAGGGCCTCGTTGTGGTTGCCGGAGACGATGGCGCGGTGCAGGACGCGCCAGCAGCTTCCGCACTGGCCCTGTTCCACGCCGCCGGGGGGCAACGTGGTGACGACGCCGAGGGTCCTGTTGCCGAAGTCGATGACGAAAGGGCTGCTGTTCTTGGCGGATGTGGCGTCGAAGGGCAGCACCTCGTCGCTCCGGAGGTCCGTGCTCGGCTCGTAGGTGTACTTCGTCCCCTCGTAGCCGGCCTCCGACCACACGCACACCGACCCCGTGGGGCACCGGGCGTCGGCGTGCGCGGCGCCTGCGGGCGCCACGGCGGTCAGGAGCGACAAGCCCAGCCCGCCTGTGGCGAGGAGGGAGAGACGGCGTTTCATGGCGGTTCCTTTCCTGTCGGGTGAAGCGGCCGGCCCGCTCCATCACAGCGATCGGCGCGGGCGGCGGACATGGGGAGACCCCCGGAACACACCCCCAAGGCGGCGCCGGGAGCGCCCGCGGCGGGCCGCGGTCCCGGCGCCGCCCGCCTACACGATCGTCACGGCGTCGCAGCCGCTGCCGATCGGTGGGTTGGGGAAGACGACGTGGGAGTACTCGATGTCGCCGGCGTCCCGCACGAGGGTGTCGGTGGAGGAGTGGTCGCCGGTGGGGTCGCAGGAGACGCCGTCCTTGTCGGGGGAGGTCGTGGCGATGTCGATGACGTCGCCGCCCCTGCCGCCGTCGACCTTGTCGCCGAAGTGCTCCAGGCCCTGCGTCTTGCCGGGGCCGCTGGTCAGGGTGTCGTCGCCGTCCCCGCCGAGGATGGAGGACAGTCCACCCGCGGCGGTGATGACGTCGTCCCCGTCGAAGCCGGAGAGCGTGAGGGCGACGGGGCGGTACACCGAGCCGGTGACCATGCCGAAGCCGGTGGAGGTCAGGGTGTCGTCGCCGCCGTGGCCGAGGACGGACACGTTGATCACCCTGTCCGAGGTGCTCCCGCCGGTCTGCTTGGGGCAGGTCACCGTGGTGGCGTTGGTGAGCACGCAGGGCGCGGTGGCCGTCAGGCCGGCCGCGGCGGGGTCGTGGAAGACGATGCTCGTGGCGCCGACGTCCACGCTCACCTGGTTCGCGTGGTCGCCGCCGTCGTAGACGATCGTCTTCCCCTCGTAGCCCGACTGGACGGCGACGGTGTCGGTGCCGGCGGTGGCGTGCGCCGCCGCCGGCAGGGCGAGTGAGACGGCCGCGGCGAGCAGTCCGGCGGCGGCCGTGCGGCACAGGGCGATATCGGTCGGTCTCATGGGTGTCTCCTGGGTGTCGTGGCGGGTCGCCGGTGCGTGAAGGCGGTCGTCCCCCGCCTAGAGGAAGATCCCGGTCTTCTTGATCGAGTACCGGATGAGGCAGCCGCCGTCACCGGAGTCCATGTCGTGCAGTTCACCCGACTCGTCGAGGTCCGACAGCTCGGCGTCCGTCAGCGCCGGGGTGGTCAGCGCCACCTTGCAGATGTCGTCGTCGGGTGACAGCTCGTCGTAGTCGCGGATGTGCACGCCGACGTAGACGGCGTCCCCCGGCACGACGGCGAGCTCGACGGTGTTCATGTGCTTGTTCCGGGCCGACTCGCAGGTCTTGTAGGTGGACGACCGGCACATCAGCACGTCGGCGAAGGCGTACGACGGGGCCTTGCCGTTCACCCGCTTGAGGCAGTCGCCTCCCACGCCGGCGCTCCACTCGATGCCGGGAGAGCCGCACCAGGTGTCGCCGGGGTTCACGAAGCGGCCGATGTTGCGCACCTGGCCGGAGGTGGCGCCGCCGGGCGCGACCCGCTGCGCGGACAGCGAGCCGTACACCTCGGCGTAGTCGCAGGCCGACTCCGCCATGCAGTCGTCGATGCTGTAGGGCAGGTACTCCCCGAAGGTGACATGGATCCGGTAGGCGAAGTCCGCCCCCGCGTGGGCCGGCCCGCCCGCCGGCACGAGGCAGATCAGCGCCGCAGCCACGGTCGCGGCGGTTCGAAGTCTCACGTCTGTCTCCGTTCTCGAAGCGTGCGTCAGCAGACGCTAGGAGGGCCGCTGAGAACGGCGTGACGCCACGGTGACACCGGGATGACGGTGCGGACCTTTGGGTGCCCGACTAGGGATATCCCCCGTGGCGGCGGGCCGGGCCGGGTGGTGCCATGACCGGTGACGGGTTCGCGGAAGGAGACGCCGAGTGATCGCGATTCTGGGAGTGGGGAAACTGGGCACCGGGTTCGCCGAACGCTGCCGTTCGGCGGGCCTGGAGCTGACGGTGTGGAACCGCACCCCCGGCAGGGCGGAACGGCTGCGTGGCCGTGGCGTGCGCCTCGCCGGCCGGCCGCAGGACGCCGTCCGCGACGCCGACCTCGTGCTGTGCGCGCTGTCGACCGGCGACGTGGCGCGGCGGGTCCTGCGGGAGGCCGGGGACGCGCTCGAGGGCCGGGCCGTCGTCAACCTCACCAGCACCTCCTCCGGCGAGGCGAGGCGGATCCACGACGACGTGCGCGACCGGGGCGGCGCGTTCCTCGACGCCGCCACCGTCTCCATGCCCGACCAGATCTCCGCGGGCGAGGGCGTCCTGGTGCTCGGCTGCTCGCCGGGCGACCTGACCCGATGGCGCGGCCTGCTGGAGACGTTCGGCGAGGTCCACCACGCCGGCGGCGTGGGCAGCGCCTCGATGCTGGAGATGGCGACCGGGATGCAGCTGTTCCTTCAGGCGCACGCGTACCTGTCGAGCTGCGCGCTGGCCAACCGGCACGGCGTCCCGCTGGACACGCTGGCGCGGCTGACGCAGGCGAACGTCCTGGTGGCCACGCCGATGATCGACATGTACCACGGGTACACGCGGACGCGCACCTACACGCCCGCCGTGATGACCGTCGCGCACTACCGCCACACGCTCCGGCTGGTGATCGACGACCTGGAGCTCGCCGGCCTCGACACCGGCCTGTGGCGGGCCGTCCTGGAGGTCGCCGACCGGGCCGAGCGCTCCTGCGGCGCGGAGGCGGACTGGACCAGCGTGTACGAGTGCCTGCGATGACCCCCCGCCCACCTGCCGGCCACCCGGCCCGGCGACCCCCATCGGAGGCGTGATGACCACCACCGGACCCGGCCACCCGCCCGCCCCGGCGTGCGCGTGGCCCGACCTGCCCCCGGGGCCTTTCGCGACGCCCTCCCCGGACCTGGCCCGGCGGCACGCGGAAGCGCCGCTGGAGGAGGTGACCCTGCCGAGCCGGGAGCGTGCGCCGATGCTCGTGCGGCACGCCGACGTCCGCGCGATGCTGTCCGCCCCCGCCTGCAGCCGGGACCTGCGGGCCCCCGGCCTGGTGCGCATGGTGGACGGGGCCTCCCTGGAGGAGATCCCCGACGTACTGTTCAACATGGACGCCCCCGAGCACACGAGGCTGCGCGCGATCGTGCGCGCCGTCTTCACCCCGCGCCAGGCCGAGCACTGGCGGCCGGTCGCGGCCGGGCTGGCCCGCGAGTTGCTCGGCACGCTCGGCGAGCGGTTCGACGTGGTGGAGGACTACGCCGCGCCCCTGTCGATCGGGGTGATCTGCGCGTTCCTCGGCGTGCCCGAGAGCGACCGCGGCCGGTTCTCCGGGTGGGCCAACACGCTGACCTCCGCGTCCGGCGCCTCCGCGGGCGTGCGCGTCGCCGCCCTGGAGGAGTTCACCGCGTACACGGCGGACCTGGTGGCCCGGCACCGCGCCCGGCCCGGGGACGACCTGATCGACGCCCTGGTGCGGGCCCGCGACGAGCACGACCGGCTCAGCGAGAACGAGCTGGTCACCATGGTCTGGACGATCATCCTGACGGGGCACGAGACCGTGGCCATGATGATCGCGCGCGCGGCGCACCGGCTGCTGCTGCATCCCGGGCAGTACGCCCGGCTCGCCGCCGATCCCGGCCTGGTGCCCGCGGCCGTGGAGGAGGTGCTGCGCTTCGACGGACCCGGCAGCAACGGCCTGCTGCGCCTGACCAGAGGGGACGTCGCCCTGCCGTCGGGGACGGTGCCCGCGGGCACGGTCGTGCTGCCCAACCTCTCCGCGGCCAACCACGACCCGCACGCCTACCCCGAGCCGGACCGCTTCGACGCCGGCCGCTTCCGCGACCCCGGCGTCACCCCGCACCTGGGCTTCGGCCACGGGCCGCACTACTGCCTCGGCGCGAGCCTGGCCCGCATGGAGCTCCAGGAAGCCCTCGGCGCGCTCGTCGCGCTCCGCCCCACCCTGCTTCCCGCCGTACCGCTGGAGGAGGTCGAATGGACCACCGACACCCTCTTCTACCAGCCCCTCCGCCTGCCCGTCCGCTCCGCGTAGGTCCACCCCCGCTCGCGCCCGGCGTCATGGGCCGCGAACGGGTGACGCGGCTGCTGGACGCCGCCGTGTCCCGGCGTCTCACCACCGTCGTCGCGGGCCCGGGCTGGGGCAAGACCACCGCCCTGGCGAGCTGGGCGGCCCGGCGGGACGCCTGCTGGCTGAGCCTCGGGCCCGGCGACGACGACCCCGGGCACCTCACCCGGCGCATCCTGGCCGCGCTGCGCCGCGCCGGCGCGTCACCCGGGCCGCCGGACCCCGGCGACGACGCGGAGGCCGCGCTGCGCGCCCTGCTCGGCAGCCGCCCCGGCCCGGACGCGGTGCTGGTGCTGGACGACCTGCAGGACCTGCGCACCGGCGGCCCGGCCGCCGCCCTGGTCGAACGGCTGGTGCACACCGCGCCGCCGGGCCTGCGGCTGGTGCTCGCCTCCAGGACCGACCTGCCGTTCCCGGTGCACCGGCTCGACGGCCAGGGCCATCTCAGCCGCGTGGACGCCACGGCACTGCGGTTCCGCGTGGACGAGGTGGCGGCCCTGCTGTCCGGCGCCCCCACGGCGGACCCGGGGAACCTGTCCCCCGTCACCGCGCGGGGACCGTCGAACCCGGCCGGCGCCATCGCGAAGGGCCCGGCGACCCTGTCCGGCGACGCCCCCAGGAGCCCGGCGACCCTGTCCGGCGACCCCACCAGAAGCCCGGCCGCCCTGTCCGGCGACCCCACCAGAAGCCCGGCCGCCCTGTCCGGCGACCCCACCAGGAGCCCGGCCGCCCTGTCCGGCTACCGCACCGGGAGCCCGGCGACCATGTCCGGCGACCCCACGATGGCGTCGGGGGACCCGGCTCGTGAGCTGCTGGAGGTGACCGCTGGGTGGCCCGCCGCGGTCCGCATGGCCGCCGAGGCGCGCGCGGGGAGATCGCGGACGCCTCTGTCCCGCGACCCGGTGCTGGAGTACATGGCCGCCGAGGTCCTCGCGCACGAACCGGCGCGCACCCGGGAGTTGCTCGCCGACATGACGGTGTGCGGCCCGGTCACCGCTGCGCTGTGCCGCGCGATCGGCTGGGACGACGCCGGCGACCTGCTGCCCGCCCTGGCGCGGCGCGGGCTCGCCGAAGCGGCGGGCGACGGCACGTCCTGGGTGGTCGCCCGGCCTCTCCGGGACGCCCTCACGGCGAGCCTGCCGCGCACCCCCGAGCGGAAACGGCACCTGCATCGACAGGTGGCGGCGCGGCACGACCGCGACGGGGCCTACGGTGCCGCCGCCCGGCACCTGCTCGCGGCGGGCGACCACGACGCCCTCGCCCGGCTTCTCGCCGAGCACGGCGCGCGGATGGCCGGCGACGGCGAGGCGGCGTCGGTCGCGGCCGCCGCCGAGGCGGTCGCGCGCGTACCGGACCCGCGGGTCCACCAGGCCGTCGGCCACGCGCTGCTGGTCACCGGCGACTGGCCCGGCGCCCTGGCGTCGTTCCGCCGCGCGGCCGGCGACGACGACGTGCTCGATCCGGGGCTCGCCTGGCGCATGGGCCAGTTGTGGCACCTGCGCGGCGACCTCGACGAGGCGATCCGTGTGTACGGACGCGGCGTCCCCGGCTCAGGGGCGCCCCCCGACGAGACGACCGCCGACGAGACGACCGCCGACGAGGTGACCGCCGACGAGGCGGCGCTGTTGTGCTGGCGGGCGGGGGCGCGGTGGGCGAAAGGGGAGTTCGAGGGGGCGCGCGACGACGCCGAGTGCGGGATGGCGGCGGCCGAGCGGTGCGGCGACCCCGGCGCGCTCGCCACCGCGCACACCACCATGGCGCTGATCTCGGCCGCGCGGGGCGACCGCAGGGCGAACGCCTGGCACTACGCGAGCGCGCTGGCCTACGCCGGGCGTGCGGGCGGTTTCCTGGAACTGCTCCGGATCCATGTCAACCGCAGCTCGCACTTCCTGGAGGAGGGGTTTCCCGTCAAGGCCCTGGACGAGGCGGGCCGCGCCGTGGCCCTCGCCGAGCGGTGCGGCCACGCCTACCACCACGCGCTCGCCCTGACCAACCGCGGGTACGCGGCCGGCATGCTGGCCCGCCACCGGGAGGCCGCCGCCGACTTCACGAAGGCGCTCGACCTGTTCCAGCGCCTCGGCTCCTCCATGGCGGCCCACGCCCTGGTGGGCCTTGGCGGGGTCCACCTGGAGTCAGGGGACACCACCCGGGCCAGGGCGGTCTACGAGGAGGCGCTGCAGGCGGCGGAGAGGTCCGGCGACCTGCAGGGCACCAGCGGCGCGCTGATCGGGCTGGCCCGGGTCCGCGCGGCCGACGACCTGCCCGCGGCCCGGAGCCTGGCCACCCGCGCGGTGGACCTCGGGCATGGGCTGCACCACGTCCAGGCGCTGGTGACACGCGGGTGGGTGACGCTGCTCATGGACGACCGGGAGGGCGCCGCCGCGGACGCACGCCGCGCCGGGGACCTCGCCCGGTCCCGGCGGGACCGGCTGGGCCTCGCCGAGGCCCTGGAGCTGACCGTGCTGTCCGACGAGTCCCCCTCGTCCCGGCTCCCGCTGCTGCGCGAGGCCGCCGCCATCTTCGCCGAGGCGCCGCACCCCGCGGGCGCGGCCCGGGTGGAGGTCCTGACGCGATGGCTCACCGACGGCACCAGAGGGCCGCTGCCGCGGCCCGGCGGCGCGGCGTCCTCCCTCGCCGTCGTCGCCCGCGCGGAGGGCCCCGCCATCGAGATCCACGCGCTCGGCCCGCTGCGGGTGCTCCGGGACGGCACCCCGGTGCCCGCCGCGGAGTGGAAGTCCAAGAAGGCCCGCGACCTGCTGAAGATCCTCGTGGCGAAACGGGGGCGCGCCGTCTCCCGCGACCAGCTCATGGACCTGCTGTGGCCCGGTGAGGACGACGTCGCCGCGAACCGGCTGTCGGTCCTGCTGTACACGCTGCGGCGCGTCCTCGACCCGGCGGGCGGCGCCGCGGACGGGCCGCTGGTGACGACGCGCGCGACGGCGCGGCTCGACCCGCGACGCGCGGTGATCGACGTGGAGCGTTTCCTCACCGCCGCCGACGCCGGCCTTCGCGCCTACCAGCGCGGGGAGGCCACCGCCGTCCGGCTGCTGACCGCGGCGGAGTCGCTGTACGGCGGCGAGTTCCTTGAGGAGGACCTCTACGAGGACTGGACGGCGGGGCTCAGGGAGGAGTGCGCGGCGGCGTACGAGTCCGTCACCCGCGCGCTGCTCGACCTGGCCGCCCGCGCCGAGGACGTCGACCGCGTCGTCTCCCGTTCCCTGCGGCTGCTGGGCCGGGACCCCTACGACGAGGGCGTGCACCTGGGCCTGGTCCGGGCCCTGCTGGACGCGGGGCGGTACGGGGAGGCCCGCCGCAGGTACCGGCTGTACCGGCAGGCCATGCACGACATCGGCGTGGAGCCGGCCCCTTGGTGCCGCCCCGCGCTCGCGGGCCCGGTGGCGGGCTGACCGGGTGCCGCCGCGCCCGGAACCTCCCCGGCGGCGCCGCGTCCAGGTCCGCTCAGGAGGCGTCCTGCTCGCTGCGCAGGGCCTGGGCGAGCTGGCGGCGGGAGGAGACCTTGAACTTCCGGTAGGCGTTGGTCAGGTGGACCTCGACGGTCTTGGGGGTGACGAACAGGGCCTGCGCGATCTCCCGGTTGGTGTGGCCGGTGACGGCGAGCTCGGCCACCCGGAGCTCCGAGGGGGTCAGCGACCGCAGCCCGGAGGTCCGGCTCAGGCGGGGGCGCGCCCCGAGCACCCGCAGTTCCTTGGTCGCCTGCTCCAGCAGGGGACGCGCGCCGCACACGTCGGCGAGGTCGGCGCCCTGCTGCAGGAACCGACGGGCGAGGACGCGCTGCCCCGCGCGGCGGTGCGCGGCGCCGAGGTCGGCCAGCGCCTTGGCGTGCTCCAGACGCGCGGTGGAGGGCGCCAGCACGTCGACCGCCTCCTGCAGCAGGGCCGTCGACTTGTCGCGGTCGGCGAGCAGCCCGGCCACCCGCAGGGCGCGCCCGAGGGCGTGCGGGGCCCCGAAGCGGCGGGCGAGCACCAGTTCCTCCTCGGCGAGGTCCTGCGCCTCCTCGGTCCTGCCGAGAGCGTGCAGGCACAGGGCCGCCTCGGAGCGCCAGGGCACCACCGCGGGATTGACCTGGTGCAGGGCGGCCGCGGCGTGGCCGGCCTCACGGGCCTTGTCCAGCGCGTCGGCGTACGTCCCGCGGGCCCGCAGCAGCGCCGACTCGACGTACAGGCCGTAGAAGGGAAGACCGGTCTGCGACGGCTCGGGGGCGCCGAGCGCCGTCACGGCCGCGTCGAGGTCGCCCTGCTCCAGCAGGGCCCACGCCTGGAAGGCCGTCACGATCGCGATGCTGATGCTGAAGCCGGTGGCGTACAGCAGCCCCAGCGCCTCGCCCGCGTCGGCCTCGGCCTCGTCGAGCTGCCCCTGGTAGAGCCACCCGAGCGCCCGGTACATGTACAACCCGCCGAGCCCGGTGGCCGACCCCATGACCTGTGCCCGCGCGATCGCCCGGGTCGCCGTCTCCACTCCCTCACCGGGGCTGGCCGTGGTCAGGGTCCACAGCGCCGTCAGCGTGGCGAGCTCGGACGTGGCCTCCTCGACGAGCCGCCCGTCCGCCATCGACCCGCGGACCAGCTCCGTCCCCGCGGGGTCCCCCGCGCTCACGTCGTAGGAGGCGATGACACACGAGAGCATGCGGGCGCCGATGGTGTCGGCGGGCGGCAGGGCGCGCAGCGCGGGCAGCCTCTGCCACAGGTGGTCCCACCCCGCGCTGATGAAGGGCACGTTGAACAGGTACGTCTCCAGGCGCCGCCGCAGGTCGTCGTCCTCCGGCGGGAGCTCGTCGATGGCGCCGCCGAGCACGGTGACCGCTTCGCCGACCCGGCCGAGGATGTAGAGCGTGACGCCGTAGCTGCAGGCCAGCCGGGCGCGCAGGGCCGGGTCCGCCGCGAGGTGGTAGGCCTGGGACAGGTAGTCGGCCGCGTCGGCGAAGTTCAGCTCGCGGGTGGTGTCGGCCAGGTCGCACAGCACGCCGAGCCGGTCCCCCTCGGACGGCGGCTCGGCCAGGGCGCGCCGCAGGTAGTTGTGGGCGCTGTCGGGCGCGCCGCGCCGCAGCGCCGCGGCGGCGGCCTCGCGCAGGGCGGCGACGACGGCGGCGTCGCTTGCGGGGGCGGTGTGCAGCAGTTGCACCGCCACCATCTCGGGGTCGGCGCCGGCGGCGGTCAGCAACCGGGCGGCGCGCGTGTGCCGCGCCTGCCGGGCACCGAGGTCCAGATGCTCGTAGACGGCCGACTGGATCATCGGGTGGGCGAACCGCAGCGGGGCGTCCCGCTGCACGAGCTCGATGTTGACCAGGGCGGTGACGGCCTCACCCGCGGCGTCCCCGTCCAGCCCCGCCAGGGCCGCGGCCTGGCTCAGCTCGGCCTGGCCGCCGAGCACCGCGAGCGCCTGGGCGAGCGCGGTCGCCTCGGGGGCGACCCCGGCCAGCCGCACCCGCAGCATCTTCTCGACGGCCGACCCCTCGATCTCCAGCAGCCTCGGCACGTTGACCGTGGAAGGGGCGAGCCGCTCGGCCTCGATCGTCTGGGCCAGCGCGCGCACGAACAGCGGGTTGCCGCTGGTCTGGGTGCGGCACGCCTCCGCGAAACCCGTCTCCACCTCCTCGCCCAGGGTCTCGCTCAGCATCCGGCCGACGGCCGACTCGCTGAGGGGGCGCGGGCGCAGCGCGCGCACCGCCTGCTCGCCGAGCGACGCCAGCAGCCGCCGGTCCCCGCCCCAGTCGCCGCTGCGGCCCGCCGCGATGACGGAGATCGGCACTCCCTCGATCCGCGGCAGGACGTACACCAGCCAGCGCAGCGACGCCTCGTCGCACCAGTGGAGGTCGTCCACGATCAGCAGCAGTCCCTGGCCGGCCATGTTGACCGCCAGCCAGTACAGCCCGTGCAGGACGGCGAACTCGCCGGCGGGCACCCGCAGGTCGCCGCCGGCGTAGGCGAACACCGGCCGGGCGCCGGCGGCCGGGCCCGACCACCACTGTTCCAGTTCCGCCGCGGTCCCGGTCGCCAGCAGGGGTTCGAAGAGCTGGCGCACCGCCCCGAACGCGAAGTCACGGTCCAGTTCGGTGCAGCGGGCGCTGAGCACCCGCGCTCCCGCCGCCTGGGCCATGGCACGGGCCTCGCGCAGCAGGCGTGTCTTGCCGATCCCGGCGGGTCCCTCCACCAGCAACAGGCCCGCCCCGGCCGCCAGTCCGGTGGTGAAGGACCGGAGCGCCGTCAGTTCGTTGTCACGCTCCAGCAGCGACGAGTCCAATGCCGCCCCCCGCCATCGTCCCTCGCCCGACAGGCCAGTTCGAGATTAGACGATCAATCACAGTGCGCATCCGAAACCGCCATTTTTCGCACCATTCTCACGGTCTCACGGGTTTCTCGGCGGGTCAGGGTAGCGCGCGGCGAGCTCCGCCCGCCCTTTCACGCCGAGCTTGCGATAGACGCTGGTGAGATGCACCTCGACGGTTTTGGGAAGGACGAAAAGCAGCTCCGCGATGTCGCGGTTGGACGAGCCGGCGGCGGCCAGGCCCGCCACCCGGCGTTCGCTGGGTGTCAGCGCCTCCATGCCGCTCGCGCTCTTGCGCGGGGGCCGCACCCCGGTGTCGCGCAGCACGGCGCGCGCGCTGTCCGCCAGGGGTTCCGCCCCGCAGCTCTCGGCCAGCGCCATGCCCTCGCGCAGCGCCTCCTGCGCCTCGCCGGTCCGCCCGCACCGGAACAACGCGGCGCCGAGGCCCGTCAGCGACTTGGCGTACTCCAGCCTGGCCGACGAGGGGCGCAGCACGTCCACCGCCTCACGCAGCATCTCCAGGCCCTGCTCCCCTCCGGCGACCACGCCCGCCACCCGGAGCGCCCGGCCGAGCGCCCGTGGCGCACCCCAGCGGCGTGCCAGCTCCACCTCGGTCCGTGCGTGGTCGCGGGCCTCCTCGGCCCGGCCGAGGGAACGCAGGCACAGGGCCGCCTCCGACCGCCAGGCCACGAGCGCCGGGTTCCTGCCGCCGCTCGCCGCGAACCGCTCCCCCGCCTCCAGCGCCGCCTCCAGGGCCTCGGCGTGCTGACCGCGCGCCCGCGCCACCCGGGCACGCCCTTGCTGGACGTACCAGAAGGTCAGCCCGGTGGACCGGATGACCGGCGGGGCCTCGCCCCAGTCCAGCACGGCCTGCGCTCGCGCCGGCTCGCCCCGTTCGACGAGGACCTCGGCGAAGTGCCCGGCGACGGACGGCCGTGCGGTGTCCAGGCCGTTCTCCTCGATGCCGCGCATCGCCTCCCCGGCGTCGGCCGCGGCCGCGGCCAGGTCCCCGCGGAAGAGCCACCCGATCATGCGGTACGCGTGGTGGGCGGTCGCCTCGACCACCGAGCCCTTCAGATAGGACTCCGCCAGGCCGGCGTCCACGAAGCCCATGCCCGCTTCCACGTCGCCGGTCAGCAACATCATGGCCGCCGCCTGCGCGACCCCCATGCCCGTGCCGGCCTCGCGGTCCAGCCACCCGTCCGTCACGGCCTCGAGCGCCGCCTCGACGCCACGCGGGTCGCCGTCGAAGACCTCGATGCAGGCGATCATCATGTTCAGCATCCGGGCGCCCACGGTGTCCGCGGGAGGCAGCCGGCGCAGGTCCGGGACCGTGTCGAGCAGATGGCTCCATCCGGTGAGGCACAGCGGGATGTTGAGCATCAGGGCCGCCAGCCGGCGGCGCAGGTCCGGGTCGTCCTCCGGCAGGCCCTCCATGGCCTGCCTCAGCACCGCCGCCGTCTCCTCCGCCCGGCCGACGATCCACAACGCCATGCCCCGGTGGACGGCGATCGACGCGCGATGACGAGGGTCGGCGGCGCCGGCCATCGCGGCGTCCAGGTGCTCCGCGGCCTCGGCCGGGTCCACACCCATCGCGGCGGCCCCCGCGTCGAGCAGGACGGCGTGCCGTTCGGCCTGGTCCAGAGGTTCGGCGAGGCAGCGCCGCAGGTAGGCGAGCGCGCCGGGCAGCGCGCCGCGGGCCGCGGCGCCGGCCGCGGCGGCACGCAGGACGGCGGGGGCGTCCGGGTCGCCGCCCGGCAGGCTCCACAGCAGATGACCCGCGATCTTCTCCGTGCTCGCCGCCTCGCCGCGCAGCAACCGCGCGGCCCGGGTGTGGTGGGCGGTCCTCTCGGCGGGGTCCATCGCACCGTAGACGGCGTCGCGCACGAGCGGGTGGACGAACTCCCACCGCTCGGCCGGGCCCGCGGAGTCGGCCACACGCAGGATCTCCACGCCACGCAGCAATATCGCCGCCTGCCCGGCGTCCGCCAGCGGCATCTGCGCCAGCCGGGCCGCTACGGCCAGGTCGGCCCCCTCCCCGAGGACGGCCATGGCACGGGTCAGCCGTACGACCGGCGCGGGCAACTGCGCCAGCCGCACCGCCACGCTCCGCGCCACCGCCCGCTGCCCGAGCCGCCGGACCCGGCCCACGTTGGCCCGGGAGGGGGCGACGCGCTCGGCGTCCACGGCCCGCATCAGCTCGCGCAGGAACAGCGGGTTGCCTTCCGCCGCCGCGCAGCAGGCCCGCACGAAGTCCGCGTCGGCGTGCTCCCCCACCGCGGCGGACACCAGCCGTCGCGCCGACTCCTCGCTCAGCGGCCCGAGGCGCAGGGACACGCAGGCCGGGTCGGTGGTGATCTGCTCGATCATCCTCCGGTAGGGGCCGGGTTCGTTGCGCCGCACGGTGCCGAGCAGCAGGACCGGGATGTCCTCCAGCCGGGGGAGCACGTGCGCCAGGAACCGCAGGGAGGACATGTCCACCCAGTGCAGGTCGTCGATCATCAGCATGAGGGGGCGGGCCTGTGACAGGTTGGCCGTCAGCCAGTACAGGCCGTGCAGGACGGCGAACTCGCCCACCGCCGCCACGGGTCCGTCCGGCCCGCCGATCCCGAGCGCGGAGACGGCGACCGCCGCGCCGGCCGACGTCGCCTTCCTCCGCTCCGCCGGCCCGATCCGCTCCAGCGCCGGGGTGAAGAGCTGCCGCGCCACACCGAAGGGGTACTCGCGTTCCAGCTCCACGCCCCGGCCGGACAGCACCCGGAATCCGGCCTTCTCGGCCGCGGCGGCGGCCTCACGCGCCAGGCTGGTCTTGCCCAGCCCCGCGGCGCCCTCGACCACCACGAAACGGCCCTGTCCCCCCATCGCGTTCCGCATGGCCGCGTCGAGGACGGTCAGCTCGGCGGCGCGCTCGACGAACCGCCATGGCATCGCATCGCTCACAGTCCCCACATTGTCGGCTCCTCCCGCGCACACCGACAACAGTGCGACGGTGAGAGCGAGGGGCGGCACGCGCGGGGCTCACGCGGGGCGCCGTCCCCCGCCGGGGAGGTCCGCCTCGGCCACCAGGTGACGGGAGGCGCGGGTGACGGCGGTGCCGGCGAGCTCACCGTAGGCGCGGGTGGCGGCGAGCAACTCGTCGATCAGGTCCATGCCCGCTCCCCCGCTGCCGATCTCCGCGCCTCTCAGAGCGTCCTGGTAGGCGCCGCGGACCAGCCGGCGGTGCCGTCCCCGGAAGACGATCATGGCCTTGAGCACCGCGAGCAGGGCCCGTGCCCCGGCGAGCACGCCGGGCGTCACCCGGGAGTCGAGGTCGCGCAGGGTCCGGGTCAGCAGGGACGGCACGCCGAGAAGGTCCTCGTGGCAGGCCGTCCAGACGGGCAGGCCGTAGGGGACGAGGTCGGCGCGGAAGCCGTCGAGCCGGTCGTGGCCGGCGTCGGCCGCCCACACGGCCTGGTCGACGGCGTACAGCGGCAGGTGCGCCGCCGCGGGCGCGTGGTAGGAGACGCCCCGCACCGTGAACGGCTCGAAGTAGGGGCGCAGGTGCCGGGTGAAGAAGACGGGGTCCAGTCCCGTGCGCTCCATGTGCACGTGGGCGGCGGCCTGCTCCAGGTCCCGCGCCGCCGCCAGGCAGGTGACCGTGAACCGATGCTCGCCGGTCCCCACGCCACGGGTGACGAGCGTGGAAAGGGCCCGCGCCGCCTTCTCCAGCGGGAGGGTCCCGGCGACGGAGCATTCGATGAGCACGTGCTCGCCAGGGGCGCCGGTGAAGGTGCGGCGCCGCGCGCCGGCGGGATTCCACACGCTGTAGTGCAGGATCGTCTCGCGGGGAACCATGTCCACCCGCGCCCCGGCCTCGGCCAGCGCCTCCTCGACGCCGGCGGGGGCGTCGCCCGCCGTCAGCCCGTGGCGCACGAGGGAGGCGACGGCCATGCCGAGGTCGCGCACCGCCGCCATGGAGTCCCATACCTCCATGGCGGGCAGGCCCGCGAGCGCCGGGACCGCCGAGCGCAGCCCGCCGATGATCGCCCGGGTGTCGCCGGCGGCGTTCAGCTCCGGCAGGCGGGCCATGAACGGGTCGAGCCCGAGGGGGTCGGCCCCCGCGATGCGGGCCGCCGGGACGCGGTCGGACCACAGACCGGCCAGGGGGCCGGGGCCGGCCGCGCCGCCGACGGGGGCCAGCGGGCCGTGCCCGGCCGCGTGCCGCGATGAGGACATGACGAACTCTCCTTAAGACGATGTGAAAGCCGGGACACCCGCTCACGGGTGTGTGCGAACGGCTGGAGAAGAGAAAGGAAACGACTGAAGAAGAGAAAGGAGAACCGGCCGGGAAACACATTCACGGCCGGTCGGCCCGGCGTTTTCACGCGGCCCGGTGAGTGCCTTTCCGGACGCAATCCCATCGCGTTCCGCCGATCGCCGCCTCCTGGGCCACCCCTAAACCGCACCCCAAACATCGCTGCGCGCGGAACACCGGCGGAAAACGGTGGCGAATGCCTCGGCTAAGGGGTCACGGCGACCGTGACCCCCAGATGACTTTCGATGGTGGAGACCTTCTCGGCGTACACCGTGTCCCCGATGAGGGTGCCGCCGACGATCATGCCGCGGACGACGGCGCCACTGCCCGCCGCCTGCGAGTACACCGGGCCGCCGGAGTCCCCGACGGTGCCGAGGAACTGGCCGGGCTTGCTCACCACGATCAGGTCGGTCGTCCAGCCGCCGCCCTGGAACAGCGCCCCGGCCAGGCTGACGACGGTCCCGCCGCACCTGGCCTTGGCCAGTCGCCCGCTCACGCACACCGAGGAGCCCATCGCGGGGTCGCCCCGGCCGATCACGGTACGGGAGATGGGGGATCCGGGATCGGTGTAGATCTTGTTGGTGTACGCCCCCCCGCCGGAGATCGCGATCATGTCGTAGGCGGGGAACCCCGACTCGCCGTGGGCGACACCGTAGAAGTGCGGCCCCGAGGCCAGGCCGTCGCCGTCGTCGAAGCAGTGGCCGGCCGAGACCGAGCCCCGGGCCCCGCCGGGGAGCACCACCGAGAAACCCGAGGTGCAGATGTTCCCGAAGACCTGGATCTCGGCTCCGCCCCAGTGCGGGCCGGCGTCCGAGGCGCGGCCGCCCTCGAACCGGGTCACCGCGCTCTGCGTCAGCTCGACGCGGTCGCCGAGCTCCGCCTTCAGCGCCCGGGCGACGTCACTGTCACCCGGGCCGAAGCTCACGTGGAGCCGCGTGCCGTCCGGGCCGGGGTGCACGGCGAAGGTCGAACGGGGGGCGCGCGGGTGCCACTCCAGGCGCCTGACCATGTCATAGGCCTCCAGCAGGTCCGGCCGGGTGAAGCAGACGCGGGCGGCGCCCTTGCCCGCGTCGGCGCAGGACTCCCCCGCCTCGCCGTGCGCCGCCGCCGGGATCAGCGCGCACAGCAGCGATCCGGCGGCCACCAGGGTTCTCGCCAGTCTCATGGACATCCGCCTCCCCGCCCGTGCACACGGTTTCCGTCGTGCCGGGCCGTCATCCGTCGTCGACGTCTCGGACGCTAGGGAACCGCGTGAGAAAAGAATGACACCACGGTGAAAGCGCGCGGCCGGGCGATTTCGGGGTCCCCTGACACGACCCCCAAAACAGGTGGCCGCCACAGTGCCCCGCCGGTATGGATCGGTAACCGGGAAAACTTGGGGTCGGTATCAGGATGAATTCCCGATGAAACGACGGCCCGGCGTGCCGGATCATTTTCTGGGCGCGGCGGAGCGTCGCGTCCTTTCCGGCACGGAGATGGGGGATCTCTCATGCGCACATCGATCAGGAGGCCCGCGGCGGCCCTGGGGCTGGCGGCGCTGACGGCACTCGCGGTCGTGGGGGCCGAAGCGCCCGCGACGGCGGGCACGTACCTCGAAACGCAGTACGTCGTGTGCCCGTCCTACGACAACGGCACCTATTACGACGACTACGACAACTACCCGGGCGACTGGCAGAGCCAGACCGGTTACCGGGCCTACGCCAGGTGCATGAAGAAGAGCGCGAACTCGCCGGCCAGCACGGTCAGGCTCGTCACCGAATGCGAGTGGGGTTTCACCTACCACGGCGCCCCGACGAAGATCACGGACACGTACGGGACCTGGCTCGGCGCGTCGCCGTCCGAGAACACGGCGGGGTGCCTGTTCGGCGTGAAGAGCTACAAGGTCGAGCACGTCTCCGTCCCCTGACCCCGGCACCGATCCGCGGGCGCGGCACCACGCCGCGCCCGCGGGCTTGACCCGCCCCGCTCACCGGGGCGGCACCCATGGGAGTAGAGATGCCGCCTTCGGCGCACCGGCGGCCGGTGTCCGGGACGTCCCCGGAGCCCGGCCGGCCGAGCTTGGAGATCCGGGCCTGGACGTGCCCGGCGCGCCCGTGTGAGGCGTGGCAGGAGGAGTTGCGGGCCTTCCGCGGGAGGGTCATCCATGACGGGGGGCGGCGGCCGCGCTTCAAGGTGGGCGACGGCCTTTTCGCCGACCCCGACCGGCATGACGCGCACGCCTACCACATCCTCGCCAGGAACGCGGCAGGCGGCCCCCTCACCGGGTCGGTGCGCCTGACCCCGCTCGGCGCCGCCACCCGGGGCCGGGTGATGGCGCTGGCCGGGGCGGAGGCGGGACGTCTGCTCGCGGCCGGCGGGTACGCGCCGTCCGACACCGGGGAGGGCGCACGCCTGGTGGTCGCCGAGGACGCGCGTGCGCGCGGCGTGGGCCGGCTGCTCGTCGTCGCGGGGACCGTCCTGCTGGAACAGCTCGGCCTGCGGCTCGCCGTGATCCTCGCGGGGACGCGCGACGGCCAGCACGAGATCCTGCGGCGGATGGGGTTCACCGAGGTCTCCCCCACGCGATACCCGCTGCCCGAGGTGGAGGACGAGGCCGTGCTGATGGCGTGCACCCCCGCGGACCTCCCGGCCCGCGACCGGCAGCTCGCCGCGGAGCTGCGCCCCGTCGTGGCGGACCTGCTCCGCGTGACGGGCCGCGAGGAGTGCTCGTGCGCCCGGACCTGACGCCCCTCGGCGCGGCCGTGCGGGACTGGCGGCGGCGCGTCGGCGCGGAGCACGTGCTCACCGACCCGCCGATCCTCGCGCGCTACGGCACCGCCGTCTGCGGGCAGACGCGTGACGTGCCCGCGGTGGTGCGGCCCGCCACGGCCGCGCAGGTGCGTGGCGTCGTGGCGGCCGCCCGCCGGCACGGCGTCCCCCTGTACCCGATCAGCCGCGGGCGCAACTGGGGCCTCGGCTCCCGGCTCCCGGTGCGGGACGGCACGGCGGTCCTCGACCTGTCGCGGCTGGACGCGATCCGCGAGTTCGACGAGGACGCCCACGTGGTGGTCGTCGAGCCCGGGGTCACCCAGTCGGCCCTGTGCGCCTTCCTCGGCGCGAGGGCTCCCTGGGCACACCCCAACGTCACCGGGTCGAGCACCGACTCCAGCGTCCTCGGCAACCTCCTGGACCGGGGGGTGGGTTACCTGTCGCCCCGCATGGACGACCTGGTCGCGCTGGAGGCCGTGCTCGGGAACGGCCGCCTGCTGCGCACCGGTCACTGGGGCTCGCCCGGCCTCATGGGGCACCGCTGGCCGCACGGCGTCGGCCCCTCGCTCAACGGCCTGTTCACGCAGTCCAGCCTCGGCGTCGTGACCGCCGCCGCCGTGCGCGTCCGGCCGAGGCCGCGCCGGCAGTACGGCGTGGCCGTCACGGTCGGCGCCGAGGACGGCCTGCGGGCGCTGATCGACGGCCTGCGGCTGCTCCACGTGCAGGAGACCGTCCGGACGGTGAGCCACGTGTTCGACACCTCCCGCCTGCGGACATCGCTGAACCTCGACGGCGGGGTGTGGACGGCGTTCCTCACCGCCGGCGGGTCCCCTGCGGTGGCCGACGCCTGCCGCGCCGACATCGAGGCGGTCCTCGGCCCGGTGGGCGACGTCCACATCGAGGAACTCGACCCGTCCGCAGCCCCGGCTCCGCCGGAACCCGACCCGGTCCTGGCCGCGCGGCGCGGGGTGTTCGACCTGATGCTCGGCCGCCCCACCGACAAGGCCGTCGAACTCCTGCTCGCGCGGTCCGGCGAACCGTACTCCCCCGGCCGGGTGGACCTGTCACGGGCCGGCACGGTGTTCTGCGTCCAGGCGGTGCCGCTGGCGGGGGAGGCCGCGTGCCACGCGGTGACCCTGGCGCGCCACCTCGGCGCCGAGCACGGCTTCGAGCCGTCCGTCAGCCTCAACGCCGTCAGCCCCCACACCATGGAGTTCGTCGTCAACGTGCTGTTCGACCGCCGGGAGCCGCGCGAGGCGGCCCGTGCGCGCGCGTACGTGACGGCGCTCCACCACGCTCTCATGGCCGCCGGTTTCGCGCCCTACCGCCTCGGCGTCCAGGACATGGACGTCGCGGCCCGCCCCGGCGACGCCTTCTGGGACACCGTCGCGGACCTGAAGCACGCGCTCGACCCCGCGGGGATCGTCGCCCCGGGCCGCTACACCACCGTGTGATCGCAGTAATCAGGAAAGGAATACCCCGATGCGTCGGAGGAGATGGCCGGCCCGCGCGCTGTCGCTCGTGGTGACGGCGGCGCTGGTGGCCCAGTCGCTGGTGGCGGCCCCCGCCCGGCCGGCCGTGGCGGCGGCGGCCGTGGTCAAGCCCGAGCCGCCCGAGCCGCTGACCGTCCCGGACGACCCGGTCGTGGCGGCACAGTCCGTGGGCTACCTGCCGTGGTCCTCCGAGGTCAAGCCGTCGGGCAACTACACGATGTCCCTGCCCCTCGACGTGCCCGCGGGCCGGGCCGGGGTCCGGCCGGAGCTGTCGCTTGAGTACTCCAGCAACGGCACCGACGGCCTGTTCGGTGTGGGCTGGTCGCTGCCGGCGCTCTCGGCGATCACGCGGTGCGGCCAGACCCTGGCGACCGAGGGGTTCGTCAGCGGCGTGCATCTCGACATCTGGGACCGGTTCTGCGTGAACGGCACCAAGCTGGTCCCGCTGGACGGCGGCGCCAACGGCGGCGAGGGCACCGAGTACCGCACCGAGACCGACGTCTTCACGAGGTTCGTGTCGCAGGACAGCACCGCCGCGGGGCCGGGGAAGTTCGTCGCGTACCTGAAGAACGGGCGGATCCGGGAGTACACCGCGGTGACGGCCCCACGCTGGATCTCGGTGGTGGACCACGACCCCGCGACACCGGCGACGCCGCCCTCGCAGCGGACCCTCGCCGCCGGGACGCCGCGCGTGATGTGGACGCTGACCACCGAGCGCGACCGCGCGGGCAACACGATGACCTACGAGTACCAGAACCTCGGCGGCGCCGAAGGACTGCAGATCGTCCCCCACCGGATCCGCTACACCTCGAACGGCCAGCAGCAGGCGCACCGCTACGTGGAGTTCGAGGTGGAGGACCACCCGCACGTCCAGGTGAACTGGAAGAGCGGGGTGCGCTTCGTCCTGGCCAAGCGTGTCGCGTCGATCGCCATGTACGCGCCGAACCCCGCCGCGACCGCGCTGGTCTGGAAGTACGACCTGGACTACGAGACCAGCGGGAGGACCGGCCGCAGCCTGCTGGCGTCGGCCAGGAAGTGCGCGGCGGCGGGCGGATGCGCCTGGGCCAAGAAGTTCGGCTGGGACCAGAGCTCACCCGCGCCGGCCTTCACCGCCACGGCGCTCGGCCAGATCGACCTGGACACCTCGGCCGAGCACATCGCGTCCCAGGCCCCGTGGCTGCAGGTGCTGGACGTCAACGGCGACGGGCTCGACGACCTGGTGTACTTCCGCGGCGGGCCGACCGGTCAGGAGCGGACGTTCGCCCGGCTCGGGACCCGGGACGCCGGCGGCGCGCCGCAGCCGCTGAGCACGCTGATCCCGCAGAACAAGGTGCACGACACCGACGGCACCCCGATGACCACGGGTGCCGTCGCCGTGTCCCGCGGCCGGCCGGTCGACGTGGACGGCGACGGCGTGTCCGAATGGTGGGTGCCGCACGCCGGCACGTACGAACTCCTGCGGTGGGACGCCGCGGCCCAGGCCTTCCGGCGCACCGGGGTCTCGGGGAACGCGTGCACGACCTTGATCGCCGCCCAGGGCTTGTTCTGCCCGCCCACCGAATGGGTGGACTTCGACGGCGACGGACGCCTTGACCTGGCGCAGGGCGCCTACACCTCGCACTACGTCGAGCCGCTGCAGACCCCGGAACTGCACATGAACTGGGGCGAGTACCAGGTCCGCCACAACGCGGGCGGCATGGCGCTGGGGGATCCGGTCCCCACCGGGGTGAAGGCGGGCTGCGCCGCCCGCGCCGGGGACGTGGACGGGGACGGGCGCGGCGAGCTCCTGGTCACCGAGCGGACCTACAGCGCGGACCCGGACGCGCAGCGAGGGTTCTGCGCGGACGACCAGGGCTGGCCGAAGGGCCACGTGCTCGGCCGGGGGTCCGGCAAGCAGTTGCAGGCCACCCCGTCGACGTTCCTCGGGGAGGCCGGCACGTACCGTTCCGCCGCCGGCTGGCAACACCCGCAGGGGGACTTCAACGGCGACGGGTTGATCGACGTGCTGGGCTCCCGGGGGAACAACACCCACCAGGCGCTGTGGAACACCGGCAACGGCCTGGAGCTGGCCGCCGGGACCGTCGATCTCGGCTCGTGCCCGCACACGTGCAGGACCGCCGACGTCAACCTGGACGGCCGCGACGACCTGGTGAGCAGCACCGGGCTGTGGCTCTCCCAGGGGGACGGCACCTTCACCGAGCACCCCCTGAACTTCGGAACGCCCTACCGCAACACCTTCGGCACCACGATGACCAGGATCGGCGACTTCAACGGCGACGGACACCCCGACATCGTGACGGTCACCGAGGACGGCACCATGAAGCTGCTCCGGCAGAACCCGCACGCCACCGACCGGGTCGTCAAGGTCTTCGACGAGCACACCGCGTGGCCCAGGGAGTCGGTGACCTACTCCCCCGAGTGGTCGGACACCCCCGCCGGCAAGGCGGGCCACACGTGCGCCTACCCGCTGCGGTGCATCCGCCGCGGGCTGATGGTGGTCCGCTCGGTCACCTCCCGCGCGCACCTGGTCAACCCCTCCCACCCCGGGGAGCTGGGCCGCACGGTCCACTACTCCTACGAGGACCCGGTGACCCATGTGCGGGGCCGCGGGTTCCTCGGGTTCGGCGAGTTCCGCGTGTGGGACCCCGCACGGCCGTCGCAGACCGTGACCACCTTCGACCACCGGACGAGCCTGGGCAACGGGCGCTACCACCCGTACGCGGGGATCGCCAAGACGGTGACCACCGCCGCACCGATCCTCACCCCGGAGCAGGCCGTCACCGCTCCGGGCTCGGTGACGGCGCGGGTGACCAGGACCGTCGCGACGCAGACGGAGCTGCGCCTCCTCAACGGCGGGAAGAGCCACGCGGTGTTCCCGCGCAAGTCCCGCACCACCGAGTGGGAGCAGCCCGTCACCCTCACCTGGGGCTCCTTCCCCGCGCAGGACACCGTGAGGCTGCACGTCGGCGGGATCAGCGAGCCGGCGTCCCCGCCGCGCCGCGTCGACACCGAAAGCGACTTCGACGACTTCGGCAGTCCCACCCTGCGGGTCACCAAGACCGCCGGCGGGGTGACGCGGACCGTCGTCTCCACCTACGAGAACCGGACGTGGAACTGGCTGGTGGGGCTGCCGCAGACCCGAACCGAGACCGCGGCGGAGGCCGACCCGGCGGTCCCGCCGGTGACCAGGCGGACCGGTTTCATCCACGACGACCTCGGCCGGCCGCACCAGGTGGCGCTGGAGAAGGACAACCCCGACCTCGACCAGCGCCTGACCACGACCCAGTGGTACGACGGGCTGGGCGTGCCGGTCCTCGACGTCGCGGCGGCGGCCGGGCTGCCGTCCCGGGTCACGCACACCGAGTACGACCCGGTGTACCCGGGTGCCCCCGACGAGCGGATCCACCCCAGCCAGACGTGGTCGGAGCACCCCGATCCGGTCAGTGTCGCCACGGAGTGGACGGTGGTCCACCCGGCGCTGGGCCTCCCCGTGCTGACCATGGACGCCAACGGCGTCACCACGTCCGCCACCTACGACGGTCTCGGCAGGCTCAGGACCACCGCCGGTGACGGGCAGGTGCCCGGCAGCGTGAGCTACACCGGCCGCGCCGACGAGTTCGGCGGATACAACGGCATCCACATCGCCACCTCGTCCGGGCCGCAGCAAGCCGTCCTCACCAGCGACGCGCGCGGCCTTGCGCTGCGGACCGCCACGCCGGGACTCGACGGCCAGCCCATCGCCGTGGAGGCGGTGTACGACGCGCTCGGCCGCCTGGTGCGGCAGAGCAGGCCGGCGACCGGCGCCCCCGCCGCGCACACCAAGTACATCTACGACAGCCTCGACCGGCTGGTGCGCGGCGAACTGCCCGGCGGCGCCGTGACCACCAGCACCTACACCATGTCCGAGCAGCGCTCCGTGGACGCCGGGGGCGACGAGGGCGTGGTCACGTTCGACGCCGACGGCCGCGTCGTGCGGAGCGTGAACGTGCTGGCCGTGCCGGGGCAACCCAAGCAGGACATCGGGACCACCTACACCTACGCCCCCTTCGACCTGCCGCGCACCGTCACCGACCCCAAGGGCGCCCAGACGGTGATGGCGTATGACGCGCGCGGGCGGCGCACCTCCCTGAACCACCCCGACCAGGGCTGGACCTCGTACAAGTACAACGGTTTCGGGGAGACGCGCAGAGAGGTCGCCGGCGGCCTGGTCAGGGGATACACCTACGACCAGCTCGGCCGCCCCGCCACCGTCCAGCAGGCGGACGGCACCACCGTCTTCACCTGGGACACCAGCCCGCACGGCCGGGGGATGCTCGCCCAGGCCACCGGCTTCGACGGCGTCACCACCGCGTACCGCTACGACACGGCCGGACGGCCGGCCGGCCTGGACCTCGTCGACGGCCAGCAGGGCACCTACAGCCTCGACATGACCTACGACGCGAACGGCCGCCTGCACACCCTGGCCTATCCGGAGGTGCCCGGCCGGGACCGCTTCACCGTCCAGTACGCCTACAACCCCCTCGGGTACCTGAAGTCGGTCACCGACGTCTCCGGCCAGCAACCCGCCGGGACGTTGTGGCAGGTCACCGGGCGCGACGCCGACATGGCCCTGACCGACGGGGTGCTCGGCGGCTCCGTCGCCCTGCACCACGAGCGCGACCCGGCCACCGGCCGGCTGACCGGCGTCACCGCGGCCAAGGGCACCACCACCCTGCTGGACATCGGCTACGGCCACTGGCCGAGCGGGCTCGTCAAGAGCCGCACCACCGACGACGGCGCGCTGGAAAGAGAGGAGACCTTCGCCTACGACACGCTGCGCCGGCTGACCCGGTGGACGGTGGACCCCGGCAGCGGGCCCGTCACCGACTACCGCTACGACACGATCGGCAACCTCACCGACATCCACCGCGACGGCGCGCCGGTCGAGCACCGCACGTACGGCCTGCCCGACGGCACCCAGCCCCGCACCCTGACCCGGGTCACCGCGCTGCCGTCGCACACCCACACCGGCCTCGGGTACGACGGCTACGGCCGGCTGACCACGAGACCCGCCCAGAGTGTCACCTACACGCCCTTCGACGACCTGCCGAAGACCGTGCAGGCGGGCAGCCAGACCTGGAACTTCGCCTACGACGCCTTCGGGCGGCGCGTCAGGAAGAGCGGGGTCCACGGATCCACGCTCTACGTGCCCGGGTACTACGAGAAGCGCACGACCGGCGGCACCGTCGAGCACGTCTTCCACGTGCGCGGCGTCGAGGGCGCGGCCGCCGACGTCGTCCACCGCCAGCCCGCCGGCGGGGGCTCGGGCACCACCGAGGTCCTCTACTCCCTGCACGACGCCCTCGGCAGCGTCACCCAGGTGCTCGACGGCGACGGCGACCCGCAGAGCAGGCACTACTACGAGCCGTTCGGGCAGCGCGTGAATCCCGACGGCAGCGTGTTCACCGGGACGGCCGGCACCGTGACGCGGGGCTTCACCGGACACGAGCACGACGACGCCCTGAAGCTGATCAACATGGACGGCCGCGTCTACGACCCGTCCCTGCGGCGGTTCCTCACGCCCGACCCGATCGTCGGCGCCCCCGGCAACGGCCAGAGCTGGAACCCCTACAGCTACGTGGGCAACAGCCCGCTCACCTTCACCGACCCCAGCGGCTACTACCCCTGCTTCGCGAGCGGCTACCTGGCCGAGTGCACCGACGTCGGCTGCGACGCCTCCGGCGGAGGCGACGGCTGCGCGACGTGGGTCGACTACGACAACGCGACCTTCTGGACCGACCAGGTCGCGGACTGGATCACCGGCGGGGGCGGGGCGCCCTGGGGCTCCGGGACCGACCCCGGCGGGCTGGCCTACTCCGACGAGTCCGGCGCCGGCCCCGGTGGCGCCGCTCCGGCCCAGTGCCGGGTCGGATGCCACTTCGGGAACTCCGGCCACAGCGGGCCCACATGGCGCGGCGTCACCGGTCAGACGTACCCCGGCGCCACCCGGGGCGGTGACGGCGGCCCCGGACCGGCGCTCGGCGCCGCGGTCGCCCTCGGCCCCCGCCTTCTCGGCCGTCCGGTCCCCGCCCCCGGCGTGGCCGGCCTCCTGCTCATGGCCGCCCTGCTCGTCGTCACCGCCGTCGCCACGACGGCCGCGGACGAGGAGGCCCAGACGCTGCAGCGCTACTACCACTACGGCCCTCAGGAGGCGATCGACTCCATCGTGGCGTCCGGCGTGATCATGCCGGGCTGGCCCGGCGCGGCCGTCTACGTCACCGACCTCGCGCCCGACGCCATGGACAAGGAGAGCCTGACCAAGACCCTCTTCGGCACACCCGTCGGGGACGCCGGCCCCCGCTACGACAAGGTGCAGGCGTACGTGGAGATCTGGCTCAACCGCGGGGAGGTCACACCCACGGCACTGCCGTACGTGTACTCCTCATGGACCCCCCTCTACGTCAAGGGCCGCATCGGCCGCTTCGGCCCGGCCTTCCCCTGACCCCGGCCACCCGGAACGGCCGCGGGCTTCGGCCCGCGGCCCGTGCGGGTTGTGGACCGCGGCGACGTCGCGGCGGTCCCGGCCGCGACGTACCCCGCCCCCCATCGTCACGCGCCTGCGTGGATGTAAGCAGCCCACAGCGAGGGAGTGGTGAGGTGGGCGGCACGGATGGCGCGAACACTGCGATGCAGCGCGCAGGCGGCCTGGTCGGTGTCCAGAGTGCCGTCTGCTGTGGTGAGGGCGGTGTAGAAGGCGGTGGCGATGGTGACGGCGACGGCGTCGTTGATCGGCCACAAGGTGGCGACGACGTGGGGGAACCCAGCGAGCTGGAACACCGAAGCGAGATGGATCGCCTCGTCCAGCAGATGGACGGTGGCGGTGAGGGCGGTGCCGCAGGCCGACAAGTAGGCCAGACGGGCGTGATCCAGGGCGATGGGAACCAGGGCGGTGACCGTCAGCGGGTCGGTCTGGTGGTCGTGCAGCAACACACGACTGTTGGAGGGGTCAGCCGGGTCACTGACACCGTGGCACGCGAAGTGCGCGATCGCGCACCGAGACAGATGAGTCAGGACATTGGCGGTGGTCGGTAACCGGCCAGGGTCAGCGGGGGTGGTACCGCCGGGTTCGCTGAGCACCACCGAGTCGGGCAGGCGGGCGCGCACCTTGGCGGCTTCGGCGGTCACGTTCGGCAGGTCGCCGTGGCCGGACAACCCCGGGGTGGTCGGCATCGCGACGATGAGCCCGCGATGCGATGCGGTGCCGCGGGCCGCGCTGCGCTGCCGAGCGTGGCGCAGGGCACCGACGGTCGGAGTGTAGGAGGAGACGACCCGGTCCAGCACGGTGCGGTGCTGTGGGTCGGTCAGCCCGGTGTGGTGGCCGGCGGCGTGAACGGGCAGCAGGCTAAGCACTCCGCCCGGTACCCACCACACACGCGGCCACGGTTCGCCGGGTGCGGGCGGCTGGTGATACCCCAGTGCTGCCAGTACCGGCCCGGCGGCCTCATCCCACAGCCAGCCCAGGACGTCCTGGATCGTCATCTCGGCGTCGGCCCGGGCGGCGCGGGGGGCGGTGGTGTCGGCGGCGGTGCTCAGGGCCTGGTGAAAGGCGTTGACCTGGTCGATCACGGCGGCGAGGGTGAGGCCTGGCAGTGTCAGGGCGGTGACACCGCCAGAAGTGAGCAGCAGTGCGTCGCTGCGGTGATTGCTGACGCTGAACACCACCACCGGCCCGGACACCGCCTGCTCCAGGAGTTGTCCGGTGGTGGGGGGAAGAGCGAAGTGGGCGAAACCGTTCAGGGTGCGAATGTGCTCGAGCAGTGCGGTGAACTCCTCCGCCAACAGGCGCCGGCCGTCCTGCGCCGTCTGCCGGGCCGCGTCCGCCGGCGTCTGATCGGCAGAGGTCATGACGGCCGAGGCCGCTCCACCAGTGAACCCGTCCAGCACCTCCCGCAGTTCGACGAACCGGGCGGCGAGGTCAGGATGGCGTTCACGTAGTTCGGTCACGTCGCCACGGGTTCGCAGCGCTTGGCTCAGCATGACCGCCCTGGCCGCCTCCAGCAGCCGCAACGCCCGCGCGGGCCGTGCATGGGAAGGCAGACCCGGATCGGCGAGCGTCAGGGCGGCGGCATCGGCGGCGATCCCGCCGAACGCACCAAGGGCATGCTGCTGGTCCGGCCGCTCCAGCCGCCGCGGCGCGACAAGCGGCAGCAACTCCACCGCTTTCTCCAGGAGCGCGGCAGCCCGTGCGGGCTCCGAGACCGCCCACAGTGACGCGGCCGCCCGAGCCGCGTTGATCCGAATCGAAGGCGCGGCGGACTCCACGCCTGCCGCCTCTGCGAACACCGACGCCGCCGTATTCCGGTCATCCATGGTCCCGGTGCGTCCGAACCGGACCGACAAGGCGTTGCCCCAGATACACAGAGTCCGGGCTCGGCCAGGGTGATCAGCAGATACGGCCCGTACCGCCTGCCGCCCCACCTCGACCGCCTCATCCAGATCGCTCACCTGCCCCGTACGCGTGAACCGGACCAGCAGCGCGTTCCCCAGAGTGGTCAGAGGTTTGGCTCGGTCAGGCTGATCCGCGGATATCGCCCGCACCGCCTCACGCCCCACCTCGACCGCCTCATCCAGATCCCCCACCGCCCCCAGCCGCTCGAACCGCGTACGCACCGCGATGCCCAAGTTGTTCAGCGATACGACCCTTTGAGGATGATCAGGCGGAATCCTCCGCACCGCCTCCCGCCCCATCTCGACCGCCTCATCCAGATCCGTGAGCAACCCCATACGCTCGTACCGGAGCTGCAGCGTGAACACCAGATTGCTCAGATACTTGACGTGCTCAGGATGATCCGCGGGCATCGCCCGCACCGCCTCACGCCCCACCTCGACCGCCTCATCCAGATCCCCCACCGCCCCCAGCCGCTCGAACCGCGTACGCACCGCGATGCCCAAGTTGTTCAGCGATACCCCCCTTTCAGGGTGATCAGGCGGCATCCTCCGCACCGCCTCACGCCCCATCTCGACCGCCTCATCCAGATCCGTGAGCAACCCCATACGCTCGTACCGGAGCTGCAGCGTGAACACCAGATTGCTCAGATACTTGACGTGCTCAGGATGAT
>NZ_JBDPMD010000046.1:0-76469 GCF_039871875.1 Sphaerisporangium sp. B11E5 | reverse complement strand
ACGGCCATCGCCTTGGTTCTCCTTCGATCGTGGAACATCGAAAAGGATCACGCGATGGCCGTCCTCGTTTCACGACGCCACGCTGACTACCAGCCGAAACTCGTACACCACCTCCGTGGACGCAACCTTCAGGAAGGTCGCAGTTCTGCCGACGCAGGCCCGCGGCTTCCTCAGGCCGAAGCGCCGCGTAATACATACAGGCGAACATGCCATGCAGTCGCCGGCCCCGAGTCCGGCCGATCGCTGGGACGGCCGCGAGCAGCGCGCGAGCCTGTTCCGGATTGACGACGGTACGAGGATCGACGCCAGCGGCGACCTTTGGCGGAGTCCACTTGATCGCGTGCAGCGGGTTGGCAGGCAGTTCTTTCTGCTCCACGGCGAGTTCCAGCAGGGAATGCAGGACTTCTCGCTTACGGCGCACCGTGTTGGCTGCGGCCTCGTTGCCGTCGAAGGTCACCGTGATCGCATTCAGCGCGGTCCGCGCCACCCGGGGCTCCTGGAGATCCACCAGCGGCAGCGAGGCCCGTTCCAGCCAGGCAAGCACCGGTAGGAGACGCGCGGGCAGTTCGGCCCGCCTGTCTTCCGGCAGCAGCAGACGGGTCCGCAGTACGTCGCGCATGTCCTTGTCCACCGGCCGCTCGGGAACGTCGGCGACCAGCACGGAGACCAGCGAGAGCAACGCGTATACATCGGTCTCCCGGGTCCGGGCCGCCGAGGTCCGCCACCGGCCGACGACATAGGACTGTGCGAACTCAAGGAACGTCGGCCCGGCCGGCGGCTCAGGTGCGAGCATCGACACCGGCAATCCGGTGGTGATGTCGAATGCCTCCCCCACCTTCGCCGCCTGCCGCAGGTCCGACAGGAAGTTGTCGGCCAGACCCTTGGTACGGAAGCTCTTCGACTTGGTCTTGCGCGCCACCGTCCAGCGGACGAGGAAGGACAGCCTCTTGCGGTCGGTTCTGCGCTGGATCTCCCAGAGCTTCACGTCATAGCTGGTGTTCACGCCGCCTCCCGAAGCGCGTCGAGCCAGGCGAGAAGGTCACTGCGCCACACGCGAAGTTCGTCGTTCGGGAGCTGGAGGCACACCGGCGCACGGCCCAGCTCACGCCAGCGGTAGAAGGTCCGCCGGGAGACACCGCCGAGTTCTTCGAGCACCTCAGGCAACGTCAGCAATTCGTCTCGGCGCGTCATCGCGCACCGTCCGCGCTAGCGGAGGATCCGCCGGTGAGTGCGACGTTGAGAAGCTGTTCGCCGGTCGGCAGGCCGCGGCCGTCGTAGGTCCAACGAGCGATGATGACCGGCTTGTCCTCGTCGAGGATCGGCAGGCGGCCGGTGGTGATGTCTTCCTGTTGTGCGTGGTGGACTCGTAGTGCTCGAAGGCCGCCGATGGTGAGGGAGTAGCGGCGGCTTCTGGTGGAGAAGTGGCCGCGGTAGCCGAGCATGTGAGCCCAGTGGGTGAGGCGTAGTTCGGCCAGGTGCGGCAGGGTGCCGAGGCGGAAGCATTCGGCGATCAGGCGCCGGGGGTGGTCTCGTAGGCCGAGTGCGTCGAGGTCTTCGAGGGGGTAGATGCGCCGATCGAGGGTGCCGACGCATTCGGCGGCTTTGGTGGCGTACTTGGCGATGTAGGCGGCGATGTTGTGTTCGTGGGTGCCGCCGTGTGTGTGGATCGGCCGGAGGTCGAGTTGCCGGCCCCAGCGTAGGATGCGCACGGGTTCGCCTGGTGTGGTGGAGATGCGTACCGAGACGGCCGGGGCCGCGCTCTGTACTGCCGTTGTGAGGGTGTCGGTGGTGGCCCAGGCCGGAGGCGGGGAGGAAGGGCCGTCCGGCCCGTCGAGGCGGATGACGGCGTGCAGGTGGACGACGCCACGGCGTTGGTACTCGGCGACTTTGGCGAAGGACAGGATCAGGTGGTTGCGGAGGTTACGCAGCGCGAGGCCGCCTGCTGCGGCGAGTCGGCGGCGTAGGCATCGGTGAAGCGTGCCCACAGCAGAGACGCGGCAGCGTTGAACAGGACCGCGCCGGAGTAGTCGTAGCACTCCGGGCACAGCGGTTCACCGAGGACCTGTTCGTCAACGGCGTGCCGAGCGGCGCAGGACGGGACGCGACCATGCGGGCAGGGCATCGGGCACGGAAGCTGTTGGATAAGCTCTAAATAGGAAACTTACGTATAGGCGCATCCCTTGAGCCTTTTCATCCTGAGCTGGCAGGTCACAGGCTCATTGCGAGTGGGCAGTTTGGTCGCGCATAGAAGAAGCTCCTGGTAGATGCAGGTCTGCCAAGATCATGCATGTCCAGGAACTTCGATGCTTTTCTATCGTGCCGCGCTGCCGTTGTCGCGCCACACGCTGAACTTCGTGGCAGGCTCATCCGGCGCCGCCGCATCGGTATCCATTCGGCCTGGCGCAGGCTCAACCCAGGCCGTCAGGCACTGCTCGTGCTGGTACATCTGCGAAAGGCGAGACATTCGCCGAGGTCGCGGCAGGGTTCGGCGTGAGTGTGGCGACCGCCTGGCGCTACGTCCGCGAGACCGTGGCACTGCTCGCCCGCCGTTCACCCACGCTCGATCAGACGTTACGCGCCGCCAGGCGCGCTGGCCACGCCTTCGTCGTGCTGGACGGGACGCTCATCCCGATCGACCGGGTGGCCGCCGACCGGCCGTACTACTCGGCCAAGAACCAGACGCACGGGATGAACATCCAGATCATCTCCTCCCCGGACGGCACGCCGCTGTGGAGTTCCGGTTCGCTGCCCGGCTCGGTCCACGACCTCAGGGCAGCCCACATCTGGGGCATCATCCGCCGGTTGCAGGCCGCCGGGCTGGTGGCCCTGGCGGACAAGTGCTACATCGGCGCAGGTGAAAGCGTCCTGGTGCCGTACAAGGGCCGCGGCAAGCCGCAGTCTCAGAAGAGCGCCAACTCCGCTCACGCCAAGCTCCGCGGACCTGGCGAGCGGGCAGATGCGCAGCTGAAGACCTGGCGGATCCTGCGGAAGCTGCGCTGCAGCCCTCTCCACGCAGGTCAATCGTCAAAGCGATCCTCGCCCTTCAGCTACGCGAAGCAGGATGAAAAACACTCCTTGTTGTCTCAAGCTCCTCTACGGACTCACGAAGCTCAGTTTATTCTCAGCCCACTCCCAGAGATATCGCTGAAGCGAAACAGAAAAGCCCAAATCCGGCAATGATTCTCGATGATCTATATTTTCATCTGACAACCGAGAAATCTCAATGGCTTCGCGCCTCTGCTGATAGAATTTCAGATCAGCAATCAGCCATCTTGGATCCACTTTTTGACCCTCTATCAGCCGCAACTCATATGCGATTATTTGGAGAATTACAGCCCCCTCTTGGGCTTTGTTATCTAGGGGGACTTGCACAGACTCATTATTAAGGAGCGGTCCGCTCATTTCTATACGCACGGAAGAGGATAGGTCCAGCCATGGCGGCTCTCCCATCCGATAAGAAAAACGCGCGATCCCTACGAGAGCAGCATGGACCAAATCCCGTATGTATGGATGCAGGTTTGGCGAATACAATGCCATCAAGAGAGCCCACGCGTGAGCATTGAAGGATCTCCCGAAAACATTAAGGTCTACCCTTTCGAACATCGGGAGAAACTGCCTCTCATGCACGATTAGTAAATCTTCAGTAGAGGGTACCATCCCTAACGCAGGAATCATCGCGACGAGATCGGAGTGTTCTGCCGAGAAACTGGCCACCGTATCGGCATAATTTGCAGCCCAGGAGCCAGCATACTTGCGCCACTCATGCGATGAATCACCGATTGTAGGGTCAGCCCAAATCAGATATAAGCCTAGACGTAGCCCTAGCAGTTGTTCCTCGGGATCCGAGGAATTCGCCATCCGATCGAATGTGTCGTATATAGCATTTCGCACCTGTCCATGCAACACACCTTCCTCGTATGCCAGAAGATCCCCCAGGGGGGCGGACTGATTTGCATCATTAGGCAGCTCAAGTACGTGCCCCACTATTTTGTTTACGGTTTGACGAACGAGGAATGGGGGTGGGTCCATAAACGAGAGACATCTGGCTACGAAACCTAGGATATTGCCTCTGGACTTAGAATTACGACGTATCTTCTCATTCAGTAGTGAGACACATACGCGCTCACCCCCGCGATCTATGGTGTAGTGCTTGATTTGAATTGCTAGCTGCGCTACAACTTCCCACTCGTTACGAGCGAGGTGAGGCGCAAGAACCTTTGCTAGCTTTTCGGGGGCCTCGTGGATACTTGATAGGTGATATGCGGCAAAGTATTCCATGAAGGTGCGGTGGGTGAAGGTATAGAGATCTTCACCGCGCTCAGTCGTCCCCACATCGCTGAATACCCAGCCTCTGCCCCTGCAGAAAGAGACAAACTGGGCAGCTGCTTCCTCTGCCTCAAATGAGTTTTCGTAACTACCACGCTGGCTGAAGTAGGCAGCAGTCTGTGCAATCAATTGCCGCTGAGTGACACCTTGACTACCTTGGCCGCTAGTAAACAACCAGAAGGCAATGTATCGTAGAGCCGGTTCGACGAGATGCCTTGCCTTGATTTCTACATGTATCTTCCGGCGTGCATCCCATTTACGGAACAGTAGATTTGCACATTCGCCGTATATCTCTGGCCTGTTCCGAGGGATTGACCCGCTCCCACGGTACAGTATGCACATGAGTGCTAGCATTAATGGATTTGATCGTAAGTCTTGAACACACTCACTTTCTTGAACGAATGCTGCCGCAGTGCGTCGAGCCTCTTCCTTGGTCAAATCATTTTCTTGGTTGAACCATTTCCGGGAATACTCTTCGATCTGGCTGGATTCGAACCCGTTAACTTTGTAGGAAGTAAATTGTTGGTAATCGAGAGGTGCTTCACTGTAGCCCACTGATCTTGAAGTAACCAAGACTCGCGCTAACGGATATTCCATCGCAAAATTTTCCACGATTTCAGTCATCTCGGCACGGCGTCTAGCGTCGAGTAATTCGTCCAGCCCATCAAATATGATAAGTGCGGAACCAGACAAAAGAAGTCGATCGAGGAGCCCTTTAGGGGGTGAGCACTGATAGTAGGTCCTGAGCCGATTCTCTATGTAGTCCACTACTGATCGCGCGGGTGGGTCTTCCGCAGCGAACATCCTGACCGTCACAAGAAAAGGCAGCGGACCACTTGCGATAGAGGCATGATGGTGCATTAGAACACGACAAGCCGTCGTTTTCCCTCCTCCTGGATCGCCCAAAAGCACTGTACGATCGACTTTCTCCGCTAGCTTCCATGTATCGAAGGCTTCAGGCTCCTGCCCTTCCTCACCGTGAAGCACCTGAATAGCGGGCGGTACGTACAGCTTTGAGATCGAAACTTGGCGACGACGCTGGAAGTCGGGGGGCTCTATTAAGCCGTATCGCTTCACGGCCAAGCGCCGATAACGAGAGATGTATTCCTGATCAGTGAGCGGGTTCGATTCCTGAGTAAGCACCTTTACGTGCCGTTCAATTGCACTCACAACGGCGCCGATTCGAGTTAAGAAAGCGTCGCGTCGGATTGCCTCAAGGACTTGTGGGCTCTGAGTATCGAGACGAACGACGATTCCGCATATATACTCGTCAATCTGCTCGAATAGCTTGTCGGCATGCTCGACAAGTATGACCTGCTGCATAGCTTGCCTTAGCCGCGCCACGTCTAAATCGGTACCGTCTGACATACGAAGCGCGAGGAGTTCATGAATGATCGCCTGAAAGCTATCGCTGCGGATAGCATCCGACAACCTCTCGGTTTCGGCATGCCCGAGAGCATCAAAATTCCTCAGGGCGATTGACGTTAGCTGGTGCGTATCAAACCAGGTAGCGATCGAGATGTCCGTATTGCTGGTTAACTTCTTCTGTGATAAAGCTCGGAAAATCCAGCCGCCTGTCGCTGCGACTACTTCAGCTATTACGCCGCCTACAGCTTGATCCAATATTTCAGACATGCTTCCACCTCATTGATGTACACTATCTGCTAGCCAGCGATGAGTCGACATCGCCGCAAACTACGCGTTTACTGCCAAAGCAGGCGGCCGGAGGCCGCACCTCGTCATCGGCCATTGCTCGTTCAGCACGGAAGAACAGCAGCACTGTTATTTCTCGCTGTGGGGCGAACGACTGGCATTGTACCGCTCACCTGGGCGGTGAGGTCGGAGCCACGATACCTCCGGTAGTTCGAGACGAGAAGGCCGGGACAGGTTCGTGGATACGAAACATACGCGAAATGATCATGATGAATGCACCCGCTATGTCTGCTGTAGTTGCAGATCAACATCGCTAGCGGGCCCTTCTCGTCGCCGCTCTCCTAAAGCGGGTGCCGCAGGTTCGAATCCTGCCGGGGGCACGCATCAAATCTGCGGCACAGGCGCGGAGGTCGAGGCTGCGCCCACCTGCTTGGGTAGTTGGCGTGGACAGCAGCTCGGTCATGGTGGCGATCCCTTCTATGGTGTCGCCTGTGAGGGTGATCCTGATCAGCGCGGTGTTGGTCCGGTGGTCATATCGGATCTCCAGCCGGAAGATCGTGAACAGCTCGCGTTGAAGATCTTCTGGGAGCTGGGCGAGGTGCGTCTGCGACATGGGGATCTTGTCCAACAGGTCTGATTGGTGATCACGCCATGGCGGCTCGGCCTCGACCTCGGCGAGTTCCAGGACCTTGTCTCCAGTTCGGCGAAGCGGGACCGCAGCCTCTGGGAGAAAGCTGCATCAGGCTCTGAGTCCGGGTCGAACTCCTCGATCTGCGCGATCAGCCGGTCTTGTTTCTGGCTCTGGCACTAATTTCGTGATCTCCCGGCGGCTGACTGCCTGTGTTGCCGATCATGCTGTGTGACGATCTTGGGGTTGCTGACGGTCCTGTTCCCTCATCTGGTCTGCCTGCAGATCGACCAGGTGGCCCGGTCGGGGAGATCGGTACGGATCCGGGCAAGGACCAAGACGTCACAAGCCGCTTGCCCGTACTGCGGGGTGATCTCCCAGCGGGTGCACAGCAGTTATGAGCGGCGAGTGTGCGACACCGCGGTCAGCGGCCAGGACACGGTACTTCACCTGCGGGTGCAGCGGTTTCGGTGCGGCAACCACCCCTGCGGCAACCACCACTGCGGCAAGCGGACCTTCGTCGAGCAGGTACCCGGACTGACCGTGCGCTACGGCCGCCACAGTGTGTAACTACGGCGGCTGCTGCAGACGATCGGCCTGGCGCTGGGCGGCCGGGCCGGTGCCCGCCTCACCCGCCACCTGGCCGCAGCAGTGAACCGCATGACGCTGATCAGGCTGATCCGGTTCCTGCCCGACCCTCCACCAGGACATGGTCCCGAGGTGCTCGGAGTTGATGACTTCGCCCTGCGCCGCGGCCACAGCTACGGCACGATCCTGATCGACATCACCACCAGCCGGCCGATCGACATGCTGCCGGAGCGATCATCGGATGCGCTGGCCGCCTGGCTCAGCGGGCGGCCCGGTGTGCAGGTCGTCCGCCGGGACCGGGCCGGCTGCTACGCCGACGGCGCCACCCGCGGTGCACCGCAGGGGATCCAGGTCGCCGACCGGTGGCACATGTGGCGCAACCTCGGCGACGCCGTCGAGCGCACCATCACCTAGCACCGCTCCCATCTACGCGACCTCGCCCCCGTCACCTCATCATCCGACACTCACCTGCCGCCGATTTCGGCTGCCGTGCACTCGACGGCTCCAGCCGAAGACACCGAACGGCGAGCCGGCCGCCTGGCCGATCGAACCCGCCACCGGCATCCCCAGGTCCACCAGCTGATCGCCCAAGGCCACGACCTGCGAGCCATCGCCCGCGAGCTCGGCCTGGCGCGCAACACCGTCCGCCGGTTCGCCCGCACGAGCAATCCCGACGAACTACTGGTGAACAACGGCACCGGCAAACGTCCCCGGGCGGTGGAGGAGTTCGCCGTCCACCTGCGCCGCTGCTGGGAGCAGTGCTGCACCAACGCCGAACAGCTCTACCTGGCGTCCCGGACGAATCCCAGGAAACGGATCGGCAGCGCCTCTGCGGCGCTCTCCAGCCGGGGCGCGGTCGCGGCTTTCGCCGGCTTCCTGCGCCTCCAGCCGGTGCCCGCGGCGGACCAGTTCGGCCACGGCGGCGGTCAGGAGGTCGAACCCCTTCTGACCGGTCAGCCTGCCCACCGCGCCGACCCGGAGCGGCCCGCCGTTCACCGTGTACCGGCCGTTCACCCGGGCCGGGAGGTCCACGCCGTTGCGTACGCGGATCACCCGCTCCTCGGGTACCCCCACCCGTCGCGCAGCAGGACGGTGATCTCGCTGGAGACGGCCACGACGGCGGTCTTCGCGTAGAGCTCAGCCAACCCGCACTCCGGGTACGCCGCAGGCACGTGCAGGATCCCACGGTCGGCGCCACCGCGCAGGCGGCGTCGAGCGCGGCGCGGTTGCTCGCCGGTTACGGCAAATCCGGACCCACAGTTGACTCAGCTCCGCTCAGATCCAGTCGCGTTGGACGGCGCGGGCGCCGGCCTGGAAGCGGCTGCGCGCGTCGAGGCGGGCCATGAGCGTGGACATCGTGCGCCGCACCGTACGCAGCGACACCCCGAGCCGGCGCGCCGCGCCCTCGTCGGTCTGCCCGTCCAGGAGCATGAGCAGCAGCTCGTGCTCGAAGGGCGACAGGCCGTGCTCGTCGACCCGAGCCTCCCCGAAAGGCACGGCGACCGCCCAGACCTGCTCGAACAGCGCGCACAGCGCCGTGACGATCCCGCCGGCGCTGACTTCCATCGCGCCAAGACGGGGATCGCCCGGGTCCAGCGGGACCATGGCCACGGAGCGGTCGACAATGAGCAGCGACATCGGCAACGTCGGGCTGGAGCGGGTCTGGCCGCCGAGTCCGGCCAGCCACTGGGCGTACCGGAGGGTGTCGGCGTCGTTGCGGAAGCTGTCCTGGTAGATGGTGCGGATGTGCACCCCGCGTTCGAGCGCCTGCCGGTCGAGCGGCTCGCTGGCCTCCATCGCCTCCTGCGTCTGAGCCCCGCCGGGCATGAAGGACATGCACTCGACCTGGGCCGCGTAGGCGAGTTCCTCCAGCCGGGAGCGGACCTGCTCCAGCCCTTCCAGGCGCTCGAACGACCCACGCTCGCGGTCGTGGATCGCGTCGTACTCCATGGCGATGGCCGCGATGGCCGCCCGGGTGTCGGCGATCTGCTGCTGCCTGCGCTGCAGTTCCGCCTCGGTCTGCGCCAGTAGGGACGCCAGGCCGACCTCCGGCCTCACCGGCCGGAACAACGTCGGGTGATTTCGGGAGGGGCGGAGCAGGGCCATGTCGGCCAGCAGGTCGCATGCTTCCCGTACTCGCTCCGCCGGCACTGAGAGATGCCGGGCGATGTCCCCTATGCCCCATTCGGGATGCTGGAGCAGCGCCCGGTAGACATCTGCGGTAGAGGGATCCAGCGCAAGTGGATCGAGCATCCCTTGTCCCCCACGCCCCGGGCTTCACCTGTTGCCACCGATTTTACGGGTGGCGGTCAGGAACACTTCAAGACATAACCGGAAATGTCGGCCACCTTGGCACCTTCATGCCACGTGCAGAGGTGGCCGCCCAGCCCGTAGTGACACGGCCGACTCGGTGGGCGAGGCTGCGAATCAGAAAGAGGAACTCATTCCGCGCGGTTAAATCGGTGTTACGGGAAAATAAAAGGGGCGTCTGAATGCTCGCGAAACTCGCCGCGTCCGCTTCGATCCTCGTCGTTCTGTTCGCCGCCCACGGACTCGTCGCCGGCGCCGCCGGCGCCTCGGCCGCCGCGCCCTCCGCCGACAGCGCCAACGTCAATCAGGGATTCTCCTGGGGCTGACGTTCGTGCAGGTCATAAGAGTGGACCTGTGTAGAGGCGAGGTCAGTGAACGCTGGTCCCTGTCGTCCGCCGCGTTCACCGATCTCGTCTGGGCCCACACCAGGCAGGACCAGGGGCTGGAGCACATCAGGGTGCGAACGGCCCCCGACCGGATCGACATCGTGCTTTTCATCTGCTCCCCACAGGACGAGTCCGCCGAAGAAATAGCCTGGCATATTTGCGGGCGGGTCGTCCGGCTCGTTCCCGCGCTTCGGGGCTGGCTCGCCGGGGCACCTTACCAGGGGGTGCAGTAGATATGAGTAAGGCTCATGATTGACCGCAGGGGATGCCATGCGTAGTCCCGAAGCCGTAAAACCCGACGAAGACTCTGTAGTGAATCCCGCTCTGGGGACCGTCATCGGCCGTGACACCGAGCTCGACGCGCTCCGCAGGGCCTTGCGAAACCCCGCCCTACGGCTGCTGACGATAACCGGACCGCCCGGAGTCGGTAAGAGCCGCCTGCTGACCGCCCTCTACCCCGAACTGGTCGCCGAGTTCGGGGAAGGCGTACGGTTCCTCGATTTCGCCGCCCGCATTGGACATGGCGTCCAATCAACCGCCGATTCCGCCTGCTTGTGCGTGGGCCGGCTGACCGAACTACGGCCGGCGGAGCGCGACCCCGCGACACTGAACCTGTTTCAATCTGGCGGCGAGCCGATGTGCGGCCAGGAGCGGGAGCAACCGGTTGGAAAAGGTGCACTGGTTCTCATCGACCACGCCGAGCCCGTGCTGGAGGAGATCGCGCGGGTGGTCACGAAGTCGCTGGCCGCGCGTCCGGGCCTACGGGTGGTGCTCGCCTGTCGTGAGCCGTTGCGGGTGTACGGGGAGCGCCTGTTCCCCGTGCAGCCACTTGCGGTGCCCGGTTCGCGGCCCCCGGCCGAACTGGCGGAGCTCGGGCGGATCGCCTCGGTGCGGCTGCTCCTGGATCGCGTTACGGCCACCAGGCCGGACGTCGTGCTCACCGGCGACAACCGCGAGGTCATCACCGAGCTTTCCAACGGCCTCGACGGGCTGCCCCTCGCCATAGAGTTCGCCGCCGCGCGCCTGCGGCTCTTCCAGCTGCGGGCGCTGCTGAACCGGCTGCGAACCGGCCTGGACATCCTGTACGGCGGCGCGCCGCACACGCTGTCGTACCACCGCAGCATGAAGGCGGCCATCGCGTGGAGCCATGGACGTCTCACCGAGCACGAGCGCGACCTCCTGCGCCGCCTGGCGGTCTTGACCGCCGGATTCGACATGGCCGCCGCCGAGGCCGTGAGCGGCCTCGGCGGCGGCGCCCTGCACGACGCGTTGCAGAGGCTCGCCGAGCGGAACCTGATCACCGTGGCCGGCGGGCCGGACGGCGAGCCCTGCTTCTCGCTGCTCAACACCATCAGGCTGTACGTCCTTCAGGAACCGGCCGGGACGGGCGAGCCGGAGGCGCCCGCCCCGCCCGGCCCCGTACCCGTCCCGGTCCCGGTCGCCGGAAGTCCCGGCGAGCCGGAGGCGGGGCTGACCCGCCGGGAACACCAGGTGGCCGTGCTGGTCGCCCAGGGGCTCACCAACCGTCAGATCGCCCGGCGGCTGGGGATCGCCGAGTGGACCGCCGTGAACCATGTCCGCAACGTGATGCGCAAGATGCGGTGCTCGTCCCGCGTCCACGTGGCGAACATGATCACCCAGGGCAGCGTACGGGAGATGCGGGAGGTCAGTGGAGGGTGACACCGAGCAGTGATCTTCGTCCTGTGTGCGCCGGAGCCCACGAGGACCGGTTGAAAAGGTTCAGTGGACGGTGACCGCCGGCCGCGGAGCATCGTCGTCGTCGAGGTCCACCTCGACGCCCATCTCCTCGGCCAGGCGCAGGGCCTCCTCGATCAGCGTCTCGACGATCTGCGATTCGGGGACGGTCTTGACGACCTCGCCCCTGACGAAGATCTGCCCCTTGCCGTTGCCGGACGCGACGCCCAGGTCGGCCTCGCGCGCCTCGCCGGGGCCGTTGACCACGCACCCCATCACCGCGACCCGGAGCGGCACCTTCAGCCCGTCCAGCCCGGCCTGCACCTGCTCGGCGAGCGTGTACACGTCCACCTGGGCCCGCCCGCAGGACGGGCAGGACACGATCTCCAAGCCGCGCTCCCGCAGGCCGAGCGACTCCAAGATGGCGACGCCGACCTTGACCTCCTCCACGGGCGGCGCCGACAGCGACACCCGGATGGTGTCCCCGATGCCCTCGGCCAGCAGCGCGCCGAAGGCCACCGCCGACTTGACCGTGCCCTGGAACGCCGGGCCGGCCTCGGTGACGCCCAGGTGCAGCGGATAGTCGCACCGCCCCGCCAGCAACCGGTAGGCCTGCACCATGACCACGGGGTCGTGGTGCTTGACCGAGATCTTGATATCGCGGAACCCGTGCTCCTCGAACAGCGAGCACTCCCACAGCGCCGACTCCACCAGCGCCTCGGGGGTCGCCTTGCCGTACTTGGCGAGCAGCCGCGGGTCCAGCGAGCCGGCGTTGACGCCGATGCGGATGGGCACCCCGTGGTCGGAGGCCGCACGCGCGATCTCGCCCACCTTGTCGTCGAACTTCTTGATGTTTCCGGGGTTCACCCGGACGGCCGCGCACCCCGCCTCGATCGCCGCGAACACGTACTTCGGCTGGAAGTGGATGTCGGCGATCACCGGGATGCGGGACTTGCGGGCGATGACCGGCAGCGCGTCCGCGTCGTCCTGCGAGGGTACCGCCACCCGCACGATCTGGCACCCGGACGCGGTGAGCTGCGCGATCTGCTGCAACGTGGCGTTGACGTCGGCGGTGAGCGTCGTGGTCATCGACTGCACCGAGACCGGGGCCTCGCCGCCCACCGGCACCGTCCCCACCATGATCTGACGCGAGCCTCGCCGCGGCGCGATGGGAGTCGTCCGGACGGCCGGCATGCCCAGCATCGTCGCACTCACGAAAGTCCCTCCCTCATCGTCGCGGCCGCCAGGACCCCTATCGGCTCCAGCTCGGGATGGTTCCGGGTGCCGGGACGGGTCATGGTCCCGGCCACGTTCCGTACGATTTGCTGCGGGGTCAGGCCGCACTCCTCCAGGACCTCCGCCCGCAGGCCCTGGTCGAGGAAGCGCTGCGGCAGGCCGATGCAGTGGATCGGGACGGTGACGCCGGCGTCGCGCAGGGCCAGTGTGAGCGCGCTGCCGAAGCCGCCGGACCGGCCGCAGTCCTCGACCGTGACCACGAGGGTGTGGCGGGCGGCGAGCCCGGTGAGCGCGGGGTTGACCGGCTTGATCCAGCGGGGGTCGGCCACCGTCGTCGCGATCCCGTGCTCGGAGAGCAGCCGGGCCGCGCGTACGCAGGTGTCCGCCATCGCGCCGACCGAGACGAACAGCACGTCCGGGTCGGCGTCGCGGTGCAGGATGTCCACGCCGTTGACCGTGTCGACGGCCGGCAGGTCGGGTCCCACCGCGCCCTTGGGGTAGCGGATCGCGGTCGGGCCGTCGTCGATCGCGACCGCCTCACGGAGCGCCGCCCGCAGCGTCCGGCCGTCGCGCGGCGCGGCCATCGCCAGGCCCGGCACGACGTTCAGGATCGACAGGTCCCACATGCCGTTGTGCGAGGGCCCGTCGTCGCCGGTGACCCCGGCCCGGTCGAGGACGAACGTGACCGGGCAGCGGTGCAGCGCGACGTCCATGAGCACCTGGTCCAGGGCCCGGGTGAGGAAGGTGGAGTAGACGCAGACCACCGGGTGCAGACCGCCGAGGGCCAGACCGGCGGCCGAGGTCACCGCGTGCTGCTCGGCGATCCCGACGTCGAACAGCCGCTCGGGGAAGCGTCGCTGGAACGGGTGGAGCCCGGCGGGCTCCACCATCGCGGCGGAGACGGCCACCACGTCCGGCCGCTCGGCCCCGATGCGCACGATCTCGTCGGCGAACACGTCCGTCCACGACCTGCGGCGCTGTGCGGCCTGCCGGCCGGTGGCGGGATCGGTGACCGGGACCGCGTGGTGCCGGTCCAGCTCGTGGCGTTCGGCGTGGTCGTAGCCGCGGCCCTTGGTGGTGAGGCAGTGCACCACCACCGGCCCGCCGTTCTCCCGGGCCGTGCGCAGCGCCGACTCCACCGCTGCGATGTCGTGCCCGTCGACGGGGCCGAGGTAGCGGATGCCGAGCTCCTCGAAGAGGCTGCAACGAGCCCGCGCGCCGCGCAGGGCGGACAGGTGGTCGGCCAGCCCGCCGATCGTGGGCGCGTACGACCGCCCGTTGTCGTTGAGCACGATGACCACCGGCAGCCGGGACGCGGCGATGTTGTTCAGCGCCTCCCAGGCCATGCCGCCGGTCAGCGCCCCGTCGCCGACCACGGCCACCACCGGCCGCGGCTGCCTGCCGGACACGCGGGCGGCCTTGGCGATCCCGTCGGCGTAGGAGAGCGCGGTCGAGGCGTGCGAGTTCTCGATCACGTCGTGCTCGGACTCCGCCCGGGACGGGTACCCGGACAGGCCGCCGCGCCGGCGCAGCCGGTCGAAGCCCGCGGCACGGCCGGTGAGCAGCTTGTGCACGTACGCCTGGTGGCCGGTGTCCCACATGATCGGCTCCGCGGGCGAGTCGAACACCCGGTGGAGCGCGATCGACAGCTCGACCGCGCCCAGGTTCGGCCCCAGGTGGCCGCCACTGCGGCACACCCGGTCCACCAGGAAGTCGCGGATCTCGCCGGCGAGGGTGGGCAGGTCCTCGGGCGGCATGGCCCGCACGTCCAGCGGGCTGCGGATGCGTTCGATCATCATGCGTGTGCGCCTTCCTCGATGTTCGCTTCCTCGGTGTTCGCTTGCCCGGGGTTGGCTTCCTCGGTATTCGCTTCCTCGGTGTGCCAGGCGGGACGGAACGTGAAGGTGATGTTCTCCGTGGCGGCGTGTTCGATCTCCAGCCCGTCGTAGCCGTGCTCGACGAGCCGGTCGACCAGACGGTCGACGAGGAACTCGGGGGTGCTCGCGCCGGCGCTGACGCCGACCGAGGTGACGCCGGTGAGCCACGCCGGGTCGAGGTCCTCGACGTTCGGAAGGAGGTGCGCGTCGGCCCCCGCGCCGCGCGCGACCTCGACCATGCGGACGGAGTTGCTGGAGTTGGCCGAGCCGAGGACCAGCACCAGCTCGGCGTGGGCCGCGATCTTCTTGATCGCGTTCTGCCTGTTCTGACTGGCGTAGCAGATGTCCTCGCTCGCCGGCCCGGCCAGCGCGGGGAAGCGGTCGCGGAGCGTGCCGACGATGTCGGCGGTCTCGTCCAGCGACAGCGTGGTCTGCGTGAGGTAGACGGGGGAGGCGTCCGGCGGAAGTTCCAGTTCCTCGGCGTCCTGGACCGACTCGACGACGATCGTGCTGGCCGGCGCCTCGCCGTAGGTGCCTTCCACCTCCTCGTGGTCGGAGTGCCCGATCAGCAGGATCGTCCGGCCGTCCCGGGCGTAGCGCCGGGCCTCCTGGTGGACCTTGGACACCAGCGGGCAGGTGGCGTCCAGCACGTGCAGTTCCCGCGCGGCCGCGTTGCCGCGCACGGCGGGCGAGACGCCGTGCGCGGAGAAAACGCACACAGCCCCCTCGGGAACCTCCTCCTCCGTTGAGGTGAACACCGCGCCCCGCTTTTCCAGCGCGCGGATGACGTGATGGTTGTGGACAATTTCCTTGCGCACGTAGACAGGCGGCCCGTAATGGTCCAGTGCCTGTTCAACCATCGAGATCGCCCGCCGCACTCCGGCGCAGAAACCGCGCGGCTCGGCGAGGATCACCTTCTTTTCGGCCATGGCTCTCCAGCCACTCGGTGGTCGTTCTTTTCTATCGGCAGGCCGGGCGGATCAGGCGTGACCGATGATTGCCATTTCCGGCTCCCAGGCGACCACGACGGCCTCGGGGGCCTGCGCGGCGGTGTCGCTCGTCCACGGCACCTCGTCCTCGGGCACGGCCAGGCGCAGCTGCGGCGCCCTGCGCAGCAGGACCTCCAGGGCGATCGCCATCTCCATCCGGGCCAGGGGGGCGCCGAAGCAGAAGGCCGGGCCGGCGCCGAAGGTCAGGTGCTGGTTGGACGTGGGCCGCCGCACGTCGAAGGTCTCCCCGTCGGGGAAGTGCTCCTCGTCCCGGTTGCCGGAGTGCCGGGCCACGATCACGGTCGACCCCTTGGGGATCACCACACCGCCCACCTCGAGGTCCTCGGTGGCGTAGCGGGTGATGCCGACGCCGGCGCCGGGCGGGGAGTACCGCAGCAGCTCCTCGACGGCCGAGTCCATCAGCGAGGGGTCCTCGGCCAGCGCGGCGAGCTGGTCGGGGTACCGGAACAGCGTGAGCAGGCCCTTGCCGAGCTGCGCGGCGGTCGTCTTGTAGCCCGCGACCAGCAGCGTCATCATCGTGATGAACAGCTCGTCGTCGTCGAGCCTGCCGTCGTCCTCGTCCCGCACCTGGATGAGCCGGCTCAGCAGGTCGTCGGCCGGCTCGCGGCGCCTGGTGTCGGTGAGCGCCTTGGAGTACTCGATCAGCGTCACCGCGGCCTGGGCGCGTTCGTCCGAGGTGAGCTCGCTGGACAGCATGTCGTGCACCCAGCCGCGGAAGCGCACCTGGTCCTCCACCGGCACCCCGATCATCTCGCAGAGCACCGTGATCGGCAGCGGGAAGGCCAGGCCCTCCATGATGTCCGCGGGCGGGCCGGTCGCGATGAGCCGGTCCACCAGTTCCTCCACGATCTGCCGGACGCGGGGACGCAGCCGCTCCACCTGGCGCGGGGTGAACGCCTTGGCCACCAGACCCCGCCAGCGGGTGTGGACGGGCGGGTCGGCGAACGGGTTGCCGTAGTTGCCGAAGCCGATCGCGGTGTTCATCCGGGCCGCGTCCGGCCGGTTGAGGTCACGGCTGAACCGGGTGTCGGACAGGACGGCCTTGACGTCCCTGTAGCGCGTGACCAGCCAGGCCCGGTCGCCGCTGGGCAGCGTCACCGGGCACACCGGGTCGTGGTCGCGCAGCCAGGCGAACTCCTCGGGCATCGCCATGGGGTCGGCCTTCAAAAAAGGATACGGGCAGGTCTCACCGGCCATGGGCTCCTCCTTCGTTTTTGCCTCGCATATCCCCGTGCTCCGGGAATTTAGCGCTTGACAGCGCTCATGAAAAGCAGGGTATTTTGACCCGGAATCCACACGAAGGGAGGCCTGTCATGGACGCCTTACATGGCGCGGAAATAGCAGCTGAATCGCATTTCTCATATGACAGTGATCAGCCATCCGGAATAGCGGTTCTCCATCCCACCGGGGATGTCAATGACAGTTCCTTGCCAGATGACTACGCCGCCCTCCTCAACGAGGAGTTCGAGCGGCGCTGGCTGAGCGGGGATCGGATCCTGGACGCCGTGTGCCGCCACGCGCTCGCGCCCGGCGGCAAGCTGATGCGCCCGGTCCTGCTGCTGGACTCCGCCGTCGCCGTCGGAGGACGGGTCGCCAGCGTGCTGCCCGCCGCGGTCGGCACCGAGTGCGGCCACGTGGCCAGCCTCGTCCACGACGACATCATCGACGGGGACGAGACCCGCCGCGGCCGCCCCGCCGTCCACAGCGCCTACGGCATGGACCAGGCGATCGTGGCCGGCGACGCGCTCATCTTCTTCCTCTTCCAGTGCCTGGCCGACTGCCGGCACACCGGAGTCCCCGAGGACGCCATCGTCACCGCGCTGGACGTGGTCGCGCGGGCCGGGTACGACCTGTGCCGGGGGCAGAGCCTGGAGTCGGAGCTGCGGGGCGACGTCTCCTGCAGCGTGGACACCTACCTGACGATGATCCGGCTCAAGACCGCCGCCCTGTTCCGGGCCTCCTGCGAGAGCGGGGCGATCCTCGGGCAGGGCCCGATGGAGTGGATCGGCGCGCTCGCCCGGTACGGCGACCACCTGGGCACGGCCTTCCAGATCCACGACGACCTGCTGGCCTACACCAGCGACGCCGAGACCACCGGCAAGGCCGCGGCCAGCGACGTGCGCAACCGCCGCCTGACCCTTCCGGTCATCCTCGCCTACCAGAGCGCGGACGCCGCCGACCGCGTCCGCATCGAGGACATCATGGCCGGCGCGGTCGCCGTCGAGGACGCCTACACGACGATGGGCGAGATCATCGAGCGTACTCAGGCGGTTCCCGCATCCCGGGCGATGGCCTGGCGGAACGCCGAGGCGGCCCTCGACGACCTCGCCGTGCTGCCGCCGAGCCCGAGCCGCACCCGGCTGGCCCGCCTCGCCACCCTCGCCGTCGACCGGGACCGGTAATGCTGAGGGCGCACCTGGAGACCTGGCGGCCGTACACGCTCTGCTACCCAGGGCTGGTCGGTCTCGCGGGAGCCGTGCTGGCGGGCGACCCCGGCCCGGCACGGCTGGCCGCCGCCTGGGCGGTGCCCACGCTGGGCTGGCTGGCCGGGCTCTACGGCGGCGACTACTTCGACCGGAAGCTCGACGCGGCCGCCAAGCCGCACCGGCCCATTCCGTCCGGCCGCATGCGCGCCGGCACCGCGCTGACCTGCATGATCGTCTGCGTGGTGCTCGGCGCGGTCCTGGCGCTGGTGCTCAACTGGCGGACCTCCCTGCTGGCCGCGGCCGCCCTGGCCATGGGCATCGCCTACAGCAAGGTCTTCAAGGCGCGCGGACTGTCGGGGAACCTGGTGCGCGGGGCGATCACACCGCTGGCCTTCCTGGTCGGCGCCATGTTCGCCGCGCCCCTGCCGCATCCGGCGCTGCTGGCGGCGGCGGTCGTGTTCTGCCTGCAGGACGCGGCCTCCAACCTCGTCGGCACGCTGCGCGACATCGACGGGGACCGTGAGGGCGGCTACCACACCCTCCCGGTACGGCGCGGGCCGCGGGTTGCCCTCGCCGTCGTGACCGTCCTCGCCGGGTCCTGGGCGCTCCTGGCCGTGGCGGCGCCCGCCGTCCTGCCCCGGACTCCCGGCACGGCGGCGTTCTGGCCGCTGCTCGCCGTGGCCTGTGCGCTGGCGGCGGGCGCGATCACCCTGCTGTACCGGGGCATCGACCCGGGGCGTGCGCTGCGCGCGCACGGCGTGCTGGTGCTGGAGCGCACGATCCTGGCCGGGGCGTTCGTCGCACTGGGCACCGGCCCGGCACTCGCGCTGCCGGTCACCTTCGTGTCCCTCGCGGTCACCTGGGCCGCCCAGCACGCCATGCGCGAGCGGTACGAATTCGGTTCCGGCGACCCCCGCGGTGACCACTCGCCTTCGCCGGGTTCCCGTCACGACGTGCTGAGCTACGTGGACGCGCGGCTGGTCGCGCTGGAGGGGCGGCGGCTCACCGCGCTGGACGGCTGGGAGCGGCGGATCGACGTCGAGGTCACCGACCTCGGCCTGCGGATGACCCTGCTCGCCGAGCACGGCGCCATCCGCCGCGTCCCATGCGACGGGGACGGCGCGGGCGCCATGCCCGCACCCGTGGTCACCGGCTCCATGCCCACGGTCACCATCTCCACGACGGCGGGGACGTTCCGCGACATTTTCCTCCTCGGCCGGACGAACCCGCGCCGGGCCTACCTCACCGGGGCGATCAAGATGAACGCCTCCGCCCGCGACATGCTCCACATCAACCAGCTGTTCAACGAGTTCCGGCGGACGGACGCCGGCGCCGTCACGCCGGTGGAGGTGCGCGAGCCCGAGCCGTTCTCCGAGCCGGGCCCTGACGCACTGCCGCCCACGGTGGTCATCAGCGACACCACGCTGCGAGACGGCGAGCAGATGCCGGGTGTGGCGTTCGCGCCGGAGGAGAAGGTCGAGCTGGCCCGTCGGCTGGCCGCCCTGGGCGTGCCGCTCATCGAGGCCGGATACCCGGCCGTCTCGGCCGAGGAGGCGCACGCCGTCCGGGCGATCGTGGACGCCGGGCTCGACGCGGCCGTCCAGGTGATCGCCCGGCCGCTCCCGGCCGACATCGAGGCGGCGGTCGAGTCCGGCGCGCACAGCATCGCGCTGTTCACCGGCACCTCCGAGGCGCACGTACGGGCCAAGCTCCGCACCACCCCCGAGCGGCTCGTGGCCGGGATCCGGGACGCGGTGACCCTGGCCAAGCAGTCCGGCCGCAACGTGGTCTTCGCCGCCGAGGACGCCACCCGCACCGACCCGGCCTTCCTCGTGCAGGTCTACCTCGCGGCGGCCGAGGCCGGGGCGGACGCGATCGGCCTGGCCGACACGGCCGGCGTGGCCACACCCTGGCGGATGGCCGCCCTGGTACGGCACGTCGCCGCGGCCTGCCCGCTGCCGATCGCCGTCCACTGCCACAACGACCTCGGCCTGGCCACCGCCAACTCCGTCGCCGGGCTGCTCGCCGGCGCCTCGGGGGTGCAGTGCTCGGTGCTCGGCGTCGGGGAGCGGGCAGGCAACGCCCCGCTGGAGGAGGTGGTGATGACCCTGGAGGTCGCGTTCGGGCACCGGACCGGCCTGGACCTCACCGCGCTCACCCCGCTCGCCCACCACGTGGCGACGCTCACCGGACACCTCGTGCCGGCCGGCAAGCCGGTGGTGGGCGGGCACGCGTTCGTCCACGAGAGCGGCCTGCACGTGGACGGGATCGTGCGCGACCCCGGCACCTACGAGCCGTACCCGCCGGAGCTGCTGGGACGCGAGCGCAGCTACGTCTTCGGCAAGCACTCCGGGCGCAGCGCGCTGCGCCAGGTGCTGGACTCCCACGCGGTCGGGCTGGAGGAGGGGCAGCTGGCGGCCCTGCTCGCGACCGTCAAGGAAAGGCGGGAAAGGCGTACCGCCGCGCCGCTGGACGAGCACGCGGTGATCGAGATGGCAAGGACACTCCTGACGACGGAGGGACAATCATGATCACCGTCCGCGGACTGGCGAAGCGCTACCGGCGCCGCCGGGTCCTGGAAGACGTCAGCTTCACCGTGCCCCGGGGCATGCTCGTCGGCATCCAGGGAGAGAACGGCGCGGGCAAGTCCACCCTGCTGAAGTGCCTGGTCGGGCTGCTCAAGCCGGACGCCGGCCAGATCACGCTGGACGGCCGCGTCGGCTACTGCCCGCAGGACCCCTCCCTTATCGAGAGCCTGACGCTGAAGGAGCAGTTCCAGCTGTTCGGCGCGGGGTACGGGCTGACGCCCGGCCGCGTCGCCGACCGGTCCCGCGAGCTGATGAACGAGTTCGGGTGCGCGAAGTACGAGACGACGCGGGTGGACCGGCTGTCCGGCGGGACCCGGCAGAAGGTCAACCTGATCGCGGCCCTCCTGCACCAGCCCGACCTGCTGGTCCTGGACGAGCCCTACCAGGGCTTCGACTACGAGACCTACCAGCACTTCTGGGCGTACACCGAGCGGTTCCGCACCGAGGGCGGGTCGGTGATCGTGGTCAGCCACATGCACACCGAGCTCGCCCGCTTCGACGCCATGCTCGACCTCGCCGCCGGTCTGGTCACCGCCAGTGGCCGCCGCGCCGGGGACGTCCTGATCTGACCGGGAGGAACGATGACCGTGCGGTTCGAACCCGCTGCTTCCGACACGGTGCGCGACACGGTGCGCGACACGGTGCGCGACACGCGCCCGTACCGGGCCACCAGGACCGCCACCCGCATGTCGGTGCTGGAACTGCTCCGCCGCTGGCCCTCCATGCTGTTCATGATCTTCATGCCCGCGTCCTACTTCCTGGTCAGCTACCTGACCAGCGACGCGGTCACCGTCGTGCCCGCCAAGGTGTACGACGGGGACGCGCAGACGGTCGCCCAGGTGCTGGACCGGGACTTCAAGGCGCTCTACCTGGCGGTGCTGGGCATCAGCGTGACCGCCTCGTTCGCCGCCATGACGGTCGTGCGGCCGGGCATGACCGCGCTGCGCAGGCTCCGGCTGGTCGGCTACCGGGCGCACCACCTGCTCAGCGCCCGCCTGTACGTCCTGCTCATCATCACGGCCGTGTCGACGGCCGTCTTCATGGTGATCTTCGTGCCGCTCGTCACCCTCAGGTCCGTGGCGCTCGCCGGGGCCGCCCTGCTGCTCGTCGGCCTGGTCGGCGTCGCGCTCGGCACGCTCGTCGGGCTGCTGGTCCCGCGCGAGTTCGAGGCGTCCATGCTGCTCGTCGCGGCGGCCGGGGTGCAGATGGCCCTCGGCCGGGCCGGCGCCGACGCCGAGCGCTTCCTGCCGTACTGGCCCGGCATCGAGGCGCTGAAGTCGGCCGCGTTCGTCCCCGGCGCCGACGTCACCCGGTTCCTCGGCCTCGGCGCGCTCTACGCCCTGGTCCTGTTCGGCCTGTCCCACATCGTCTGGAACCGCCGCACGCGCCTGTGGCGGCGGTAGCAAGGGAAGAGGCGCCATGCAAACCACGCAAACCGGTATGAGCTGGCTCAAGGACTATATGCAGACCGCCAAGTCGGGCGAGCTGGCCGCTCCGCCCTCCGCCTGGTGGATCGTGACCCGGGCCTGCAACCTGAAGTGCTACTACTGCTTCGCGGACGCCCGCAAGCGCGACCCTGACGAGCTGGACACCAACCAGGCCAAGGCCGTGCTCGACGACTTCGCCGACAGCGGCGTGATGTTCGTGACCTTCCTCGGCGGAGAGCCGCTGACCAGGAATGACATCTACCAGCTCGTCGACTACTCCACCGACCTCGGCATCTACACCGCCCTGCTCACCAACGGGCTCAACGTCCGGCCTGAGAAGGTCGACCGGCTGGTCGACGGCGGCCTGGAGATGATCGGCGTCTCCATCGACAGCAAGGACGAGGCCGTCCACGACGCCGTCCGCGGCGTCAAGGGCTCGCTGGCCGGCGCCCGGGGCACGATCAGGCACGCCATCAAGCGCGGCCTGCGCACCAGCATCCGCATCGTCGTCAGCGAGGACAGCTACCCCGCGATCCCCGACCTGTTCCGCTGGGCCATCGACGAGGGCGTCGAGGAACTGATCCTGCTGCCGATCTTCATGGTCGGCCGCGCCGCGGGCGGCGCCGAGGACCGGCGGGCCGACCTCATCGGCAAACAGCTCTTCATGAGCACACTGGAGCGCCTGCGCGACATCGGCGCGCCGCTCGGCATCAGCGTCCCCACCCAGACCCGGCTCGCCTGCCCCCAGGGCATCGAACTGCGCGCACCCGACGACGACCTGCACCACGCCGGGCACGCGGTGGGCTTCGAGCAGAGCGCCGGCTGCAAGGTCGGCCGGTTCATGGTCAGCGTGCAGCCCAACGGCGACGTGTTCTCCTGCCCCTTCGTCCACGCGAAGATCGGCAGCCTGCGCGAGCAGAGCATCACCGACATCTGGCAGGCCCCGCTCCTGCGCAAGGCGCGCGGCGAGGACATGGGCTGCCTGGCACGCTCGATCATCCACACCGGCCAGGCCGACGTGACCGACCCCACCTATGTGCGGCCCGCCGCCGAGATGCTCGCCGAGCTGCCCGACCTCCCGGCCGCGGCGGCGGCCCAACCCCTACCCGCCGCCGACCAGCCCTTCTTCCCCGTGGACGGGCTCTCCCTGGCGTCCTACAAGGCCCGCGCGGTCACCACGACACCGGCGAGGAGCTGACGATGCGAGACACCATGACCGTGCAAGAGGCCGTGGCCGAGCTGCGCGAGATGCTCGCTGCGAGCGGCAGCAACACCACGATCGCCGACCGGCTGGCCCGCGGGTCGCTCAGCGTGCTGTACGAGTTCCTGGGCCCGGACGGCGCGGTCGAGCCGTACGTCATGCGGGTGCGGCGCGACCTGCGCGAGGTCGCGGCCGGCGCGGTCCCGTACGACCAGGCGGACATCGTGATCAGGACCGAGCCGCTCACCCTGCACCGCCTCACCAGCGGCGAGCTGGGCGGGCGCGAGGCCATCGTCAGCGGCCGCCTGGACATCCGCAAGGCGCCCTCCATGCCGAAGCTGCTGTTCATGCGCTCGCTGTTCAACAGCTACAAGAAGACCCGCCTGCGCGCCGGCCCGCCGACGGAGTGCGCGGTCGAGGCGAGCACCGAGGCCGCGCAGGCCACCCAGCAGGGGACGTCCGGCTCGACGTGCGCGGTGGAGCCGGTCATGGAGAACGGCGCGGCGGCATCGTCCCCAGCCCTCGGCGGTGCGGCGCCGGAGTCCTCCCGCGCGGTGGAGACGAGCCAGGCGCGTGTCGCGGAGCCCGCGCCGTGACGACGACCCTGTCGGTCGACGCGGGCATCGCCAAGGCCGCCGAGGGCCTGTTCGCGCGGCAGCGTCCGGACGGGTCGTGGGAGGGGTTCCTCTCCTCCTCGGCCGTCTCCACCGGGTCGGTGATCATCGCCCTGCGAGTGGCCGACCCGGACACCTCCCGCGAACTCGTGGCGGCCGGCGCTTCCTGGCTGCGCCGGCATCAGCTCGACGACGGCGGCTGGGGCGACACCCCCGAGGCGCCCGCGAGCCTCAACGCCACCGCCATCGCCGTCGCCGCCCTCCGCCTCACCGACGCGGCGGCGAGCGAGGAGGCGGTGGCCGCCGGGCTGGCCCGGATCGAAGGGTTCGGCGGGTGGGACGCGGTCGCCGACCGGCGTCGGTGCACGCTCAAGGCCGTCTGCGAGCAGTACCTGGCACTGGCCGGCTTGTACCCGGCCGAGCGGGTGGGCCGCATGCCGTTCGAGCTGGCCCTGGCCTCGTCCTGGCTGCGGAAGAAACTGTCCTTCACCGTGCCCGGCCTGATGTCCTGGGGCGTCATGCAGTCGCGCACCCAGCGCTTCGGGCCGCTGCGCCGTGCCGTCAACCGGCTCGCCGAGCCTCGCGCGCTGGACTACCTGGAGGACCTGCACGACCAAGAGGGCCCGGACGGCGCCGTCGAGGAGTCCGCGCTGATGGCGTCGGTCGTCTGCCTGGGCCTCGCCCGGGCGGGCGCCGCCCCCGGCATCGTCGCCGACTACCTGCGCTACCTGCGCCGCACCGTCCGGCCCGACGGAGCCTGGCCCGTCGACCGCGACATCGAGTTCTCGGTCAGCATGTACCTCACCCACGGACTGGTCGACGCCGGCTTCGGCGACGACCCACGGCTTCGGCGCACCGGCGAGTGGATCAGGGCGAGCCAGCGCAGCCGCCCGTTCGCACCCACCGGTTGCCCGGCGGGCGGCTGGGGCTGGTCCCTGCCCTCGGGCTGGCCGGACACCGACGACACCTCCTGCGCGGTGGCGTCGCTGGCCGCGCTGGGCGCGGGTGTGGACGACTCCAGCCTGCGGCGCGGTACGGCCTGGCTGCTCACCATGCAGAACAGCGACGGCTCCTGGGGGTGCTTCGCCAGGAACGCCAAGGTCAGCATGGACGCGCCGTGCTCGGTCATGACCTCCCACGCCGTCCTCGCGCTGCACGCCGCCGCAAGCCCACCGCCGGCCCACGGCCTCGGTGACGACTTCGCGGCGCCGCTGGCGCGCGCCGTTCGCTGGTTCGACAAGGCGCAGCGGGCCGACGGGTCGTACCCCTGCATCTGGTTCCGCGACAGCACCGCCGGCACCGCCCGCGTCCTGGACGCGCTCGGCCGGCTGGGCCTCGGCGGCACGCCCACCGCCACCCGCGCCCTGACCTGGCTGCTCGGCCACCAGCGGAGCGACGGCGGCTGGGGCGACGGCGGATCGCAGCCGTCCTCGGCCGAGGAGACCGCGTGGGCCGTCCTCGGCCTGGTCAGCGCCGGGCACGCCGACCACCCCGCCACCGGCGCGGGCGTGGGGTGGCTCCTCGACCACCAGCGAGCCGACGGCCTGTGGGACGCCACCCGCCTCGGGGTGTACTTCCTCGGGCTCACCTACTGGTGCGACCACATCGCCGACGGCTACGCGCTGCAGGCACTGGGCCGCTACCGGGCGGCCACGAAGGAGTGAGCGACCGATGCCGGACTACGACGTCATCGTCTGCGGCGGGGGGATCGGCGGCCTGACCCTCGCCCGCGCCCTCGGGCGGCAGGGACGCCGCGTGCTGGTGCTGGAGAAACAACGGCATGTGCCGCAGGTGCACAAGGGCGAGCTCCTCCAGCCCCGGTCCCTGCACATCCTCGGCACCCTGGGCGCCCTCGACGGGCTGCGCGCTGCGGGCGCCCTGACCGCCGAGCGGCTGAGCTGCCGTACCGAGAAGGGCGAGGAGATCGGCGCGCTGGACTATCGAGGCCTCGACGACCCGTACCGGTACTGCCTGGTGCACACCTACGCCGCCATCAAGGGCACGGTGACCGCCGGACTCGACGCCGAGGTACGGTACGGCGCGCGCGCCGACGAACTGCTCCGCGACGGCTCCGGGCGGGTCCGCGGGGTCGCCGTCGTGGCGGGCCGGAAGCGCGAGGAGGTCACCGCCGCGCTCGTCGTGGCCTGCGACGGGTCGGGGTCCCGGCTGCGCACCCAGGCCGGCATCGAGGTGCGACGCACGCCGTACGGGCATCAGCTCGTCGGTTACGACCTCGCCGACCCCGGGCTCGGCCCGGACATCGCCGCGCACCTGACCCGGGACGGGCTGCGCCTGCTGTTCCCCATGCCCGCCGGCCGTGCCCGGCTGTACGCTCAGGTGCCCGCCGGAGGGGTACGCCGGCCCGAGCTGGCCGCCTGGACCGACGACATGCTCCGCCGGGTCCCCGCGCTCGCCGAGGTGGCGGAGCCGCTGCGTGCGAGCGCGCACGACGCCCAGGTGGTGGCGGCCTACCGGTACAACGCCGCCCGCTGGGTGACGCCGGGCTTCGCGCTGACCGGCGACGCCGCCCACTGCGTCCACCCCATGGCCGGGCAGGGCATGAACGCCGCCATCGCCGACGCCTGGACGCTCGCCGAGAACCTCACCGACGCCGGGGAACTCACGCAGGAGTCGGTGGACGCCGCGCTCGGCCGCTACGACGCGATCCGGCGGCCGGCCATCGACTACGTCTCCCGGCTCAGCCACAACCTGGCGATGCTCTTCACCGACACCTCCTGGCGCATACGCGTCGTCGGCCGGCACATGCTGCGCCGCAACCAGCACAACCACCGGCTCCAGACGATCATCACCTACAACATGTCCGGTCTCGGCGTGCGCCGCTTCACCGTACGGGACAGATTCGTCCAGTTCGGCCTGCTGCGCGACCGTGAGGAGGCCCCGACCTATGCCTGAACTCCTCGAAGAGGACGTCCGCACCGGGAGCGCCTCCGTCCGGTTCCGCTCGCCGCGCGTCTGTGAGGAGCTCCTGACCCATGTCTGAAGTGCTGCAACAAGAGCCCCGCGTGGCCGACCGGCGACCGACGGGTCCGCTGGTGATGGCCGGGCTGGTGTGCGGGCCCATCGCGTCCATGGTCGACTCCAACGCGGTCAACGTCGCGGTGTCGGAGATCGGCCAGGAGCTGAACGCGCCGCTCGCCACCGTCGGCTGGATCGTCAGCGCGTACCTGCTGGGCATCGGCGTCTGCCTTCCCGCCACCGCGTGGCTCGCCCGCCGGATCGGCAACCGGCGGCTGTACATGATCGCGCTCGCCGCCTTCGCGCTGTCCTCGGCCGCCTGCGGGCTCGCGCCCGGGATCGAGGCGTTGATAGCCCTGCGTGCGGTGCAGGGGTCCGCCAGCGCCCCGCTCATCCCCCTCGCGCTGACCCTGCTGTTCGGCGGCGAGCGTGAACGGGGGGCGCGTCCCCCGATGGTGGCCGGCCTGCTGTTCTTCCTCGCCCCCGCGCTCGGCCCCACCATCGGCGGGCTGCTCGTCGCAGCGGGCGGATGGCGGCTCATCTTCCTGATCAACGTGCCGCTCGTGGCGTTCGGCCTGCTCGGCGTGAGCCGGCTCCCCGCCGACCCACCCCGCACCGACGCCGACCGCGGACCGCTCGACCTGGTCGGGCTGGTGCTGCTGGCCCTCGGCGCCACGGCGGCCATCTACGGCGCCTCGCTCATCACCAGCGGCACCCGCTGGGGCTGGGCGCCCGCGGTGGCCGGTCTCGCGCTGCTCGGAGGGTACGTCCTGCACGCCCGCCGTACCAGCCACCCCGCCCTCGCCCTCGGCCTGCTGTCGACACTCGGGAGCCGCGTCGCCGTGCTGGTCTCGGTGGTGGCCTCAATCGTGCTCTTCGCCGTGATGTTCCTGATCCCGGTCTTCCTGCTGCAGGAGCAGGGCCTGTCCCCGGTGACCGCCGGGCTGGTCCTGCTGCCCCAGGGCATCGCCATGGGTGTGTGCACGGGCCTCGGGGAGAACCTCGCCGCCGCCCGTGGCCTGCGCACCACCGTCGCCTGCGGGATGCTGCTGATCGCCGCGGTCACCGGGCTGCTGCTTCTGGTCACCGCCACCACCCCGCCCTGGCTGCTTGCCGCGCTGCTGGCCGGACGCGGCGTGGCGCTCGGGCTCACCCTGCAGCCCATCATCATGGGCATGATGAACGGCCTGACCAAGGAGGACATGGCCGACGGCACCACGGTGTTCAACGTCGCCCAGCGCGTCGGAGGCTCTCTCGGCATCGCCGGGATCGCCGCCTTCTACGAGGCCAGAGCCCCGCACGGCGACGCGTTCCACGAAACCGTCCTGCTCCTCGTAGTCCTCTCCCTCGCCGGCCTGGCCCTCACCCCCATCCTCAGCCGCCCCACCGCCTCCTCCGGGTGAACCCCATCCGCAGTGGCATCCCGATCCGCCGCGTCGGTTCCGCACAGCGCCGCCGGAAAGATGGTGTGATGGGGACGCCCTCGCGCAGCTTCATGTGGATCGCGTCGATGAAAATCACCGGGTGAACCGCATCCAGCGGCCGGTTCTGCCACCCGGCCATCTGCTCCAGCACCTTGTCGGTGATGGTGGAGATGGCCTGCCTGGACACCTGCGCGCCGTACACCTCGGCCAGATGCGCCGAGATGTCGCCGGTCGTCAGCCCCTTACCGGCCAGCGAGATGACCATCTCATCGGCCCCCGGCAGCCGCCGCTGCCGCTTGCGCACGATCTTCGGCTCGAAACTGCCGTCCCGGTCACGCGGCACGGTGATCTCCACCGGCCCCGACATCGGTCACAACGGTCGTGGACCGGCCGCCGTCGCGGGTGTCACCCCTCGCGTTGCCGGAGCGTTCGTGCTTGTCGTGCTTCGCGCGGCACGTAGGCGAAGGTGGGACCGGCGTCGCCGGGCAGCGCCATCAGGGCCTGCGCGTGGGCCCTGAGCGGGAACATGGTGCGGGTGGCGTCCGTGAGCCGCTTCGGGTCGCCGTTGAATGCCTGTTCCAGCAGGTTCAGCAGGGTGCTGTAGGTGGTGTCGAACAGATCCTGCGCGGCCCGTACGGCGGTGCCCGGCTCGGCGGGCCGCGGGTTGGGTGTCATCGGGAGCACACCGGCCGGGTCGAGCACGAGCTCCTCCCCCGTGGGCCCGGATTTCGGGGTGTCGCCCCGCTGGTAGCGGCGGCCGAGCTTGAGCTCCTGGAAGCGGTAGTAGTGGGCGACCTCGTCCCGCTCGGGGTGGAAGACATCCTGGTCACCGTCCCAGACCTCGCCGCCGGCGTTGCCTTCCCCCTGCTCGACGATCTCCTTGAGCGCGCCGAGCGCGGACTCCAGGTCCTCGACGGCGAACAGTGATCCGGCAGTGTGACGGAAGCGGGCGCCGCTCACCTGCCGGGCCGGGTCGCCGCGGAAGACCTCCTTCTCGCCGAGCGTGTCGCACAGGTAGCGCAACCCCTGCTCGATCGCCGCGTAGAACTGCCCGATCGTCTCGTAACCGTCGTCCTCCGGCGGCGCGCCCGGCGCCGCCGGATGCTCCAGGCGCAGGAACATCTCCAGCGCCTCCGGCCCGAACGGCACCAGCGACACCTCCAGATCGCTGTGCGGCAGCTTGCGCGGGTGCGGCGGCAGCATCTGCGGCATGTCCAGGCGCGGCGTGCCGCCGACGGCGTTGAGCAGGTTCGCCGCCAGCGCCAGATGCAGCATCTCCTCCACGAAGACGCCGCTCACCACCTCCACCGCCGCCGGGTTACGCTCCGGATCCAGCGAGTACAGCGCCGTCAGGTACGGCGGCAGCGTCGCGTGCTCCAACTCGATCGCCCACTGCAGGTGCTCGCGGAGGCTGTCGAGCGTGTCGATCCGAACCGGTCGTTCGTGGTTCATTCGTGTCATACCCCGAGTTGTCGGCATGGCGGATCGGACCGCCGGCCGGTGGGCCGGCGGCCTGGTTCGATCCTGGGATCAGGCAGCGATGACGGCAGCCGGTGCCGTCACGCTGTCGGTACTTCGCGGGTTCAGGACGGGCGCGGCGCGCGGCGGTCCTTGCGCTGGGCCAGCTCGGTCTCTTCCACCAGCGTGAACATGGGCGTGCCCGGCTCGCACAGCATGGTGACCGTGAACCGGAGGGGGACGTCGTCGCGGTTGTTGCCGTCCTGGTAGTGGATGACGTCGCCACCCGGCTCCCAGAACGCCTCGCCGGCCCGGATCACCCGCTCGGGCTCCCCTTCCAGCTCCATCAGCATCTCGCCCTCGAGCACGACGCCGAAGGCGGGACCGGAGTGGCGGTGCGGAGGCGCGCCCGGGTCTCCGGGCGGGTACTCGATCACCACCGTCATCCCGTGCGCGCCCTCGGGGATGAACGGCGGCTGCGCCTCCTGCAGCACGGTCAGCGCCGTCTGCCACGCGGTCGATCGCGGCTTGTCCATGGCCCGGCCCTACTTCGCGGTGGACTGGTCGAGCCAGTCTTTGTAGGTGATGGTGCCGAGCTGCGCGCCGTCACCGGGCACCAGCGACCGCTCGCCGAGCACGCCGCCGAAGTAGCGCGCCTGCGGGTCGGTGACGACCTCGCGGGTGTCGCCCCAGGCGGCCAGCGCCTCGCGGAAGAACTCGTCCATCGTGTACTGGGTCGGTCCGGCGATCTCGATCCGGCCGTTCAGCGGCGTCCCCACCGCGGTCCTGCCGACCGCCTGGGCCACGTCGTCGCCCGCGATCGGCTGGAACAGCACCGGAGCGATGTGCACCTTGCCGTCGACTGTGGCCTCGTCGGCGATGCCGCGGGCGAACTCGAAGAACTGGGTGGAGTGCACCAGCGAGAACGGGACGCCCGACTTCTCGATCAGCTTCTCCTGGGCGATCTTCGCCGCGAAGTAGCCGTTGTCCGGCATCCGCTCGGTACCCACGATCGACACCGCGACGTGGTGGCCCACGCCCGCCGCCGCCTCCGCCGCCAGCAGGTTGCCCGTGGATGTCTGGAAGAACTTCATGACGGCCTCGCGCTCGAACGAGGGCGAGTTCGACACGTCGATCACCACCTGAGCGCCCTTCAGCACCTCGGCCAGGCCCTCGCCGGTCAGCGTGTTGACGCCGGTGTTCGGCGAGGCGGCCACGGCCTCGTGGCCGTGCTCGCCGAGCCTCTTCACCAGCTTCGACCCGATGAGCCCCGTGCCGCCTATGACCACGATCTTCATTACCAGCCCCCTTCTGTCTTCCGGGCCGCTCGTGTGCGCCCCGGTCACCAGCTAAGACAAGGCAGCCCCCTCAGTTGTGACAGGCGGCTCGTGTTCGAGGACGACCTGCCTGGTGGAGTAGAGCGGCTTGGACTCCGCCCCGATGTAGTCGTGGTCCGGGGAAAGGGTCCGGTCGTTCACCGGCATGCCCTTCAGTGCCAACGCTGGAGTTTGTCGGGGTTGAGGACGATCCACACCGCCGTGACCTCGGCTCCGGCCACGCTCACGCTGACCACCGCCACGGCCTTGCCCGCCCGCCGCAGCACGAGCCCTGCCCTGCCGTTCACCGATCCGATCGCCAGATCGGTTCCGGGCTGGTCGATCAGCAGCGCCGTGACAACCTGTGCGACCGCGTCCACGCCGTAGGACGGCCGTACCGCGACGCGCACCTTGCCGCCGCCATCGCTGACGACGATCGCGTCGGCGGCCAGGACCTCCCGCAGCACCTCGGTGTCGCCCGCCTGGCAGGCTGCGGCGAACCTGCGAGCCACCCGGTCGTGCCTGGCGAGCATCGCCTGGCCATACCGGACCTGGTACGAGGCCGGAACCGGCACGGGTCGGGACGGGGTCACCGGGCCGCCGGGCATGTGGTCAGGGTCGGTTTCGGGGCGGGCGAGGAGCTCCAGGCAGATGCTTCCCGCTGTCCGCGTCAGCCAGGCGCGCGGCGCCGCGATGGCGGCGCGTTCCTCCTGGTCGAGGGCGTACCAGCGGCGATAGGTCTCCTGGACGATGTGGTCGGCCGTGGTGTCCGAGCCGAACATCCACAGGGCGATCTCGAGCAGGCGCTGCCGTTCGTCGAGCATCTCCGCCAGCGACTCGGCGCCCGCCTCGGTCATGGGCTGCCGCCTCCTTCGGGGGTTGGCAAGTAAGACCGGATAGCCCGTTACGTTGTGACAAAGCGGCTACGAGACCGCTCGAAGGCCTCGATCTTGATCGGGTTGAGTATCCACAGCAGGTGGTGGATTCCCTCCCTGGAGGCCTCGACGGCGAGCAGGGCGACGCCGGTGCCGTCCCGGTTGACGAGCACACCCGGCAGGCCGTTCATCTCGACCCACGTGATGGCGGCGCCCGGCCAGAACCGCGGCGAGAACGCGGCCACGAACCTGGCCACCCGCTCGCTGCCCAGCACGGGGAACTTCGCCGATCCCCTGATGCCGTCGCCGTCGGAGGAACTGACGACGTCGGCGGCGAAGAGCTTCTCCAGGGCGCCGACGTTTCCCGTCTGGGCGGCGTCGAGGAAGGTCTCCAGCAGGCGTCGGTGCTCACCCCTGTCGATGGGCTCGTGCCGTACAGCGGTCATGCGCTTGCGGGCGCGGCTCACGATCTGCCTGACGTTGACCGGGGTGAGCCGGAGGATCTCCGCGATCTGCGGGTAGGGGTAGTCGAAGGCCTCGCGCAGGACGTACGCGGCGCGCTCGATGGGATTGAGCCTTTCCATCAGCAGCAGGACGGCCAGCTCCAGCGCTTCGCCCCGTTCCGCGCCGACGGTGGGGTCAAGGCTGGTGTCGACGGGTTCCGGCAGCCAGGGGCCGATGTAGGATTCGCGCCGCACGCGCGCCGACTGGGCCAGATTGATGGCCAGCCGGGTGGTGACCAGCGCCAGGAAGGCCGGCGGGTTCTCGATGGTCTCGCGGTCGGTGTCCTGCCAGCGCAGCCACACCTCCTGGACGATGTCCTCGGCCTCGGCCGCGCTGCCGAGCATCCGGTACGCGATGCCGAACAGCCGCGGGCGCAGCTCGATGAAGGCGGATGCCACTCGATCGAGAGCGTTCGCCTGTTCCGGGGATTCCGCGTTCATGTGCCCCACATCGATTCCCCGCTGGCCTGGGCAAAGGTTCGTCAGCCTCGCGCGTGGTCGGCACCTTCGAGGATAGTCCCTGTCACGGCGTCGGGCAGGGAGGCCCCGAGCGCGTGCGAGCGCCGCGGCTCCAGAAGGTGGCGTGGATGCACAGCTCGCCCACCTGCTGCGCGGAGATGCCGACGGCGTCAGGAGGGACACCCCGGTGAGATCCACCGAGAGCTTCTCACCGGTGGGCCCGGACTCAGGGGCCCGCGCCGGTAGCGGCGGCCGAGCTTCAGCTCCATGAAGCGAGGGAGTACAGCGCGGTACGGCGGCGTCGCGTGCTCCCGCTCGGTCGCGCACTGCAGGTGCTCGCGAAGGCCGGCGAGCGTGTCGATCCGCGGCTCAGGCAACGTCGTCACCCGGCCGCGAGCCGTCCTCCAGCACCTCGACCGCGTCGCGCAGCCCCCGCAGAGCGATCTTCTCGCGCTCGACGTCCGTCGGGTCGTACAGCCACTCGGTGACCGGCTGCCCCATCTCTTCCTCCAGGTGGCTGGCCTCGGCGATGGTCAGCTCCTCCTCGATCTCGGCGTGGAGCTCGTACAGGAACTCGGCCTCACCGTTCGGGGTGCTCATGTCTCCTCCATGGGTTGTACGGCCGGCCTGCTGACCGCGTGGATCAGCCGGACGGCGATCCGGCCGGCGCGCCGCGACCACGACAGAGGCGCCCGGCCGGGCTGGTCGAGCTGCTCGAACCGGGCGACCATCGCCGACGCGGTCACGACGACCTCCCCCGTTCAGTGACGTGGCCCGATCGCCAGCTAAGACAGGACAGCCCCGGCACCTGTGACAAGATCCGGCTACTCGACGAGATCTCCCACGGTCGAGTCCTCGCGCATGAGCGCCGCGATCTCGGCGGGATTCGATGGCCGCCCGCGGCCCGGCCTCTCCGGTCCCGATGACCAGGACGGACGTGGCTGTTCTGTTCTCTGATGCGTGCGTGATGCTCCTTCAGCCACGTGCCGCCCAGATGGCGACGGCGACCAGCGCGACGCAGGCGGTCGCGATCAGCGCGACCACGGCGGCCACCCCGATCCACGGCGCCGCGAGCGGCGACAACACGACGGCGCCGACGCACCCCGCCACGGCAGTGCGGGGGATGACGGAGTCCGCGTCGACCAGCCCGTGCACCGCCCGGAGCAGGATGAGATACACCCCGACCGGGATGGCGACCGCGTAGCTGATCGTCATCGGCGATGCCGCCACCTGGTGCCCGCTCTGCTCCACCGCCACCTCGAGCCCGGCGCCAAGAGCCGCCAGCGCGGCGAAGATGCCGAAGTGGCCGTACCCCCACCAGTACGACCGATGACGCCGGTCGCTGAGCCCCTCCCCTGCCTCGACCAGGAAGTAGAGCCACCACAGAGCGAACAGCAGGACGAGACCGGATCCGGCGATGACGACGAGGGGACCCGCTTCGAGCGCCCCTTCCACCCCTCTGCTCGCGGCCAGGACACTCTCGCCCAGCAGGATGATCGTGAACAGGCCGTAGCGCTCGGCGATGTGGTGCGGGTGCCAGGTGGTTGCCGTGACCCGCTCCGCCCACCACGGCACCGCCAGTTCCAGGACGACCAGGCAGGCGAAGAACGGCAGTTGGAGTGACGCCGGCAGGAGGCCCGCCTCCACGAGAGCGAGCCGGAGCAACCAGCCGAACTCGACCAGACCTATGCCCGTGGCGTAGCGGAGCCCCGTACGGCGGCTCGCCGGGTCGTCGAACGCGGCCCTCAGCCATTGGGCCACAAGCCCGATCCTCATGATGAGGTAGCCCAGGGTGATGATCCCGTAGTCGGAGTGGCCGACCGCGGCGGGCACGCCTGCGGCGAGGACCAGCACCCCCGCCATCTGCACCATGGTCAGCAGCCGGTAGGGAACGTCGTCGGTGTCGTAGGACGAGGCGAACCAGGTGAAGTTCATCCACGCCCACCAGATCGCGAAGAACACCTGGAGGAACGGGACCAGCCCGGCCAGGCCATGACCTTCAGCGATGGCGTGCGCGAACTGCGCCGTGATGGCCGCGACCGCGACCACGAAGGTGAGATCGAAGAGGAGCTCGAGCTGGCTCGACGCGCGATGCGGCTCGTCGACGGGCCGCGAGCTCATCCTGACCCGGATCCGGATGGTGGTCCTGGTTGAGGGCACGCTCACGCTCCTGTCGCTCTTGCGGCGTCCGGTTCGCAAGAAAAGACAGGACGGCGTCGCGATCTGTGACAGCTCGTCGCGGTGGCCGTCACAAGCCGGGAGGCCACTCCTCGACCCCGGGCCGGATCGCGTCGGCCAAACGCCGGTGTCTACGCTGCGACGATGCTCGGCATCAGATCACAACGAGCACGGCGCTGGGCCGCCGACGGCATCGCCGCGAACGCGCTCGAGCCCGGCTACATCCACACCAACCTGCAGCGGCATGTCGATCAGGCCACCATGCGGGCGATGGGCGCGATGGACGATGAGGGGAATCTGCTGACCCCGGACTTCTTCACGAGTCCGGAGCAGGGCGCGGCCACGTCGGCGCTGCTCGCCGGGTCCCCGCTGCTGGACGGCGTGACCGGCCGGGACTTCTCCTCAGACAATCAGGAGGCTGAGCTGGTGCCGGGTGGTCCGGACGCGACCGTAGGCGTCGCGGCCTGGTCGATGGACCCGGCCGCCGCGAACCGGCTCTGGGACTACGCGTTCGCGGCGACAGCGGCTCGCTGATCGCTGCCAAGGCGGCGTGCCAGCCCTTCCTCCGAGGCCAGGGCCTGCGGAAGCGTTCGGCGTCGACCGTGATCTCGGTTCCCCGGTGCCACTGCCGCGCGCCTTGACTTGAAGCGCTTCAAGTTTCGGAGACTGGACCCATGGCGGCGACGGGCAAGATCGGCGACACCTCCCATATGACGATCCAGGAGGTGTCCAGGCTGAGTGGGCTGTCGGAACCGACACTGCGGTACTACGAGAAAATCGGGCTGATCAGCGCGGTCGAGCGGGACGAAAGCAGTGGTCACCGGCGCTACGGTCCGGCCGTCGTGGAGACGATCGAGGCGCTCGGTTGCCTGCGGTCGAGCGGGATGAGCCTGCAGGACATGCGCGCGTACCTCCAGCACCTGGAGACAACAGATGCGGCGCGGCTACGTGAGGTGTTTCAGCGCAACGCCGAGCGCCTCGCTGAGGAGATCGAGCGCATGCGAGTGCGGATGCGGTACCTGCAGCTCAAGGCCGACCTCTGGAGCGCGCGAGAGCGCGGGGACGCCGAGGCGGAGTACCGCGCTGTCACGGCCATCATGCCGGTCATCTCGGACATGCAATGACGATGGGAAACGACATGACACAGCAATCAACCATGGACAACGGTCTTGTGCTGGTGACGGGCGGCAGCGGTTACGTGGGCTCGCATGTGATCCGTCGCCTGCTCGAAGAGAGGCACCGGGTGCGTACCACCGTCCGATCGCTCAGCCGGGGAGCCGACGTGCGGGCGATGGTGGCCGATGCCGGCGACCGGTTGGAGATCGTCAGCGCCGATCTGTCCGCCGACCGTGGCTGGGCTGACGCCGTGGCGGGGTGCACCTACGTCCTGCACGTCGCGTCGCCGTTTCCGGCGGCCCAGCCGGACGACCCTGACGAGGTGATCGTTCCCGCGCGCGACGGCGCGCTGCGCGTGATGCGGGCGGCACGCGACGCCGGGGTGAAGCGTGTGGTGCTCACCTCGTCGTTCGCCGCGGTGGGCTACAGCCGCAAACCCGGCAGCGACTACGACGAGAGGGACTGGACCGATCCCACCGACGACAACACCCCGTACATCAAGTCGAAGACCATAGCCGAACGGGCGGCGTGGGACTTCGTCGACGCGGAAGGCGGCGGTCTCGAACTGGCGGTGATCAACCCCAGCGGGATCTTCGGCCCGTTGCTCGGACCACATCTGTCCACCTCGACGGGCCTCGTCAAGGCGATGCTCGAGGGCAGCATGCCGGTCGTCCCCCCGATGTACTTCGGCGTGGTGGACGTACGCGACGTCGCCGATATCCACGTGCGGGCCATGAGGCATCCGGCCGCCGCCGGCCAGCGGTTCCTGGCCGGCAGCGGCGAGGCGATCAGCTTCCTCCAGTTGGCCCGGATACTGGCCGAGCACCTGGGCACGGCCGCGGCGAAGGTGCCGGCGCGGGAGCTCACGCCCGACCAGGTACGCGAGGCAGCCAGAACCAACCCAGCGCTGCGGGAGACACTCAGCCAACTGGGCAGGATTCCCGTCCTGCGTACCGACAAGGCCCGCGAGGTCCTCGGGTGGGCGGGCCGCGACCCGGAGACCACGATCGTCGAGACCGCGGAAAGCCTCATCCGCCTGAAGCTCCTGACAACCTGAACCGGCAGGCGAACCGCCCGGAGCACGGCCCACCCGACTTGACCCCCTGTCGCCGCGCAGCGGACGGCGAACACATCGATGGAATGCTGTTGACGTGTGCGGCGGTCTGGCCGGGGTCGGGTCCTCGGAGAAAGACGATCGCCCAGCCCTGGAGAACGGGCTGGACGATCGGTGTCGCTCAATCAGAGGGCCATGAGCTGGAATCCCGGAGCAGGGCCAAGGTCACGCGCGGACCAGAACGTGCCGTCACCCTTGTTCGGATACCAATGCAACGTCCCATCCGTATACCGAGCCAAAATGTCGGCCGAACCATCACCGTCGATATCACCCATCGCCATCAACTGAAAACCCGGAGCAGGACCGAGATCACGCGCCGACCAGAACGTGCCGTCACCCTTGTTCGGATACCAATGCAACGTCCCATCCGTATACCGAGCCAAAATATCGGCCGAACCATCACCGTCGATATCACCCATCGCCATCAACTGAAAACCCGGAGCAGGACCGAGATCACGCGCCGACCAGAACGTACCGTCACCCTTGTTCGGATACCAATGCAACGTCCCATCCGTATACCGAGCCAAAATATCGGCCGAACCATCACCGTCGATATCACCCATCGCCATCAACTGAAAACCCGGAGCAGGACCGAGATCACGCGCCGACCAGAACGTACCGTCACCCTTGTTCGGATACCAATGCAACGTCCCATCCGTATACCGAGCCAAAATGTCGGCCGAACCATCACCGTCGATGCTGGGGCTTCCGTCACCACCTCCATCGACGATGTTCTTGTATCGGATCGGGCGGTAGTTCTGCATGCTCGACCATGACTCGCTACCCACCTGGCCGTGGGAGTTCGCGGCCGGGCCCTTGGCCCAGTCGTTCTGCCAGCCGTCGCCGTCAGGGTCGTCGCCGCCGTTGAGTGAGTACGTCCACGCGCCCTGGCTGTGGTCGGAGTCGTTCTTCCACCGGGCGAACAGCTCCATGTGCCCGTCCTTGAGAATGGCGTCCCCCGGCTTGAGGTCGTGCAGGCTGGACAGGTAGATCTTGCCGGTCCAACTGGCGAAGTCCGATGTGCTGTTTCCACCCTTGCCGGAGTTCGCGCTGATGTGCCAGGCCATGGAGACCAGCCCGGAACAGTCGGGGCCGTACCTGTGCGCCCCGTCCACGTCGGTGATGAGCGTGCTGGAGGCACGCGTCAAGTTGTAGCGGACACCGCGGTCCACCCAGTTCTGCGCGCGTGCGAGAACCTCGGAACGGGTGATAGGGCCGTCGAGTGAGCTCGCCGCATGGGCGTGGTTCGTTCTGGCGGCCCCGTCCGCGGCGACGAGGGCCACCATGGCGGTCGACACCGCCGCGCACACGGCGACAGTTCGAGATAATGCGCGGCGGATGGCTGATCGGTTCATTTCTGTATCCTTTTTCGTGCTGGTCGATCAGAGAGCCATGAGCTGGAAGCCCGGGGCAGGGCCGAGATCGCGCGCGGACCAGAACGTACCGTCACCCTTGTTCGGATACCAATGCAACGTCCCATCCGTATACCGAGCCAATATGTCGGCCGAACCATTACCGTCGATGTCACCCATCGCCATGAGCTGGAAGCCCGGGGCAGGGCCGAGATCGCGCGCGGACCAGAACGTGCCGTCACCCTTGTTCGGATACCAATGCAACGTCCCATCCGTATACCGAGCCAATATGTCGGCCGAACCATTACCGTCGATGTCACCCATCGCCATGAGCTGGAAGCCCGGGGCAGGGCCGAGGTCACGCGCCGACCAGAACGTGCCGTCACCCTTGTTCGGATACCAATGCAACGTCCCATCCGTATACCGAGCCAGCATGTCGGCGTAACCATTACCGTCGATGTCACCCATCGCCATGAGCTGGAAGCCCGGGGCAGGGCCGAGGTCACGCGCCGACCAGAACGTACCGTCATCCTTGTTCGGATACCAATGCAACGTCCCATCCGTATACCGAGCCAAAATGTCGGCCGAACCATTACCGTCGATGCTTCCCGAATTCGGCCCTTTGTTGGCGAGTGCGTCGAGCTGCCGCTGCGTCCCGTTGAAGACGTTCAGAGTCACGTTGGTGGTGGGGATCCCGGCGACGGAGCCTTTGTTCGCGTACTGCCACATCGTCCAGGTGGTCCACCCGGGTGGCAGTGCGGGGGTGGTGTGCCCGCTCACGTAGTCGGCGATCTGCAGTGGGTACGAGCTGAGTGCGGTGCTGCTGCCCATGCAGCTCGTCATGAACCCGCGGGAGGTATAGATGATCGGCCTGACGCCGAACGCCGCCTGAACGCGGTCCAGGAACGCCTTGGCGTCGGCCACGCTTCCGTATGCCGGGCAGGCTCCCGTCTTCCAGTCCCATTCGAAATCGAAGACGGGGGGGAGATCGCCCGGCCGCTTTCCGGTATAACCGGTGGCGCGCACGACCGAGATGAAATGGTCGGCTTGCGCGGCGCCGGTGTTGGCGCTCCGCGCGACATAGAAGTGGTACGGCGCCACCGGCACCCCGGCCGCCCGCGCCGCAGCGATGTCCCTGGTGAACCACGGGTCGGTGTACGTGGTCGATTCGGTCGCCTTGAGTGTCGCGAAACGTATTCCGGCGCCGGCGACCTGCGACCAGTTCACGTTCGCGTTATCGGGATGCTGGTAGTGGGTGACGTCCACGCCCTTGATCGGATACTGACTCGGGGACGGACTCGCTGAATCCGCGGCAGCGGGTAAGGCCTGCGTGGCCATCGCGGCAAGCGCCGCCATGACCGCTGTCGCAGCGGTCAGGAATCTGGATCTTCGTCGCATCTGCCATCCGTCTCCTGTCTCGCGTTCACGGGCGCCGGCCCATCCTGGGGTTGATGGCGTCGAGACGGCTCGACCACCTGTTCCTGTTCGGCGGCAGGTGCTTGGAGCAGCGTCATCACGAGACTTCCTGCCCGACCGGAATCCCATTAACGTTAGTTTGCCGTATCGCGGTGAGCATAAGCTGAGGTGGATCGCGCCGTCAACTGAGATGTACAACACTATGCGGATCCGTACACGCTAGTTGCTCGTCAACTGAGGTGGGCGGGACTGACGGCAAGGCAGCCATTTGAGCTGTTCCGTCTGCTAGCGTGGTTGCCGTGTACGGGGGCGAGGAGGTGTGGATGCCCAACGATTCGACCGAAGCCGGCCGCACACTCGCGGCCAAGCTCGACCACCTGTTTCACACTGTGCGTCCGCGCCACGGCGGCGAATACACCCACGAGGAGGTCGCCGCAGCGCTGCGCGACACTGGCGGTCCGACGATCTCGGCCACCTACGTCTGGCAGCTCCGCAAAGGCTTGCGCGACAACCCGACCAAGCGTCACCTTGAGGCGCTCGCAGGCTTTTTCGGGGTACCACCGGCCTACTTCTTCGACGAAGCAGCCGCCGAGCGCATAGACGCGGAACTCAAACTTCTCAGCGCCTTGCGGGACGCATCGGTCAGACAGATCGCGCTACGTGCCTCGGGCCTTTCCCCCAAGAGCCTCAACGCCATCACCGAGATGGTCGAGCGGGTACGCGAGTTGGAAGGACTGCCTGACGCGACCAAAGGGGCATGATGTCCGCAGTTCCGTTCAGACGCCTGCGCCGCAGATGCGAGGCCAGGCTGGCCACACTGCCACTGCCTGCGTCTTTCACCGCCGAGGCGCTGTGCACCCAGGTGGCCGCCCAGCGCGGGCGGCCCATCCGGCTCGTGCCGATGACGCGCAGCTCCGATGTGCGCGGCATGTGGGTGTCCGCCGCGGACAGCGACATCATCTTCTACGATCAAGCCACGACTTTTCCCCATCAGCAGCACATCATTCTGCACGAGCTCAGCCATCTGCTCTGCGACCACTACCCCTCCGGTCTCACCGGCCCTGACCAGTGGCGGCACCTGCTCCCGGACCTCGACCCCCAGATGGTGCACCGCGTCCTGGGCCGCACCACCTACACCGAAGTTGAGGAGCAGGAAGCCGAGCTGCTGGCCTCGCTCATCCAAGCCCGTGCCGGCAGACTCGCCGCACTCGAGGTCGCCGCCGAGACCAACGCGCTGACCGGACGGATCAAGGCCCTGCTCGATTGGTCCGGCTCCAGCCGCCCCGAGCCACCCTCCTGACCATGGCGGAGGCATTGCGCCACTACGGCCCCGCCGCAATCGCCTGGGTCCTGCTCGCCTACCGCGTGAGCAAAGGCCGACGCGGGCCGCCCGATCCGGCCCAGGACACCGTCTGGCTCGTCCTGCTGGGATTGTCATTGTCGCTGACGCTGCTCACTCCCGCCGTGTACGCCTTCGTCGGCCGCGTCACCGGGATCCCGAACCTGGCCCGGCTGCTCGGCCACGGCGGCATGCTCATCGTCGCCTGGTCCGCCAAGACCTTTCTGTGGCACCTGAACCACCCGGTTCCCGCCGGACGCCCACGCACCGGCTTCCACCTCACCGTCGTGATCCTCACGTTCGCGGTGATGTGCGCGCTGTTCATGGCGGCGGACACACCGGTCAACGACGTACGCTTCGCCGCGCGCTACGCCGCCGCGCCGTGGGTCCTGGAGTACTGGCTCGTCTACAGCGCCTACCTGATCCCGGCCTTCGCCATCATGGCCGCGCTCGGCTGGCGCTACGCGCGCATGAGCACCGCACCCCTGCTCCGCGTCGGCCTCCGATTGGTCACCCTGGGGGCCTACCTCGCCATCGGCTACCAGGTGCACAAGACCCTGACCTTCGCCGCCGAGCGACTCTCCTTCTCCTACCCGCCCGCCGGCAACCTTCTCGCCGACGGCATCCTGCCGCTGCTGGCCCACTTGCTCGTCCTCAGCGGCGCCACGCTGCCGGCCTGGGGCAGGCTGGTGAACGCATCCGCCTCCCTCGTCTGGCTCGACCGCTACCGCACGTACCAGACGCTGCGCCCCCTATGGCGTGCCCTGTACGCGGCCAACCCGCACATCGCCCTCACCCCGGCGACACCAGCCCTGCTCGACCTGCTCACGGTACGAGACCTCAACCTGCGCCTCTACCGCCGCGTCATCGAGATCAGGGACGGCCGCCTGGCCCTGACGCCCTACCTGGAGCCAGACATCGCCACGACCGCCCACACCGACGCCGCCCGTACCGGCCCGTACGGCCAGGCACTGGACGCAGCCGCCGAAGCCGCCGCCCTTCACACCGCCCTGCGGGCGAAAGCCCGCGGCCTGAACGCTCTTCCCGACACCGTCGCCCACACCCCCGGCGGGAAGGACTTGAACAGCGACACCGCCTTCCTGTGCGAGGTCGCCCGCGCCTTCCGCACGATGACCTCAGCCACCGGCCCGCACCGCGCCGGGTGACCTTTCCCCCGGTTGGCCGTACCGCGCCTGCCACCACCGCGAGATCGCCACGCTGGGGTTCGTGATCGTAGGGGCGCGCCACAGGCCATACCTGATCAAAGCGAGAGCGTCGGTCAGTCCTGGTCTTTCAAGATCTGTAGCAGTCGGGTTGCGGCGTGGGTGAGAGGGATGGCTTCCTGTTCGATCCGGCGGAACGGGGTGGGGCCTGCGGTTGCGATGGTGTTGTACGCGGTGGTCTCGGCTTCGGTGAGGTGGGGGAGGCTCGCCGGGGACGGCTTGAGGGGGCGGCCTGCCTTGTCGTGGTTGACGCCGTGCTCGGAGTAGCGGTGCAGGTCGGTGGCGTCCATGAGGATGGAGGTGACGGGCTTCGCCGGTGCGCCGCCCGGGGTGGGCTCGGCCAGCGTGGCGCGGAAATGGTCGAGAATCGTGTACCCGTCCGCGTCGATGTCGCCCCAGTACACGACATGGTCCGCCGCGCGGATCCACGGCACGTTCGCGAGCAGGGAGGCTGCGGCCTTTCCGCCGCCTTCGACCACGATCGTGTCCCTGACCGGAGGGAACCAGAGGCGGGAGTCGCGGTTCTCGACCACGAGGACCAGGCGCGGGCGGTAGGCGATGTCGTGGACGTCGCCGGTGGTCCAGGCGTCGTGTCTGCGGCGGCCTGACGTGGCGTGGGCAGGGTCGACGTAGGTCAGGTGCGTGACGGTCAGGCGGGGGCGGACTTCCTCTCGTACGTCGCGTCCGGCTACGTCGCGCAGCAATGCGCCGTGGGTGTCGAGCCATTTGGTGTGCATTCCGGGGACCGGGAGTTGGCGCAGGGTCCAAGTGCCGGCGTGGGGGTGCTGGTGTAACCAGGTCACGGCGCTGACCAGTACCTCCACGTCGACGGCGTGGAGACGGCAGACGGCCCGGAGTGTGGCGGGGGTGAGGATCGCTCCGGCGGACAGCAGCGTCGACGCGAGCGCGCGGGCGCGGGCGATGTCTGCGGTCGGAGGTTCGGCGCCGGTGCGGGGGTCGGATAGGAGGGAGACGGCGCCGTTCAGGTCGGCGGTGAGTGTGGCGGGGAAATCGCCGGGGACTCCTCGGACGGTCATCGCCTTGCGGACGAGTTTCACACCGGTGGGGAGCCGGGTGGCGAACTCGCGCCACTGCATGCGCCACTCGTGCCAGGCGGTGTATCCGAGTTGCTCGACGGCCTTGCCTGTCGACACGCCGGGGCGGAGCGGGATGGAGAACATGACCTGGTCGCCGGCACCGAAATCCGCGCACACGGCTTCCGGCCATCTCTGGTCGATCTTGTGGCGGACGGCCATGACGGCGTCCTTCGGGAGGACGAGTGCGCTCATGCGTCCGGGACACCGACCAGGGGCTTCGCCCAGGATCGGCCCTCGGGGGTCTTGAGGATCAGGTACTCCGCGTCCACATGCGGCTCGATCGCGCTGTGCTTGTCGTTGGGGGCGCCGATGACGAGCTGGAAACCGAGGCCGCGCCACGCGCCGATGGCCCGGCCGGTGAAGTGGGCGTCCGCCTTGATCAGCGCCTCGTCGAGGAAGACGGGGGCGTAGCGGGGGCGGTCGGCGCCCGCGTCGCCCAACTGGTACCGCAATGCGGCTCCGACGATGAACGCGACCAGTTCCTGCGACTCGCCGCCGGACTTCTCGCCGATGTGGTCGTAGACGGCGACGTGGCCACCTTCGAGATCGCGTTTCTCGGCGCTGATCCGAACGTGGTTGCGCACGTCGACGAGGTCGGCGAAATCGGGTGCGTTGCGTCGGATGCGGTCGATCACCTTGGCCATGCGGTGATAGGCGCTTTCCCGGTCGTCGTCCGTTGCCGCCTGGTCGATGAAGGCGCGTACTTCGCGCAGTTCCTTGCGGAACCGGGCACGCACCGCGGAGTGGCTTTCCTGCGGGTCGATGCGCAGCCGGTGCTTGTCGTCGGCGAACGGCAGTTCGGCGAGGATGCGGTTGACCGGGTCGATGCGGTCGCGGATCTCCCGGACAGCGGCGGCGAGCTCGCTGTCCAGGCCGGTCAGGTCGTTGCCGGACAGTTTGAGCAGACTGTCCCGCCACTCGCTCTCCAGTTCGTGCAGCCCGCTGGTCTCCAGGTCGGTGAGCAAACGATCGAAGTCGCGGTATGAGGCGTCCGCGTCGATGCCGAGGTTCGGGTTCGGCCAGCGCTCGACGAACGTCGAGAACGTGTCGAGCAGCGCCTTCTTCGACCTGCTGATCGTCTCCGCCGCGGACTGCCGGTCGGCGCGGAGCCGCTCGGTGGCCCGTTTCACCGCCGCGTCGAACTCCGCGAGCGCTCCCGCCGGGGCGGTGCTGTCCGGGTCGAACAGCGCCTCCAGGTAAGCCCGGTGTTCCTGACTGACATCGGCGCCTGTCGCCGCGGCCGTGTCGAGTGCCACCTGGGCGCGGTCCACCTCGTCGACGGTCGACTCCCAGGACTCACCGAGGGTCTTCACGTTGTCCTTCTGCCGGCCGACGCGCTCGGTCAGTTCCCTGACCCGCTCCTTGAGCTCGTCCACTTGGGTCTGCAGTTGGTCGATCCTCGGATTGCCGGCGCGGACCTCGTCGACGACGCGGTTCCAGCGGTCCCGTTCCGCCTTGACGGACTCGACGTCCACCTGGTCCCAGGACAACTCGGTCAGGGTCTGGTAAGCCGTGCGTCTGGTTTCGAAAGAGTTGAGGCTTTCCTCCGCCCTCAATACCCAGGCGGCAGCATCGTCAAGGCGTTTCCGTGCAAGGCCGATCCGGTGCTCGAGGTCGGCAAGCAACCTGCTGTTGGTGAAACCGAGCAGGTTGGCGCGGCCGTGGCCGCCGTGCGCGCCCCGGCCGCCTTCCGACGTCTGGCCGGTGATCGTGAGTGCCTTGGGGTACTGCGCCAGCAGCCTGGGCGTCTCGACGCAGACGAAGTCGAACCGACGGGCAAGCTCGCTCTTGAGCCAGGGGGTGAACGGCGACGGCCGGTAGTCGAGCCGGCCGGGGAGCGTCTTGTCGTCCAGCCGGACCTCGTCCCGCAGGCCGGTACGTACGCCCTCGAACTGGATACGCCGGGCGGTCGGCACCGCGTTGATCGCCTCGCGGAACGAGTTCAACCGGCCGATGTCGATCAGCATCCGCGTGGCGAATCCGCCGAGCGCCAGGTTGAACGCCTCGCGCCATGGCTCGTACTCCGTCCGCACCTCGATGAGCTCGCCGACGAACGGCAAGTCGTCCGGGCTGAGCCCGGCGGCCTCGGCCAACGCCGCGCGAGCCGCGTGCAGCTCGGTCGGGATGTTGCCCCGCCGGTCCTTGACCGCCTTGTGCTCGGCGCGCAACCCGGCCAGCTCGCGGCCGGCTTCCTTGTGCTCCGCCATCGCCTCGGCGAACTGGTTCTGGGCGGTCCTCCTGGCGTCGGTGTCGGCCAGGGACCGATGCGCCGTCTCGACCAGTGCGGCGAAGTCCTCCCCGGTCGACACGCCGGCGCCGACGGTGGCGAGCGCCCGGTCCAGCCGCTCCCGCGAGCGTTCGACGTCGCCCAGTCGCTGCGCCACGCCGCGGATCTCCCGCAGTGCGGTGTCCAGGCGATCACCGCCGGACGCACGAAGCGTGTCAGCCACCCCGTCGCGCTGTACTTCGGTCGTCTTAACCAGGGCGGTGGTCTCCGACAGTTCCTCCTTGGCTCGGCGGTGCCGCTCCGCCAGGTCCTTCTCGGTGGCGCGCAGCAGGTCGAGCCGGCGTTCATGACGCCACAACGCGGCGGGGGACGACGTGTCGGTGAACGATCCGACCTCGTCGATCAGGCGCAACCGGTCCGCTGCTTCGTCGATGGTGCGCCGGTGTTCGCGGATCGGGGTCAACGCCTTCACCTGCCGGCGGGCGGTGATCATCCTGGTCCGGGTGCCGGACAGCTCGTCGAACTGCTGGACCACCGCGTCCGCCGTGGCCAGTGTGGACGGCTCCTCGAGGACCATCGTCTTGTACAGGGCGTCGACGGTGGTGATCTGCTGACCGGCCTGGATCCGGCCCAGCAGCGCGACCGCCTTGTGCCCGTCGCCCGCGGCGCCGATGCCGAGCGTGGTGTGGAGACGCGCGGTGAAATCACGGTCGGTGTCGAAGCATTTCACGCCGGTCGCCTCGACCTCGGCACGGGCGAGCTTCTTGTTCGCCGGGCCTTCCAGCGTGCGCAGCCGGTATGAGTGGTCACAGGTGGCGCGCACCGCCACGACTTCGTCGAGGCTGCGGGCGGACGACGGGACATACCAGGCCCGGAGCGCGGTGAACTCGGCGCCGGTGCGGTCGGCCCATGTCATCGCGATGGCGGACCAGGTGTCGCGGCCGTCCCCGCGCAGCACCCGCGACTTCGTCTCGCCGTCGGCCCGGGACTCGTCGAGCTTGCCGCGCGCGTAGGAGAGGATGTTGCGCTGGTCCTTGCCCCGGGGCCTGCCGACCACTCCGCCGTTGGACGCCCCGTTGAAGGGAGTCGTGTGCGGCATGAGCAACGCGATGTAGGCATCCATCAGCGTCGACTTGCCGGATCCGGACCCTCCGCTGAACAGGGTGGCGCCGGGGGCGAGCCGTAGGTGGTGGTACCCGTCGTAGCCGCCCCAGTTGACCAGTTGCAGGTCCCGCGCCACCCACTGCTGGCCCCGTGACGCCGCCGGGATCAACCCGAACAGCGTGTCGATCATGCTCACGCCGTGGCCTCGTTCTGCTCGCGCAACCACTGCTCCAGTTCGGCGAGCTTCGCGGTACTCAGCACGACCTCCACCATCGGGGTGATCCGGTACCGGCCCGCGGACTCCTCCGTGAGCAGACCTTCGGTGACCAGCCGCTGCACCGCGTTGCGGACCTCCTGTTGGCCGCGGGCCAGGTTGTGGTCGTTCGGATCGAAGTAGGTCAGCACGGTCTGCTCCAGCTCCTCGATGTCCACCCTCGCGGACGCCTCGCCCGTGCCGCGTTCCCGTTGGAAGACGGTCCGCAGGTGCACCAGCACCAAGGTCTCGGCCCGGCTGTAGGGGTCGTCCTTGAGCAGGATCGGCACGTCCAGCTCCACCGAGCGCACCTGCTGCTTGTAGGCGACACCCCGGTCGTGGTCGACCATGAGCCGGACGAACAGGTCGTGCATCCGCGATTCGATGATTTGCTGGTTCTCCAGCAACGTGCGCCACTGCGCGGGGTTCTTCTCGGCCAGCAGGAACTTGCGCCGCAACAACTGGACCAGCACCCGCCGCACGTCCGCGTCCAAGGTGCCCGCGTCGCCGGCGAACAACTCGGCGGGATCGTCCTCCATCGAGATCGGGTCGATGAACCCGGCCTCCGTGCCTGCCGACCAGGCGTCGCCGGCACCGTCCGGCTCACTCATCGCCACCGCTCCTGTCCGCGCTCGCCGGGTTCGCCGCCACCACACCGCCGAGGGCGAACCGTCGCCGGGTCCGGTCGGGCCGGACCGTGTCGACCACCGCGACGTCGGCCGTCTCGGTCATCCCGGCGTCATGGGCGATTTCCAGCAGGCCGAGCAGGTCGACCGGCCGCTGGATGTCCTCGGCCGCCGCGCGGAACGCGGCCGTGACGTCCACGCTCTCCGCGTCGCCCGCGAACGCCGCCAAGTGCGCGCGCAACTCGGCGTACCGGGGGCCACCCCATGCCCGGGTGTCCGCGGTCGGCAGGTCCTCGGCCTCGTCCCATTCCCGCAACGGCGCGGGCGGCTGCGGTGGCCGCAGGTCGCTCATCCGCTGCCGCAGGTGTCCGACGTCGGCGACCGGCAAGCGTCGGAGCGGCTCGACGGCCTCGCCGCGGCGCGAACCGGGAACCCACTTGTGGAGACCGGACATCACGTCCCTCAGGAGTTCATCCACCTGGCGATCCCGCATCGGATCGTGGTTGCGGACCTGGGTGGTGATCACATGGGATGCCTGCCGCTGCGCGGTCAGCACCTCCTTGACGCCCTGCTCGATCCGGCGCGAGATCTCGGTGAGCTCCCGCCGCTGCTGCTCCGGCAGCAGATCGGTGAACCGGTGCCGCAGCACCGTGCGCAGCTGGCTCCACAGGTGATCGATCTGCGCCGGGTCGCCGATCAGACGCAACGCCCCCGCGAACGCACGGCCTTCCGGTGTCGCGTCCAGGATCCGCCGGCCGCGGGCCAGGTACTCGCGGAGCACCTCACCGGTCGGCCGCACATCGTGCCGCAACTCCGCGACGACGTCACGCTGGATGGCTTTGATCGACTCCGCCACGCGGGCGAAGTCCGCGGGCAGCTCCCGCGCCAGGTGCAGCACGTTCTCTGCCGCCTCAAGCAGCTGCTCGTCCTCGACGGTCTCGACGACGCCACCCTGTTCAAGCCGGGTGAGCTCCTTCTGACGATGCTGGATCTCCTCGTGGAGGCGCGATATCCGCGCCATCACGTCCGGATCGGCGTCCTGCGCAAGTCGCTCGATCGCCTCCAGCAGCGTCCTGACCCGGGACTCCGACACCCTGGTCCGCACTCCGCCGACCCGCCCGGCGACCTCGAGCGCACCGACGCCGTACGCGGACAGCCGGTACACCTCGACATCGTCGTCGGACACCTGCCGCACCAACCACCCGGCCTGCACCCACTGCCGGCACAGGTCCCGCGCGTTCCCGGTGGGCAGCGGCTGGTTGTCCTCGTCGCCGTAGCCCGCGGCCCGCAACTGGTCAAGGGCGTCGTTGATCTCCGCGTGCGAGTCCGCCACCGCCACCTTCGGCCGCTCCGCGGTGAAGACCATCGACAAGACCGTCACCACGAACGGCGCGTGCGTCTGGTGGAGCAGGGCGAGCATCGGATTCTGGAACGCCCGGAGCGCGCCCTGGTAAGCGCCTTCTACACCTCGTGTACCCATCGCCATGTAGCGTACGGCCGGGGTACGACACAGTCAGCTTCCGCGCGTCGGGCCGGCACGGACCGGCCTCGCCGGTCCGTGCCGTAGTGCCGGTCAGGTGCCGATGGCGCAGGCGTCTCCGTTGAGGGTGAATCGGGCTGGGAGGGACGCGTCACCGGTGTGGCTGGCCAGGTAGCCCATGGTGACGCTGCGGCCAGGGGCGATGGAGCCGTTGTGGGCGGCGTTCACCGCGGTGACGACGTTGCTGCCCTGGGTGAGGTCGGTGTTCCAGTCCGAGATGACGGTCTGGCCGAGTGCCAGGTGGAAGTTCAGTGTCCAGCCGTCGATCGGGGTGGTGCCGGTGTTGGTGATGGTGAGGTCGACGGTCATTCCGGTGCCCCAGGTCCGGTTGGTCATCTTGATGCGGCAGGTCGGCGCGGCCCGTTCGAACGACACTCGGTGCAGTCCGCCGGGGAGGTCGTTGACGACGTAGAACTCGCCTTCGGGGGTGGTGCCGAACGAGGTGACCTGCGTGGGCATCTCGCCGATCTCGGCTTGGAGGTACCCGCCCCGGCCGTCTTCGCGTAGTGCCCACACGGTGGAGGAGCAGTAGTCGGTGGCGATGTAGGTGCCTCCGACCAGGTTGGCGAACTGCTGACCGCGGTAGACGAGTCCGCCGATGACCGAGCAGCCGCCGGTGTACGGCGAGTAGGTGAAGACCGGCTTGGTGTACTGGACGTCGGACCGGCACTGGGCCTGGTCGAACACTTCCAGTCCTTCGTAGCAGGACCAGCCGAGATTCACGCCGGCCTGCCGTCCGGCCTTGATGTGGCTGATCTCCTCCCACCTGCCCTGGCCGACGTCGCCGATCCACATCGAGCCGTCGGCGTGGTCGATGGAGAAGCGCCAGGGGTTGCGCAGGCCGTACATCCAGATCTCTCCGCGCGCGCCCGCGCGGCCGACGAACGGGTTGTCCGCGGGAATGCAGTAGGCCAGGGAACCGCATGTCCGGTTCACGTCGACGCGCAGCATCTTGCCGAGCAGGGTGTCCAGGCGCTGCCCGGAGTCGAAGGGGTCTCCGGCGCCGCCGCCGTCGCCGATGCTCCAGTACAGGTAGCCGTCGGTGCCGAAGAAGAGGTGGCCGCCGTTGTGGTTGTCGTACTCGGCGTGCTCCTGGGAGAGCAACGGCTCGAGGCGCGCGTCGTCCAGCCTGTATCGGGCCAGGGTCACCGCGCCGTCCGGCAACGCGGTGTACACCAGGTACAGGTCCTGGCTCTGGTTGAAGTCGGGTGCGAGGGCGATGCTGAGCAGCCCTCGCTCGTTGCCGGACACGTCCACCGACGCGGTGATGTCGATGATCGGGGTCTGCGCGAGACCGGTGTCCGGGTGGTAGACACGCACGGTGCCGCGCTTCTCGACGATGAACAGCCTTTTCGTCCCGTCGTCGGGTGCGACGATGGCCATGGGTCGGCGCAACCCGGAGGCGACCTGGGTGGTGGTCGCGTTGATCTCTTCCAGGGGCACGCCGGCGGCCTGCGATCCCGACGCGCCACTGTTCGCGAGGGACGATGCCGGGACGGATGGGGATGTCGTCGCGGCAGCCGGTGGGGTGAGTGCGGCCACGGGGGCGAGCAGTGGCAGGGACATGGCGAGCAACACACGGGCTGCCCAGCGATTTCCTGACAAGTCGGGCTCCAGAGACGGGTTTCGTCGGGTCCGGAGCGCGTCCAAGCTCGCAACACGCCCGACCCGGCCGCATTCCGCCCCAAACGAGTGGAGTACGACGCCGACCGCGCAGGTTCCATGCTCTGACACGCCCGATCGGACGGTATCGGCTCGGCCGCCGTCACAACCAGGCCCGTAACCCCCGACCACCGTTCCGAGAAGCGACGACTGGCCGCCATGGCCACTGTCTTCCGTCCTGACCATGGACGATAAGAAAGCCCTTCGGCGAGAACCGCTCCCGGTCTTATGAAACGTACATCGCCACGGGGATCCGACCCGGCCGCAGTCCGGGCAGGGGACTGTACGAACTACGGCTCTGTCTCTCCTACGCCGAGGCGATTCACCGGATGCGGCGGTCCCCGTGCCGGGTGGCATGGCGGGCACTTCGCCCGGTGTGTTAGCGCTAACACTTCTGGTGGACATCACGACAGAGCGCCGGCGAATCAGTCTGGCCGCGGGGCGTGCAGTTCGCCGCCATGCTTCTGGCGCGTTCCGCAGGACGTCGGCCTTGACTGCGGGCCGGTCAAGACCCGTGCGGGTCATCGCTCCGGTCGCACCCTCGCCATCCTCGGCGAGCCAGGGGTTTCCGCGCCGAGCCGCCGAGGCCGGGCGCCCGGTTTCGGGTATTGACCGCACAGTTGTGACCGCTCACACTGTTGTAACGCCGATGTGACCTCAGTTCCACCGTGGATACCAGATGCACGTTCGGCGCTCCGGCGATACGAACCCAGTGCCCACCAACGAGGTAATCCCGTTGCACAAATATTAGCGCTAACATCCGGTGGAGCTCTGAGCCGACATCGGCGTGGCGGCGTACGCGTCCGACCTCGGCCAGGTGTGACCGACCGCCGGCAGCAATGAAGCGGTCGACCCACGTCACCAACGCCGTCGCTATGGAGCCATTTCCCATAGCCGCCGGTCCTGCTGTCGGAGCAGCACGATACGGCCCGGACGTACATCAGCTCCACGATGTTCACGAATGAGGGTTTGACCCGGCAATTCAGTTCTAGTGATTGGACATCTCATGGCACTGATCATGGCCTCTGATGGTGACTCATCAGGACCATCGCGGAGCATCCGGTCGTTGCGCGGGTTACTGGTCGCCTTTGTGGTGACCGCGCTCATCGCAGTGGCAGGCCTCGTCTCCTCGCCGTCGGCCAATGCCGCCACCAGCCAATTCCGGGGCATGAACTGGGCCGTGCTGGGTGACAACTTCAGCACCGGCACGCTCGTCGTGCAGGGCCTGAGCCAGTCCGACAGCAACGCGACGGTACGGGCCAAGGCCAACGCACTCTACGACCGCATGGCCTCCACCATGGGGGTCAACACCGTCCGGCTGCCCATCAACACGCATACTGTGGCCAACACGACCTGGTGGAACGCCTACCGCGGCGCCATCGACGCCGCCACCGACCGTGGATTCAAGGTCATCCTGGCCTACTGGGAGGACGGCGCCGCCTCCGGCGGCAGGATCACGAACCTCGCCGCGTGGAACACGATGTGGTCCACCGTGACCAACACGTACGGCTCGAACAGCAACGTCTACTTCGAGCCGATGAACGAGCCGCACGGCTACACATCGGCGGACTGGCGCAACGTCGCAGCGAACTGGCTCAGCTATCACACCTCGGCGGTGCCCGGCCGGGTGCTCATCGGCGGCACCGGCTTCAGCCAGGACCTGCGGGACATCTGCAACGACAGCCGCTTCAACTCGACGCTGCTGTCCTTCCACTACTACGCCTTCTTCTACAGCGCGATGACCTACGACGCCTTCCGGAGCCACATTCAGACGCGTCTCGGCAACTGCGCCTCCCGCGCGGTCGCGACCGAGTTCGGCGCGCCGATGTCCACCGGCCTCAACTACGCCGACCCGAACAGCACCGACAACTTCGTGCGCTACATCCGCGCCATGGCCCAGGTCATGCGTGACAACCAGATGGGTGGCACCTACTGGCCCGCCCTCGGCGGCAAGCCGGGGACCATCGGGTACGACTGGTACTCGATGTACGCTCTGAGCGGCAGCGGCACCAATCTCGACTTGACCGTCCGCAACACCTCCGGCGCCGACCGGATCCGGTACGCCTGGGGCGACACCATCGGCGGCTCCACCCCGACGCCGGAGCCGGAAACGTTCTACCGGATCAACGTGCGCCACAGCGGCAAGGCCATGGACGTCCAGCAACCGAACACCGACAACGGTGCCCGCGTCGGCCAGTACACCTACGGCGGCAACGCGTGGCAGCAGTGGCGGTTCCAGGACGCCGGCAGCGGCTACTGGCGCATCATCAGCCGCCACAGCGGGAAGTGTCTTGACGTGGTGGGCGCTTCGACCGCCGACGGTGCCGAGCTCATCCAGTACACCTGTGGCACCGGCAACAACCAGCAGTTCCAGATGGTCGCCAACGGCAGCTACTTCCAGCTCCGGGCACGGCACAGCGGCAAATGCGTGGACGTACCGGCCGCATCGACCGCGGATGGCGTGATCCTCAAGCAGTATCCGTGCAACACCGGCACCAACCAGCAGTGGTCGCGCACGGCCGTCTGAAGGTCGTCCCGACGTAACCGCGGATCCGCGGTAGAGCCCGTCTCACGCCCCCGGTGCCGATCTCGTGCTGTGTGCTCGGTGCCGGGGGGGATCCGGAACTCGCCGGGCTGCGGCGCCGTAAAAAGCCGAGTGGCCCGGCCGGCCCGAGCCGCCGCGTGAACCTCGCGACAAAGAACGCATCACCGCCTGCTCTTGTCAGTGCCGTGAATCGACGGGCAGCGGTAGTTCGGTCCAGATGCATTTGCCGGTGGCGGTGTAGCGGGTGCCCCAGCGGCTGGAGAGGGCGGCCACCAGTTGCAGTCCGCGTCCTCCCTCGTCGGTCTCCGACGATCGGCGGATGCGGGGCGTGCTGAGACCGCCGTCGGAGACCTCGCAGGTGAGCACGTCGCCGCGGAGCAGGCGTAGCCCGATGGGTCCCTTGGCGTGCCGTACGACGTTGCTCACGAGCTCGCTGGCCAGCAGCTCCGTGGTCATCGACAGCTCGTCCAGCCCCCACGAGGCGAGCTGGTCCCGGATGTGTTCGCGCGCCTGCCCGGCGGCTATGGCGTCCTCGGGCAGCGGCCAGGAGGCGATGTCGTCGGCCCGCAACACGTGCGTGCGCGCGATCAGCAGGGCCGTGTCGTCGGTGGTGGACCGCTGGACGGGCAGCAGGGTGGTGGTGAGGGCGTCGCACAAGGATTCCAGGTGGTCCTGCTCCTCCTCGACGGCCGCGCGCCCTGCCCGCGGGAAGGCGTTCTGTGCCGCCGGATCGTGCGGCTCCTCTGCCAGGGCGGCGGTGAGGGTCCGGGCGAGGTCCGCCATGCCCGTGTCGATGTCCAAGGTGGCCGATTCGACCAGGCCGTCGGTGTACAGCACCAGCAGGCTGCCCTCGCGCAGGTTCATCCGGAAGGTGTCGAAAGGCGGGGTCGCGGCACCCAAGGGCGGATCGGGGTCACCTTCGGGGAAGAAGACGGCGCCGCCGGGGTGGACGACGGCAGGCGGGGGATGGCCTGCACGGGAGAACACGCAGTCACCGGTGGTCGGGTCGTAAATCATGTACAGGCACGTGGCGTAGGAGTCGTCGCCGAACCTGGCGACCAGATCGTTGAGGTGGGTGAGCAGTTCGTCGGGGGGCAGTTCGAGGTCGGCCAGGGCGTGCACCGCCGTGCTCAAGCGGCCCATGGTCGCGGCCTGACACACACCGTGGCCCATCACGTCGCCGATCACGAGGGCGACGCGCTCGCCGGACAGCCGCATCACGTCGTACCAGTCGCCGCCGACCTCCATGTCCTTGTTCGCGGGCAGGTAGCGGGCCGCGGCGCGGATGGCCGGCGGTGAGGGGAGGGCCCCGGGCAGGAGGCCGCGCTGCAGTTCCTGGGCGCGGTTGTGCTCGGCGTCGTAGAGACGAGCCCGTTCCAGGGCCTGCGCGACCAGGCCGCTGATCGCGGTGAACAGGCTGCGCTCCTCGGCGGTGAAGAAATGCGACCGGTCGAAGGCGATGACGCAGCCACCCATGGCGCATCCCGAGGCGATCAGCGGCAGGGCGGCCCAGGCGTTCTTGCCCCCGACCGCCGGAACGTGGGCCAGGCTCGGGTGGCTCTCGATGAATTCGTCGGCCGAGGAGATGAATATCGGGGCGCGGTCCCGGATGGCGTGCGCGATCGGCCAGTCGTCCTTCAGAGGCATGTTGAGGATCTCTGCGATGAACTCCTGCGAGTATCCGACGGCGCCGACCGGTTGCAGGCGGTCGTTCTCCTGGTAGAAAAGGCTCAGCCCGGTGGCGCCGAACGGCCGGAGGACATGGTCGGCGACGGCGTCCACGACGTCCTGCACGGTGAGCGCATCCCCGAGTGCCTCGGTGAGCTGCTGAATCGTGACGACGCGCCGCGCGGCGACCTGCTCGATGGTGGCCCGTTCGGCCTTGCGCCTCCGCCGAGCGGTGACGTCGCTGAGATGGATCGTCACGCCACCGGGAAAGGGGGCCTGGCGGATGCGGTACCAGAACTGGCCCGTGGGCCACTGGACGTCCAGTTCGACCGGCGTACCCTCGGCGGCCCGCCGGCAGTGGGCTTCGAGGTGGGGAACGCCGATGTCGCGGAAGACATCCCAAAGGAGTCGTCCGGCCGGATCCACGGCGGAGTCGAGGATGCGTTCGGCTTCGAGGTTGGCGAAGGTGATCCGCCACGCGGTGTCGACCACGAGGAACCCGTCGCTCATGTGGCGCAGGGCATCGCTCAGCGGCCCCTGGGTGACAAGGTAACTCCCCAACCCCCCTCCCCTGGGTCAACCGCCGGGCATGGCGCATCGTGCGAATGCCGGGCGGCAAAGAGAGATATCTGTAACAGTATGTGAAGAAATGGAGAGGATAGGGCAGTGTTATGTAATGCGCTGATTGTCTTCCCATCAAGATAAGACCGGTTGTGTCTATATTTGCTCACGCGCCCGCCCGGCGGCCTGGGCCTCCTCCAGTTCTCAGGGGCCGGCCGGTGGACGGCGTGGCGGGTGTCGGCGGCATCGGCCCGCGCGGCACCTCGCGCACCATCCGCTCAGCACTTTGCCATCGCGACGGCCGCCGTTACCCGGGGCAGCTGCGGGGGCCGACGGTCTGACCTGCCGCGGCGACGGTGACCTTGGCCGGGTTTTCCGGGAGCGTGGCGGTGGCTGTGCACACGATCTGGTCGATGGCCAGTTCGGACAGGTCGCGGGGCGGGGCGGAGAGGGTCACCACCACGTTGCCGGCCGAACCGGCGGTCACCGAGAACGGGGCGGCTTCGGGGGGGACGTCGGTGGTGAAGCCGTTGGCCTGTTCGCTCACGGTGGGGCCGGCGGCCAGCAGTGTGAGGAGGTCCGCCTTGAACAGTGGACGACCGCGGGGGCTGGGGCGCTTCACCGGGCTGAGCCGGCCGCTTTTCACCAGGTAGAGGGTGATCGTCGTGGTGGGGGCGACGGGCCCGCTCGGTGGGTCGCCGGCGGGGATGACGTCGCTGGGGCGCACGCCGCAGCCGGCCACGGCGGCCAGCGATACGAGGGCCGCGGCGAGTACACGGTGGGCCGGCCCGGGCCTCATTCGGGGGCTCCGGCGGGATCGTGTGGGTGGCGTGGCAGGCGAAGGGTGAAGACGGCGCCGCCGTCGGGGGCGTTGTGGACGGTGAGGTCGCCCTGGTGCAGGCGCGCGTTCTCCCGTGCGATGGCGAGGCCGAGGCCGCTGCCCTCTGATCTGGCCCTGGCCGCGCTGGCCTTGTAGAACCGGTCGAACACGTGCGGCAGCACCGCTTCGTCCAGCCCGGGTCCGTGGTCGCGGACCTCGACGGTGATCCAGTGCGGGTCGGCGGTCAGCCGTACCGACACCGGTGGCTCGCCGTGCCGCAGGGCGTTGCCGACCAGGTTCGCGAGGATGACGTCCACCCGGCGCGGGTCCAGCCGTGCCGTCACCGCGGGGGGAAGCTCGGTGTGCACCTGCTCCGGCCAGCCCCGGGCACGCAGGGTCGCGCGCACCAGCTCGGTCATGTCTATCTCGTTCAGCGCGAGGGCCGCGACGCCGGAGTCGAACCTGCTGATCTCGATGAGGTCGTTCACCAGCCCGGTGAGGTTGATCGTCTCCTGGCTGACCAGCCTGGCGGCCCTGCCCGCGGGCTCGGGCAGCCGGGCCGCCTCCTCGTCGAGGACGTCGGCGACCGCGGCGAGCGCGGCCAGCGGGGTGCGCAGCTCGTGGGACACGTCGGCCACGAACCGGCGGGCGTCGGCCTCCATCTCGCGGAGCTGTTCGACGTGCCGTTCCAGCTCCGCGGCGGTGTTGTTGAACGTGTGCGCCACGTCGGCCAGTTCGTCGGAGCCGCGGACCGCGATCCTGGTCCGCATCTCGCCCTTGCCCAGCAGGCGTGCCGCCCGGCCGAGTTCACGCACAGGAACCAGCACGCCACGGGTGGCCAGCAACGCGAGGACCACCGCGAACGCCAGAGCCGCCCCGCCGGTGAGCCAGGCCCCTGCGGCGAGCTCGTCGATGTTGCGCTGCTCGGGGAGCAGGCTGCGCGCGGTGTAGACCTCGATGCCGGACGCCCGCGTCGTCCGGTCCCGCTCGGCGATCATCAACGGCGCGCCGATGATCAGGACAGGTTCGCCCTGCCACACCACGCGTTGCCACGCGATGTCGCCGCCGGCCACCGTCCGCCGCAGCTCCGGTGAGATCATCTTGGGATCCAGGATCGGCATGTCCCCTCCCGGCCTCCAGTGCACCGGCGGCGGGCCGGGCACCTCGGGATCCGCGTCCGGCGTGTCCCCTCCGGGTCTCGATCGCCTCAGCGGCGGGCCGGCCGACGAGTGCGCCTCGTGGTAGACGGCGATCGCGGAGCTGTTCCGGTCGGACGCGGCGCGGGCGATCTCGGCGAGCTCCTCCGGGCCCGGTGCCGGACTCCGCAACGGGAAGAGCGCCTCCAGGCGGCTTGTCATCGCCTGCACCGCGGCGTCCTGGGTCCGCTGCAGGATGGCGTTGCGGGCCTGGACGTACATCCCGCCGGCCACCGCCGCCGCGGTGACCACGCACAGCAGTGCGAACGCGGACAACAGGCGGGCACGCAGCCCCAGGTTCGGCCGAGGTGCCATCGGGGGTCACACCGGCCCGAACCGGTACCCGAACCCACGCACCGTCTGCACGTAGACGGGTGCCGCCGAGTTGTCCTCGATCTTCGCGCGCAGCCGCTGCACGCACGCGTCCACCAGACGCGAGTCACCGAAGTACCCGTGCTCCCACACCGACTCCAGAAGCTGCTGGCGGCTGTGCACCCGGCCCGGTGTGCCGGAGAGTTCGAGCAGCAGGCGCAGCTCGGTCGGGGCGAGGCTGACCGGCACGCCGCGGTGGGCGACCACCAGCGCGGCCCGATCGATGGTCAGGTCCCCGTGCTGCTCCAGCTCCGCGTGGTCCCGGCCGATGCGCCGGAGCACCGCGCGGATGCGTGCGTCGAGCACCCTGGGCTGCACCGGCTTGACCACGTAGTCGTCGGCGCCCGCCTCCAACCCGGCCACCACGTCCATGTCGTCCCCGCGCGCGGTCAGCATGATGATCGGGATCTCACCGGCGGCCCTGATGCGGCGGCAGACCTCGAACCCGTCCATGCCCGGCAACATCAGGTCGAGCACGACGACGTCGGGGGGGTCCGCACGCAGCCGGTCCAGTCCCTGCTCACCGGACTCCACCGCGCGCACCCGGTGCCCATGCTGGGTCAGGGCCAGCTCGAGGCCCTCCCGCACGGCCGGGTCGTCCTCGATGAACAACACCCGCGACACGCCGCCGAGTTTCATGACACGCTCCGTAACTCGCCCGCCGGTCGACCCCGTCCACTGTGGACCGGCCGTGTCCCCTCCTCGTCCGCGCCGTGTCATGGTTGTGTCACGGTGGCGCCGACGGTGGCCGCCGTCGATGAACGGTGACATGCGGCGGACGACGCACGCATATTCGGCGCCAATCGTAGTTCGTCATGAACGAACCACGTATCATCCCGGCCCGGCCCCGTGACCGGCTGTTCGCCGCGGTCACGCTGGTCCTCGCCGTGCTGCTGCTGCCCGTGGCGTTCGTCCGCCGTCCCGGCCGCGGCCGGGAACTGGCCTGCCGCTGGGCGTTGCGGATGCGATTCCCCGCCGAGGACCTCACCGGGCTCACCGACGGCGCCATGGCGGCGTTCACCGCGGCGCGCACCACGGCGCTCTGGCGTCACGGCCAGCTCATCGGCCTCACCTCGGGATACCGCGATCCCGTCGTCCAGCAACGGATGTTCGACGAGGAGGTGCGCCGCTCCGGCTCCCCGGCCTCGGCACGGATGCTCGTGTTGCCACCGGCGGAGTCCCCCCACGTCAAGGGCGTCGCGCTGGACGTGCGCCCCTACGAAGGCGCGCGCTGGCTGGAGGAACACGGCGCCCGCTACCACCTCTACCGCATGTACGACAACGAGTGGTGGCACTTCGAGTACCGCCCGGACACCGGCGGCACGCCACCACGACGACGACCCCACCCCGGCGTGGGCCACGTGATCGAGAACGGGCACCAGGCGTAGCCAGGTCCGGTCCACCCATGGTGCGTTCGGAGAGGGGTCAGGGGTATGTCATCGGAGAACAACGACGGGTCCGGATCGCTGGGGCGGCGCCTGCGAGCGGCGCGCGAGACGGCGTTCGTGGGGCGGGAGGACGAGCTCGCGGTCTTCGACGCGGCGTTGCGCGGCGGCGGCTGCGGCGTTCTGTACGTGCACGGTCCCGGTGGCGTCGGGAAGTCCGCCTTGCTGCGGCGGTTCGCTCACGAGGCCGCGGTGGCGGGACGGCCGGTGTCCATGGTGGACGGGCGCACGTTGGAGCCGTCGGCGGCGTCCGGGGCCGAGGCGGAGCTGGTGCTCCGCGGTGCGGACGCGGTGCTGCTCATCGACGACTTCGAACGGATCCAGGGCTTGGAGGGATGGCTGCGCGAGCGGTTCCTGCCGCGGGTGCCCGTGGGGGCGCTGGTGGTGATCGCGGGGCGGAACCCGCCGGACATGCGGTGGCAGGCGGATCCGGGATGGGCGGGGACGCTGGAGGTGCTGCCGCTGCGCGACCTGCGGGCCGAGGACGCGCGGGCCCTGCTGGACTCCACCGGGGTGCCGGCCGAGTCGCGCGAGCCGCTGCTGGCCTTCGCCGGTGGCCATCCGCTGGCGCTGCTGCTGGGGGCGGCCGTGGCGGTGAAGGACGGCGGGGCCGGCAGGCGGTGGACGCCGGATCAGGACGTGGTGGCCACGTTGCTCGATCATTTGGTGGGCGAGTCGCCGTCGGCGGCGCATCGGCATGCACTGGAGATCTGCGCGCACGCGTACATGACGACGGAGGACCTGCTGCGGGCGGCCCTGCCGGAGGACGCCGGGACGTTGTTCCGGTGGTTGAGGCGGTTGCCGTTCGTGGAGTCGAGCAGCCTCGGGCTGTTCCCGCACGGCGTGGTGCGGGAGCTGCTGGAGGCGGATCTACGTTGGCGGGATCCGGAGAGGTACGCGGTGATGCACGACCGCGTCCGTGCGCATCTGGCGGAGAGGCTGCGCACGGCGAGCGACGTGGACGTGCCCGGCGCGGTGGCGGCCCTGCTCTATCTGCGTCGCGGCGACGGGGCGCCGGCCGATCTCCACGGCCGCCACGGCGAGGGCGAGTTCCAGGAAGAGGTGCTGCGGGAGGAGGACGTCGGCGCGCTGCTCCGCGTGGCGACGGCGGCGGAGGGTGCCGCGTCCGCGGGCCGCGCCGCCTTCTGGGCGGGACGCCGGCCGGAGGCGTTCCGGCTGTACCGGAGGACCGCGACCGGCGAGCCCGTGGCCTTCTCCGCGTGGCTGCGGCTGGCGGAACTCGACGAGGAGGAGCTGACGGCCGATCCCGTCGTGGCCATGGCGTGGGCGCACGCGCGTGCCACCACGCCGTTGCGCGCCGGTGAGCACCTGGCGGTCAGCCGGTTGTGGGCACTGCCGCCGTACCGCGGGAACTCGCCGGTGATGGATCTGATCCAGTGGCGGGCGATCGGCAACTGCCTGCGGTCCGAAGGGATGGCATGGTCATGTATCCAGATCCCCCATCCGAACCAAGCGTGGGTGGAGCGTCTACGGCGGCACCACGGGATGCGTGACATCCCCGGACAGCCACGGCTGGGCGATGACGCGTACACCCTGTTGGTTCATGACTGGCGCGCGGTGCCGGCGCAGGCGTGGCTGGAACGGATGAACCGACCGCTCGTCGCGGGGCCTGCCGGCGGCCCGAGTGCCACGACGGCGAAACTGGCGGTGTTGTCCCAGGCGGAGTTCGCCGAGGCGGTTCGCAAGGCGTTGCGCCGGCTGTCGCGGCTGGACGCGCTGGCCGCCTCCCCGCTGACGCGCACCAGGCTGGTCGCCGAGCGGGCCGGGCAGAACCCGGCCACGGCACTGGCCGACCTGCTACGCCGGGCGGTCGACGACCTGCGTGAGGATCCGCGCTCGGTCAAGTTCCACCGGGCGTTGTCCGTCACGTTCGTCCAGGGCACGCCCACCCAGGAGCTGGCCGCGGAACGACTCGGCCTCCCTTTCACCACCTACCGCCGCCATCTGACGGCCGGCGTCGAACGTGTCTGCGCCGACCTGTGGCACCGGGAGCTGTACGGCACCGACGCGCCGGCGTACCGGTCCCCGCCGTGAACGGACACGGCCAAGGCCGTGTCAGCCGGCGAGCACGAAGCCCGCCGCCGCCTCCGCGTGCAGGCGAGCGCTCGGCAGCACCGGGACGGCGCTGTCCTTCTCGCTGATCAGCAGCTCGATCTCCGTGCAGCCGAGGATGACGCCCTCAGCGCCGTCGTCCGCGAGATCATCGATGATCCGGGCGAACGCCTCCCTGGACGACTCCCGGAGCACCCCGCGCACCAGTTCGTCGAAGATCACGTGATGGACCAGTTCCCGCTGCTCACGCCGCGGGACGACCACGTCGAAGCCGTGGGCGGCCAGCCGATCCCGGTAGAAGGGCTCCTCCATGGTGAAGCGGGTGCCCAGCAGGCCGACCTTGCGCATGCCCCTGGCGCGGATCTCGGCACCCAGGACGTCGGCGACGTGCAGCACGGGCACGCTCACGGCCCGCTCCACGTCGTCGCTCACCTTGCTGAAGGTGTTGCTGCAGATGAGCAGGAGGTCGGCGCCGAGATCCTGCAGTTTCCTGCCCGCACCGCTCAGCAACGTACTCACCTCGTCCCAGCGGCCGGCGAAGATGAGGTCCTCGACGGTCGTGTAGTCGACCGACCAGACGAGGCTGTTGGCGGAGTGGCTGCCGCCGAGTCGCTCGCGTACCCGCTGGTTGACGACCTGGTAGTAGATCACCGTCGATTCCCAGCTCAACCCGCCGATGAGACCGATGGTGCGCATGGAGCTCCGTTTCGCCAGCATGCGCCGGCACGTTAGACGGAGTTCCTGCTCATCCAGCAGACCAAAAACTGTTCAGCCGTCCGTGCTCCGGTCAACTGGGCAACAAATGGCCTGGGAACCGGTCAGGCGCAGAGCCGACACTCCGCAGGCTGTTCCCGCGCCGGCGGACACCGTGCCGCCGAGCTGTCTCCGTACCACTGAGGAAGGCTGATCGATCGTGACCGAACGCGTACGCGTGGCCGTGCTGGCGGGTGGACCGTCCGCCGAGCATGAGGTGTCGCTGCAGTCGGCACAGGCTGTCCTCGATGCTCTGCCGAGGGATCTGTACGAGCCGGTCGCCGTCATCATCGACCGGCAGGGCCGGTGGCCGGTGGAGTTGCGGCGTGATCTGGCGGACGTGGTCTTCCCCGCGTTGCACGGGCCCTTCGGCGAGGACGGCGTCGTCCAGGGCCATCTGGAGACGCTGGGCATCCCGTACGTGGGCTGCGGTGTCCTGGCCTCTGCCGTGGCCATGAACAAGGTCGCGATGCGGCGCACGTTCCTGGCGGAGGACATTCCGGTGACCCCCTATGTGTGGTTCACCGAGCACGAATGGCGCACCACCACCGACTGCTGGGGTCTGGTGAAGTCGCTCGACTGGCCGATGTATGTCAAACCGGCCAACATGGGCTCCTCCATCGGCATCTCCCGTGTCACCTCCATGGAGGAGCTGCGCGCGGGTGTCGATCTGGCGCTGGCCTATGACCGGGTGGTGGTCGTCGAGCAGGGCGTGACCGCGCGCGAGGTCATCTGCGGCGTGCTCGGCGACCATGACACTCCGGGTGCTTCGGTGCCCGGCGAGCTCGTCGTGCCCGGCGACTGGCTCGATTACGAGGCCAAGTACCTCAGCCAGGCCGAGATCGCCGTCATTCCCGCCGTGCTGCCGGAACGGGTGGCCGAGGACGTGCGCGAGCTGTCCCTGCGCGCTTTCCGGGCGATCGGTGCCTACGGCCTGTCCCGTGTCGACCTCCTCTACGAGGAGGACACGGGACGCCTGTACGTGCTGGAGATCAACACCATGCCCGGCTTCACCTCCCGTTCCGTCTACGCCAGGGCCTGGGCCGCGAGCGGCGTCCCGTACCCGGACCTGCTGCGCCGCCTCATCGACCTCGCGTTCGCCAGGAGCGGCTCGTGATCCCCATGACGCTGGACAAGATCGCGCAGGTCGTCGGCGCACGCCTGTACGACGTGCGCGACCCACGGGCGTTGGTGACGGCGCCCTCGGCGGTCGACTCCCGTGAAGTGGTGCCTGGCGGCCTGTTCGCCGCGACGGCCGGCGCCCGCGCCGACGGTCACGACTACGCGGCCGGCGCCGTCGCGGGCGGCGCCGTCGCCGTGCTGGCCTCAAGGCCCGTCGGCGTGCCCGCCCTCGTGGTCGAGGACGTCCAGCTCGCGCTCGGCCTGCTGGCCAGGCACCTGCTCGAGAACATCAGCCCTACCGTGATCGGCCTGACCGGCTCCGTGGGCAAGACCACGACCAAGGACCTGCTCGCCCAGGTGCTCGAACGGCACGCCGCGACGGTGGCCACCGACAGATCGTTCAACAACGAGCTCGGGCTGCCGCTCACCGTGCTGCGTGCCGATGCCACCACCCGATACCTGGTGCTGGAAATGGGTGCGGGCCGGAAGGGCGACCTGACGTACCTGACCGGGCTCGCACCGCCCCACGTCGGGCTGGTGCTCAATGTCGGCACCGCACACGTGGAGCGCATGGGAGCCGGGCCGGCCGACGTGGCCGAGGCCAAGGGCGAGCTGGTCGAGGCACTTGCGGCGGACGGGTTCGCGCTGCTCAACGCCGACGACCCGTACGTCATGGGCATGGCAGGCCGCACCAGGGCCCAGGTCCTGTTGTACGGCGGGTCGGCGCAGGCGCAGGTGCGGGCCGAAGACGTGCGGACGGCCGACCGCGCGCGCACCGCGTTCGAGCTGGTGACGCCCTCCGGCCGCGCCCCGGTCGAGCTCGGCCTCATCGGCGAGCACCAGGTGAGCAACGCCCTGGCCGCCGCCGCCGTCGCCACCGTGCTCGGCCTGGGCGTCGCCGAGATCGCCGATGGGCTGAGCGCCGCACGGCGGCGCTCCGCCGGCCGGCTGGAGATCGTCGAACGACCCGACGGCATCACCGTCGTCGACGACGCCTACAACGCCAGCCCCGAATCCATGCGGGCCGGGCTGCGGGCGGCGAAGGCCCTGGCCGGCAACCGTCGTACCGTGGCCGTGCTCGGCGCGATGGGGCAGCAGGCGGACGCCTCCCGCGCCCGGCACGCGGAGATGGGCCGGCTCCTCGCCGACCTCGGCTTCGACGTGCTGATCGCGGTCGGAGCGGGGGACCCGCTCGCGATGGCGGAGGCAGCGGAAGCCTCGGACCGGGGGGTGGCCGTCCACACCGCCGAGGACGTGGCCGGGGCCGTCAGGCTGGCCACGGCCCTTCTCGAGCCGGGGGACGTGGTGTTCGTCAAGGCCTCCAGCGAGATCGGGCTCGGAGCCTGCGCCCGTGCGCTGGCCGGCGCCTGACCGCGAGGGTGTTGTACGGCAAGCTGATGATGTGAGTGTCCATGTGCCTTCGGATGATGTCGGAGTCCCGCGGGCGCAGGCCGGCCCCAACCCGCAACATCTGCTGACGACCTTGCTGGGGGAGTATCTCGACTCCTCCGATGCCGACCTTCCGTCGATGGCGGTGGTGGCGATGCTCGGGGAGTTCGGCATCAGTGAGGCCAGTGCGCGGGCCGCGTTGTCCCGGCTGACCAAGCGTGGCCTGATCGCCGTGCGGGGGCCCGGGCGGCCGCCGGTGTACCACCTCACGCCGCAGGCGATCGCCAAGCACCGGTCCCGGATGGATCAGTTCCTGAGCTTCGGCGCGCGTCCGCCGCGGTGGACCGGCGACTGGGTGACCGTGTCCTTCTCGATCCCCCAGTCCGGGCAGGCCCCCCGGCACGCGATTCGCAAGGCTCTGGGGGCGCTGCGGTTCGCGCGACTGTACGACAGCGTGTGGATCCGGCCCGGAACCGACTCCGGTCCGGTCACCAAGGCGCTGCACGACATCCTGGACGACGTCGACGGTGCCCGGTGGTCGGTGATGCACACCCGGTTCGAGCAGGAGGCCGGTCCGCACGGTCCGGCCGCCGCCTACGACCTGGCCGGCCTGGCCTCGGCTTACCAGGCTTTCATCGCGCGGTATGCGGACCTGCGGGTGGCCGTCCGCGAGCGGAAGGTCGACGCGACCCTGGCACTGGTGGCCCGGACCTCCGTCATGGATTCCTGGCGCAAGTTCCCCGACATCGACCCCGACCTTCCCGAGCACCTGCTGCCGGCCCCCTGGCCCCGCCAGACAGCCAGGGATCTCATGCTGGAGATCCATTCCGCGCTCGGCTCGCTCGCCCAGGCCCGGCTCATCCAGGTCGCGACACCGTACTGGCCGGACGCCGCGTCCTGGATCACCCACTTCCAGGCATCGGAGAACTCCCTCTCGGTCCCGGCCGGCGGGCACAGAAGGTAGAAACTTTCACCCTCCTGACGACGGCGCTGCCCTCGGAGGCGCGTTTCGTCAGGGGTGTTCCAGGTCGGCGCGCGCACCGCACCGCGCACCGAGTTGACACTTTTCATGACCGCATTGATGGTAACTGCACGCTGCTCTCATCGGCGCGTCCCCGCCTGACAGCCGCATCCCGGCACCCAGCGCCGTCGTGACACCATCGGAGGGCGAATTGAGAAAACGCTCCATCATCACCGCGGCACTGACGGCCGCGGTCGCGTCGGTCTGCGCCGCGGCAGTGGCGCTCACCTCGACACCCAGCGCCGCGGCGGTCGGCGGCTCAGGCCCCTACCCCGCCGACTACGAAACCGCCACCACCCTGCCCAACCACACCATCTACCGCCCCGGCACCCTCCCGGCCGAGAAACTCCCCATCTACGCCTGGGGCAACGGAGGCTGCTCGGCCAACGGGCTCTCCCAGCACAACTTCCTGCGCGAGATCGCCTCACACGGCTTCCTGGCCATCGCCAGCGGCGGCCCCAACGCCTCCGGCTCCACCACCTCCCAGATGCTCACCCAGTCCATCGACTGGGCCATCGCCGAGAACAACCGCCAGGGCAGCAAGTACTACGGCAAACTCGACACCACCAAAATCGCCGTCGGCGGCTTCTCCTGCGGCGGCCTGGAAGCCTACGCCGTCTCCAACGACCCACGCATCACCACCACCACCATCTTCAGCAGCGGCCTGCTCAACGACGCCGACGACTACCAGCTGCGCCGGCTCACCAAACCCATCGCCTACTTCATCGGCGGAACCAGCGACATCGCCTACCCCAACGCCATCGACGACTGGGGCAAACTCCCCGCAGGACTCCCCGCGTTCATGGGCAACCTCAACGTCGGCCACGGCGGCACCTACGGCCAGACCAACGGCGGCGAATTCGGCCGCGTAGCGGTGCTGTATCTGAAGTGGCGGCTCAAGGGCGACAGAACAGCCGGCACCACCTTCGTCGGCCCCAACTGCGGCCTGTGCAACACCCAGTGGCAGGTCCAGCAGAAGAACCTCACACTCGACGGCGACCCCTCCCCCACCCCGACCCCGAGCCCCAGTCCCTCGCCCTCACCCAGCCCCAGTCCGTCCCCTTCCCCCACACCCAGCGGTGGGACCGGGGGCTGCTCGGCGACCTACTCGGTGGCGAACCAATGGGGCGGCGGGTTCGTCGCCGCCATCAACGTCACGGCGGGCGGCAACGCGATCAACGGCTGGAGGCTCACCCTCACCCTGCCCGCCGGAGCCGCGATCACCTCCATGTGGAACGGCGTCAACTCCGGCACCAGCGGCACCGTGACCGTCACCAACCAGAGCTACAACGGGCGGCTGTCCGCCGGACAGAGCACCAGCCTCGGGTTCCAGGGCAACGGAACCGGCGCCGGCGCCACCGTGACCTGCACCGCCACCTGATCCGGGCCCGCCCGGGGCAGGGCGCGCCGCAGCCGTGACGGCGGGCCAGGGACCTCGGTCCCGGCCCGCCGTCACGGCTTCACCCCTGCGCCGCCGGGTGTACGAAAGGGCTCAGGGAATGGCGGGACACGCGGGGATATCCGCAGGAGTCTTCCGGTGGAATTTTCAGCGCAGGTACCTCGTCGTCAAGGTACGCCCACCCAGATATGCCAGATAGGCGTCTCCCGGCCCCTGACACCGTCGATCCAGGCATCCAGCGGCTGTTGACAGCGACTTTCTCCTCGTATTTGCTCCCCTTCACGCCGCCTCCAGTGAGTCAAGGAGAGAGGTAGTTCAGCCGAAGACGGGTTGTTAGCGCTAACAACGTCGGGTGCGGTGTCTGGCGGCAACCACGTCGCGTGACCGAGCGCTCCAGCAACCGGCTCTGCCTGCCCCAGGCATTTCCGCGCATGACCCGACAAGGAGGGACGTAACAGTGCGACGACGTGTGAGTGGGTCACCGGCACCTGATGCTGCCGGCGGGCCGCGACCGAAGCCGGGCCCTCAAGGGTGGTTGACCAAGCGCGTCATGGCCGCGGTGATGGCCGTAGTCGGACTGCTCGCGGTGACCGTCGCGACTCGACCGGCGTCGGCCGACGACAATCCCTACCAGCGGGGCCCCAACCCGACCTTGTCCAGCGTGGCGGCCAACAGGGGGACCTTCGCCACCGCGCAACTGAGCGTGCCGGGGGACGGCTTCGGCAGTGGGTCGATCTACTATCCGATGGACTCCAGCCAGACTTACGGCGGGGTCGCGATCGTGCCCGGCTACTCCGCCCTGTTTTCGGTCGAAGAGGAGTGGATGGGTCACTGGCTGGCATCCTTCGGATTCGTCGTGATCGGCATCGAGACGCTCAGCCGCACCGACAGCGCGGACTCCCGGGCCACTCAGCTCCTCGCCGCGCTTGACTACCTCACGCAGCGCAGTGCGGTGCGCACTTGGGTCGACCCCAACCGGTTGTCGGTGATCGGCCACTCCGCGGGCGGCGCCGGCGTCATCACCGCGTTGCTCCGGCGGCCCACGCTGAAAGCCGCGGTCGGACTCGCGCCCGGCTCCCCAGTGGGGAACTACAACATGTCCAACGCCCGGGTACCGACCATGTTCATCTCAGGACAGCGGGACACGACCGTCACGCAGTCCTATCTGAACGGGATATACACCACTATTCCCGCTACTACCCCCAGCGCCTGGGTGGAGTTGACCGGTGCGGACCACCTGTTCGCGACACGGCCGAACACCAATGAAATGCGGATGCTGATCCCCTGGTTGAAGATCTTCGTCGACAACGACACCCGGTACACCCAGTTCCTGTGCCCACTGCTGGACCCCAACGGCATCTCCATGTATCGCAACAAGTGCCCGTACAGGCCGTCGCCGTCGCCGAGTTCGTCGCCCAGCCCGTCGCCCTCGCCGTCCGTCAGCCCGTCGCCCTCACCGTCCGCCAGCCCCTCCCCCTCGCCGTCCGTCAGCCCCTCGCCCCAGCCTCCAGGCGCCTGCACCGCGAGCTACCGCACGGTGAACTCATGGTCCGGCGGCTACCAGGGCGAGGTCACCGTGAAGGCAGGCAACGCGGCGGTCAACGGGTGGACCGTCAGATGGACGCTGAGCAGCGGCCAGTCGATCTCCCAAGTGTGGAACGGCACCCTGAGCGCCAACGGTTCCGCCGTGACGGTGACGAACGCCTCGTACAACGCCTCGATCCCGGCCACCGGCACGACCACGTTCGGCTTTCTCGGCAACGGCGCCCCCTCGGCCCCGTCCCTGACGTGCACCAGCCCCTGACCACAACGTGATGACCGCATGCGATGGCGCATGCGGTCATCACGCATTCCCCTCGTGCGCTGATTTCGTCGGGATATGCGACCAATTGGTGACGATCGGAGTGTCCCAGCCGGGAAGGGGTAGCTGGGGAACATGGCCGAATTGAAGGCGGATGCGGCGGCGTGCGAGCGGGTGGTGGCGGGGCGTTACCGGCTGGTGGAGCAGCTCGGGTGCGGGGGGATGGGGGTCGTGTGGCGGGCCCTGGACCTGGTGCTGGGACGGGAGGTGGCCGTCAAGGAGTTGCGCGGGGTGGAGAGGCTGACGCCGCAGGAGCGTGAGGTGTTCTGCGTGCGGACGTTTCGCGAGGCCAGGGCCGCGGGGCGGATCGGGCACCCGGGAGTCGCGGCGGTTTATGACGTTTTCGCGGAGGACGGGTATCCGTGGATCGTCATGCAACTGGTGTCGTCACGGACGTTGCGGGCCGTCGCTTGGGAGAGTGGGGGGTTGACTCCACGTCGGGTGGCGGAGATCGGGTCTCAGGTGTTGGAGGCGTTGACGGCGGCGCACGAGGCCGGGGTGCTGCATCGTGATGTCAAGCCGGAGAATGTGCTGATCGGGGTGGACGGGCGGGCGGTGCTCACTGATTTCGGAGTGGCGGCGCTGGAGGACGACGGGCCGATGACCCGTACGGGGGTGCTAGTCGGCACTCCGGCTTATGTCGCGCCTGAGCGGGCCGTCGGCGGCGCGGCCACGCGTGCTTCGGATCTTTGGTCCTTGGGGGTCACGCTCTATCAAGTGGTGGAGGGGCATTCGCCGTTCCAGCGGGCGAACGTGCTGGCTACGCTCGCCGCGATCATGAATCAGGAACCGCCGCCGATGCGGAACGCCGGGCCTCTGGCACCGGTCATCGAAGGACTGCTGGCCAAGGAACCCGAGGATCGGATGGGCGCGGCCGAGGCCGCGCAGCTGCTGGCCGCCGTCGCCGCGGGGCAGGAACTGGATACCCCGGGCCGCGTCCACGTCGGCGGTGGACGTGCGGCCCGCGGCACGGCGCCGATGCCGGCGGTGGCCCGGCGCCCGCGCGTGGGGGTCGTGGTCGCGGTGGGGGCCTCGACGTTGATGGCCGGCGTGGTGGTGGGGGGAGCCGCTTACCTGACCGGACGGCCGGACCGCGGTGTGACGGGTGCCGCGGTGCCTACGGTGACGGTGATCCAGACCTGGACCGTCTCTCCCGCGCCTCCCTCGTCAGGGGCGACGCCGCAAGCGCCGGTGACCGGACCCGGGCCCGGGGAGCGAGGGACCACGCCAGGCGGCCGTGCGCCGGAGGACGGGCCCGAGGCGGTGAAGCCGGTCGCGGTGGCACCTCCGCCGCCTGACACCAAGCCCGGCCCGCGGGACAAGCCCGCCCCGAAGGACAGGAATTCCTCGGGCGGCGGAGGCGGGTTGCCCAAGGACGTGGCCAAGAACGTGAGGAAGAACCTCGAGGCCGCCGAGAAGAAACTGGACGGCGTCATCGGCCGTGGCAGCGGCAAGGACAAGTAGTGCGACGGCCCGGATCGCCGGGCCGCCGCTCCACGGTCAGGATGGGGTGCCGGTGACCGAGCTTCCCGGCCTGGTGACGTGGTAGGTGAGGGTCGCGCCGCTCCAGAAGTGGAGGCCCACCGCCGCCATGCGACGGTGGGCGGGCGTGGCCCAGGTCACGCTCCCCGGTGGGAGGGCCGCGGCCTCAAGGATGAACAGAAAATTGCAATCGTTGCCTTGGCGCCGGGGTCACGCCTTGGTCTGGCTCAGCAGCCAACGCAGGATGGCGCCGTTCTCGTACTCATAGGTGGGGCCGTACGCCGCGTGGTGGTCCGGGAGTGAGAACGCCGCGTCCTCCCACTCGGTGTACCGCAGCAGGGTGTCGATCTGCTCGGGGGTCTTGCCCCGCGCGGTGTACGCGTTCCGCAGCAGCGTCCGTGTGTTGCGGGCCAAGTTGATGTTCAGCAGGTGGTCGTGCACGCCGTGGGTGACCCACAGCGGGATCTCCGCGGCGGCGATGGCCGCCGCCTGCTCGGCGTTGACCGCGAAGCCGCCGGTCACCAGGCCGCCGGCGAACAGCTCCGGACGTTTGGCGAACGCGTTCCACAGCAGTTGCGAGCCGTACGAGACGGTGGTGGCGTAGACCCGCCGCTTGTCGACCGCGAAGTCCTTGAGGAACTGGTCGAGCATCTTGACCAGCAGGTCGGCCTCGGCCGGGCCGCCCACGCGCTGGTGTTGCGGCGCGAGCACGATGACGTCCTCGGTGCCGCCGGTCCACTCCGGCCGCAGCCACGCGGTCGCGGGGATGTCCGCCGCCACCTGGACCAGCGGATTGTCGCCGTCCCAGCCCATGCCGTGCCCGGGCAGCACGACCATCAACGGGTACTTCTTCGCCGGGTCGTAGTTCGCGGGCAGGTGGTAGTGGTACGGCAGCACCATGCCGCCGGACAGGTACGAGCCGTACCGGAACTCGTCGGCCAGCAGGTTGACCGCCTTCTCGGTCACCTTCCGCGAGGTGCCCGGCGCCGCCTTGGCCAGCACCGGCCCCTTGCCGATCCCGAGACCGGGGCGGCCGTGCACGTTCTTGCGCTGCACCACCCGGGTGGGCAGGTCCTGGTTCACCTTCACCGTGCACAGGAAGGTCGGGCACTTGGAGACGACCACCGTCCAGCCGGCGTTCTGCTCCGGGTCCAGTTCGACGATGACGTACCGTCCCGGCACCGAACGGTGGTCGGCCCGGGTGGTGGCGGCGTCGTTCGTGTACGTGCTGGTGACCTTCCGGTCGGTCAGCTTGGGCAGGTCCTCGACGGGGTTGAACCGGAAGTTGTAGATCGTGTCCTGCACCGAGAACGTGGAGTTGTCCAGTTCCCGCGGGTTGACGGTCTCGCCGTACTCGACCGCCACCGCGGAGACCTTCTGGCCGTAGGTGGAGATCGTCGTGATGGGGGTGATGCTCTTGATCCCTGCGCCGTCGTCTCCGCCGGGGTGCCCGCCGTATGTCAGGCCCGACGCCGTGAGGGCCAGGGCTGTGGCGACCGCCGCGGCCCATCTGCCGATGTTCATCTGGTTCTCTCTTTTGTTACGGGGATGCTAAATCGAATTAGCTCACTCATATGATCGTCTGTGAGCCGTGTCAAGGTGCTAATACGATTTAGCTTCCCCGATCACCCCCTGCACCGTCGTCCCGCGGACGTCGGTGCAGGAGGGACCGGGCCCGGTCAGACCGTCGTACCCGCCACGCCGGAGTCCCGCACGGCCGGGGTGTCCGTGGTCAGGTCCTGGCGGCTGGTCTCGCGGAGCGCGAGCACGCAGACCACGGTCAGCAGGCAGCACGCGGCGATGACCAGCGAGATCGTCGTCGTCGCGGTGCCGCCGGCCGACGCGTCGAGCTGGGCGAACAGCAGCGGGGCCAGGCCGGCGCCGAGCCCGGCGAGCTGGTAGCCGAGCGAAGCTCCGGTGTAGCGGCTCCTGGTGGCGAACAGCTCGGTGTACAACGCGCCGAGCGGGCCGTACATCATGGGGTGCAGGACCGCCTGGCCGAGCACGAGCGCCACGGCGAGCAGGACCGTGTCGCCGGTGTTCACCATCGGGAACAGGACGAAGCCGAACGCGGCCATGAGCACCGCGCCCGCCACCACGATCGGGCGGCGTCCGACCCGGTCCGACAGGGCCGACCAGCCGATGATGCCGATGACGGCCAGCGCTGAGGAGAGCGTGAGGCAGTTCAGCACGGTCTGCCGGGTGAAGCCGGTCCGCACGCCGTAGGCGATGAGGTAGGTGGTGAGCGTGCCCTGGGCCACGAAGGCGGACAGGCCGACACCCACCCCGAGCAGCAGGACCTTCGGGTGGGTGCGCAGCACGTCGAGCAGCGGCGCCCGGGTGGTGCGGTCCCTGACCGCCTCGAACACCGGGGTCTCCTCGACCCGCAGCCGGACGAACAGGCCGATCGCCAGCAGCACGACGCTGAGCAGGAACGGGATCCGCCAGCCCCAGCTCAGGAACGCCTCGTCGGAAAGGACGGAGGCCGTGACGGTGAGGGCGCCGGTGGACAGGACCATGCCGAAGGGGGCGCCGGCGTTGGTGAAACTCGTCCACAGGCCGCGCCTGCTGGTGGCGTGCTCGGCGGACATCAGCACGGCGCCGCCCCACTCGCCGCCGACGGCGATGCCCTGCAGGATCCGGAGCGTCACGAGCGCGACGGGGGCGAGGACGCCGATCTGCGCGTAGGTGGGGAGCAGGCCGATGAGGACGCTGGCGACCCCCATCAGCACCATGGTCAGCACCAGCATGCGCTTGCGGCCCAGCCGGTCGCCGAAGTGGCCGAAGATCACGCCGCCGAGCGGCCTGGCCAGGTACCCCGTGGCGAACGTGCCGAAGCTGGCGACCGTGGCCGTCAGCGGGTCGAGGGCGGAGAAGAACACCTTGTTGAAGACCACGGCCGCAGCGGTGGCGTACAGCAGGAAGTCGTAGTACTCGACGACGCTGCCCAGGAAGCTGGACGTGACCGCGCGCCGTAACTGGAGCCGGCTGGGGGGTGTGTCGGACAGGTTCGGCATGACCGCTCCTTGTCTGGGGACGCGAGACGGAGCATGGCTGTCTCGCCCCGGAGGTTAGGCACCTTCCTGACGGCCGTCAACACTCTGCCGAATATGAGCCGTTCGTCTCATGTCCCCTCCTGGCCGAGGCCGAGCAGGCGTACGGCGTTGTCCTTGAGGATCAGGGGACGGACGTCGGGCTTGATGTCCAGCGTGGCGAAGTCCGACAACCAGCGGTCCGGGGTGATCATCGGGTAGTCGGAGCCGAAGAGCACCTTGTCCTTCAGCAGCGTGTTGGCGTACCGCACGAGTTGCGGCGGGAAGTACTTCGGCGACCACCCCGACAGGTCGATGTAGACGTACGGCTTGTGCGTGGCGACCGCCAGCGCCTCGTCCTGCCAGGGGAACGACGGATGGGCCAGGACGATCCGCAGCTCGGGGAAGTCCACGGCCACGTCGTCCACCAGCATCGGGTTGGAATACTTCAACCGGACCCCGCCCCCGCCCGGCACGCCGGCGCCGATGCCGGTCTGGCCGGTGTGGAACAACGCCGGCACACCCAGCTCCTCGATGGCCTCGTACAGCGGGTAGGCCGCCCGGTCGTTGGGCGCCATGCCCTGGATGCTCGGGTGGAACTTGAAGCCGCGCACGCCGTACTTCTCGACGAGCCGCCGGGCCTCGCGGACGCCCGCCCGGCCCTTCCACGGGTCCACGCTGCCGAAGGGGATGAGCACGTCCGCGTGCTCGGCGCAGCTCTCGGCGATCTCCTCGTTGGAGATGCGCGGATGCCCCGTGGCGTGCTCGGCGTCGACGGTGAACACCACCGCCGCCATCTTGCGCTCGCGGTAGTAGGCGGCCATCTCGGGGACGGCCGGTCTCTTGTGTTCCTTGAAGTACTTCTCGGAGGCGCGGAGCAGCTCCGGGTTCAGCGAGGCGTGCCCGGCGGCGGAGACCTCCGCGTGTGTGTGCACGTCGATCGCGACCAGTTCGGCGACGTTCATGGCCGCCACCTCTCCCGGCAGATCCATGGGACGTCACCTCTCGGCCGGCAAGCGCGACAACGCCGAATCTATGGCGCCAATGTGACGCCCGTCAAAGATGTGCATCACATAGGAGGACCGTACCCTTTTGCTGTGACTTCCGGCGGCGACGAGGACCAGACGGTGCCATCCGTGCGCCCGCAGTCCCTCATGTTCAGTTTCCTCGGCATCTACGTGCTGGGCCGGGCCACTGCCGTCTACTCCGGAAGCGTCATCGATGTGTTCGCCCGCCTCGGCGTCTCCGAGGAGGCCGTGCGGTCGACGCTGGCCCGCATGGTGAAGCGGAACCTGCTGGCACGGCACCGGCGGGGACGCAAGGTGTACTTCGGGCTCACCCCGCACGCCGCGGAGATCCTCGCGGACGGGCGCAGGCGGGTGTGGGAGACCGGCGCGGTGAACCGCGACTGGGACGGCACGTGGACGCTCGTCGGGTTCTCCCTGCCGGACAGCCGGCGCAGCACGCGGCACGACCTGCGCTCCCGGCTCATCTGGGCAGGGTTCGGGCTGCTGCAGAGCGGGTTGTGGATCGCTCCGGGGGTGAGGGACGTCACCGGCGTGCTCGCCTCGCTGGAGCTGGGCGACCACGTGACCGTGCTGACCGCCAGGGCGTCCACGCCGACCGAGGCCGCCGACCTCGTGAGGAAGGCGTTCGACATCGAGCAGATCGCCCGGCGTTACCAGGCGTTCCTCGCGCAATGGGACACCTCCCGGCCGTTTCCCTCCGCGCCGGACGACCTGGCGCGGCAACTGCTGCTGCACACCGACTGGCTGCACCTCGTCCGCCAGGATCCCCACCTGCCGACCGAGCACCTGCCCGGCGACTGGCCGGCGATCCGCGCCGAGCAGGTCTTCCAGGCGCTCGCCCACGAGTACGACCCGCGTGCCAGGAAGCTCGCGGACGTCGTGCTGGACGAGCTCACTCTCTGACACCGCGGGGGGTGCGGGCCCGGTACCGTGCGGGCTCGCACCCCGGTCCGCGATCACGCGCAGATCGTGCCGTTCAGGGCGAAGCGGTCGGGTGAGGTGTTGGTGCCGCTGTAGGTGCCCTGGAAGCCGAAGCTCAGTTGCGCGCCGGGCGCGACGGTGGCGTTGTAGGAGACGTTACGCGCCGTGGCCTGCGTGCCGGACTGGGTGACGGTGGCGTTCCAGGCGTTGGTGACCTGCTGGTTGCCCGGCCACGACCAGGTGACGGTCCAGCCGTTGAGCGCGGCGGTGCCGTTGTTGGTGACGGTGACGTTGGCGGTGAAGCCGTTGTTCCAGGTGTTGGGCACGTAGGTGACGCGGCAGGCACCGCCGAAGGTCGGGGTGGGAGTCGGTGTCACCGTGGGGGTCACCGTCGGGGTCGGGGTGACGGTGGGGGTCACGCTAGGGGTGGGGGTGGGGGTGGGGTTGGCGCCGGTGAGGCCGAAGAATTCGATGGCGCGCAGGCCCATGCCGCTGGAGGGGAGGGAGTGGCCGGCGCCTTGGATGCTGTAGGCCTCGACGCGGACGGTTCCGGTGGTG